>VGWB01000066.1 GCA_016873755.1 Ignavibacteria bacterium | reverse complement strand
CCGCAACTACTGCTTGCTTAAATGCTGAACTGTAACGACGAATGACTTTTTCCATCGTCCTGTCTCCTGTTGACTGGTTAGCCTAACCTGTCAACTTTTTCCAGGACGACACACCGCTTTCACGTCTCACGTTTCACTGGTTCCGTCTCCAGTACTGCATCGACGATCTGCTGATAACCGGTGCACCGGCATAGGTTGCCCGATATGGCGGTGCGAACCTCCAGTTCCGTGGGGCTTGCGTTCCTGTCAAGCAGACTTTTTGCGCTCATCAGCATGCCTGGTGTGCAGAAGCCGCAGTGAACAGCATCGTGGTCAAGGAAAGACTCCTGGAGAGGATGGAGTTTGTCCCCATCTGCCAGACCTTCTATCGTGAGGATTTCTTGGCCATCAATCTGCGGGGCAAGCACAAGGCAAGAATTCACCGCCTGTCCGTTCATGAGAATGGTGCAAGCACCACACTCGCCAGCCTCACAACCTCGCTTTGTGCCGGTCAGGCCCAGCTCGTCGCGCAAGAGGTCCAGGAGCGTCGTGTTGGGATGGACTTCCAGTTCGTGCTTTCTCTTGTTGATAGTTGTCGTGATGACAATGCTCTTCATCATTCGCATGCCTCCAACGCCCGGCGAACCAGTACGGCAATCACGGGTTCCTTGTATTCTGTCGACCACCGTCTACCGGTGAACGAAATCATAACCTCAGAGACCTTCTTCCCCCCCTCAACTAAGAGTTCTTTCGATGGCTTCTGGCCAATGAGCAACTTCTCTGCCTCTGGAACTCTCTGCCACCTCGGGAACGCAGCGCCGGGGACTATGCGGGCATCAGTCACCACTCCGGCTTCATCCTTGCACACCACTGCTGCAACGCTCAATCGAGCGATCGATAGAGCGTTGCGTCTTCCCAGCTTGACGAAAGAACTTCGAGCATTGGCTGGAAGCTTTGGAAACCGAACCTCCACAAGGATCTCATCACGCCGTGCGACCGTGACATAGGGCTTGACAAAGAACTCCGAGAGCGCAATGACGCGCTCCCCGCTGGTAGACTTCAGCATGATTTCTGCATCCAGAGCGATGAGAGGAGGCACGGTATCGGCGCATGCTGCCGCATTCATGATGTTGCCACCAACGGTGCCCCGGTTACGAATCTGAGGCGAGCCAATGGTGGAGACTGCAGTCTGTAGCAATGGGGCATGTGTTCTAACAAGATCTGAATGAAGCACCTCCGTGTGCGTTGTCAGCGGTTTGATGATGATCCAATCTCCTGACTCTCCGATGCCCCTTAACGAAGGTATCCGAGTGATATCGACAATCGCTTTCGATGACCAGGCACTCGATTTTCGCATTTCCACCAACACGTCGGTCCCGCCTGCAAGGATCTTCGAATCGGGCTCACCCTCGGCAAGGAGGTTGCACGCTTCAGACAGAGTTCTCGGGGAATAGTATTCGAACGGCCTCATTCGCTTCCTCCCCGGACTTTGCACGACTCAACCATCACCGCATCGAACGCATTCTTCTGCTCCGACCCCCTTTTGTCATGACGTGTGAGCTTATGGCCAAGGAACACGCGCTCAAGATTAGCGGGAATCTCGTAGACACGCTTCCCGGTAGCGTTGTAGATTGCATTAACGATTGCCGGAGCAGCGAGTTCATTCGTCGGCTCCCCAACTGACTTCGCCCCAAAGGGCCCTGCTGGATCCTCATTCTCCACGATGACCGTTTTGATCCGCGGGACATCCATTGATGTCGGAATCAAATACTCATCAAAGTTCAGTTGCTTGGGAATGCCAGCCTCGATTTCAAATTCTTCCAGCAGTCCATAGCCAAGCCCCATTGCCACGCCACCGCACATCTGACCTGTCACCATCGCACGATTGATTGCCTTGCCAACATCGTGGACAGACACGAAGTCGATCACATTCACTCTGCCTGTTTCGGTATCAACTTCTACTTCAGCAGCGTTTGCGCCGTAGACAAACGTAAAATATGCGTCGCCCTTTCCCTCCTCTTCGTGCCACGAAGTTCGTGGCGCCTTGTGCCAGCCAAGGCCAATCATCGGCCTACCTTTGTTGAAGCACGCCGCAGTAAGCTCACCGAAGGACGCCAGCCGCTCATTGGTTCTTTCGTTCACCAGGTAGTTGTCTGCCAGGTCGAGGGCATCCACCGGAGTGCCCGTTAATTCGGACCCGACTTCAAGCAGCGTAGCTCTCACCTTTTCAGCCGCATTCTTGGCTGCCAATCCACCCATCACCGTCCCGCGCGAGGCAACTGTCGGGCCAGAGTCAGCCACGCCGCTGGTGTTCGTATTCAAGAATTGAATTCTGTCGACTGAAATGCCAAGCACTTCGGCCGTAATTTGCGCCATCTGCGTCTGCGCACCCTGCCCCATGTCGGTGACGCCAGAAGAGACAATCACACTTCCGTCTGTTTGTACAGAGACAGTGGTTTGCGCCGCATCGACCCCTTCCGCGCCAAGGGACACTCCTCGATAACTGCATGCCAAGCCTACACCGCGTCTCTTCGCGACAGCTTTGGCATCGCGGTACCGCCTCCACTTTTCTTCGAAACCGAGCTCCTGAGCTGCTTTGCTCAGCACCTCCTTCAAGCTGACGGTGTGGGCCAACTTCTGCCCTGTCGCTGTCACCGCACCCCCTTCAAATCCGTTTTTCATACGGATCTCCAGCGGCGTCACCCCGACAGCTTCTGCCAGTTCATCCATCATCGATTCAATGGCAAAGTCAACCTGCGGCGAACCGAATCCCCTCATCGCGCCTGTGTAGTTGTTATTCGTGTAGGCAGCATAGACGTCCGTCTTAACGTTCTCACAATAGTAGGGGCCTGTTGCCTGAACCACAGAGCGCCACGTTACAAAAGGACTCATAGATGCATATGCACCACCATCAGCAACCACTCGGATCTCCATCGCCGTGATGGTACCATCCTTTTTCGCCCCCCACTTGTAATACAGGACGTAGGGATGCCGTTTGTAGCTTTCCAGCATCGATTCTTCGCGGGTGTTCACCATTTTGACTGGTTTCCCGGTTCTGCCTGCCAGAAGTGCTGCGCGGCAGCACATCGACGTCATCACTTCGTCTTTCCCGCCAAAGGAACCGCCGAGGGTTGACTGGATGATTTGCACGCGATTGAGGGAAATCCCCAGCGCCTCAGCCACTGATCTCCGGCTGGAAAAGAGATTTTGCACCGACCCGGTGATCTTTACACCCCCCTGCTCCGCAGGTTCCGCGAGGACCGCTTCAGGTTCAATGTATGCGTGCTCAACGAACTGTGTCTTGAATTTCCGTTCGATGGTGAAATCTGCTTCGGCAAATCCCTTCGCCACGTCGCCTTTGCGGACTTTGTGATGAACGAATTCATTTGTGTCGCCATGGATGAGCGGAGCCCCCGGCCTCAAAGCTTCTTCCGGATCGGAAACGACTGGAAGCAGCTCGTATTGAACGTCAATGAGTGCAAGGGCATGATCAGCAATTTCTTTTGACTTCGCTGCCACGAGCGCGACCCCATCACCAAGAAAACGGACCCGTTCATCGGCCAGGATTTGCTGGTTCTTCACAACAATCCCAAAGACATTGCTGCCGGGGATCTCTCGCGCCGTCAGAACGGCTTCAACGCCGAGGAGTTCGGAAGCTTTCGAAGTGTCAATTGACAAGATCTTCGCGTGAGGGTACTTTGAGCGAAGCACCTTCCCCCATAGCTGGTGTCCCACCGTGTAGTCTTCTGCATACTTCGCCTTGCCAGTGACTTTTCCCCAGGCATCTACACGACGTTCGGGCTTACCGATGATCTTATGCTTACCGACCATGCATGCGCCTCCATATGTCCTTTGCAACCCTTCTCGACTTCTGCATGATGGCTTCTTCGTCAATGCCAACCAACTGTTTGTTCCAGACAATCCAGTTACCATTTACTATCACGTGTTGTACCATTGCGGAGTTCATCCCGAACAAGAAGTGGCTATGGAGGTTCCGGGAGGTGAGCGGCGTTGGCGGAACATAATCGAGCACCACGAGATCGGCCGGACTTCCCTTCCGGAGCGTGCCAAACGGAGGGCCGAAGAACTCCGAGGCCAATCGTTGCCCGTTTTGCACCATCACCGGCAGTCGCGAGAATTCAGCCGGGTAGCTCGACTCGGCATTACGAAAATATCCAAACTTGGATTCTTCCAACATATCAGCCGCAAACCCATCCGTTCCGAGGGCTGAGTGTTCACCGCACCAACTCAGAGGAGCATAGCCGACAGCATTGTGCATGTTCGAACGCGGATTGTGAATCATCCAAGCACCAGCGTCTTCCACTCGCTTCAACTGCCTCCGCGTGAGATGAACGCCGTGCGCAAAAATGGACTTCCTCCTGAGAACCCCAAACTTGCTCAGCCGCTCAATCACGTCGATGCCGTGCTTCTTCGACGAGTCGAGCACATCTGCTCTGTCTTCTGCAACGTGCATATGTACACCACAGTCATACAGACCGGCCAGCTCGCCAAGGCACGCAAGCGAGTCATCACTCAAGGTCAGCGATGCATGAGCACCGATGGTCCCACGAAAATACCGATTGTTCGCGTTTTCAGTCAGAAACCGTTCATTCTCTTCCAGACCGAGATCACGTCTTCTTCTCCCCCCACGATCGGTTGTCTCATAGCAGAGGATCGCGCGCAGGCCGATTTGACGGAGTGCGCGCTTGACGAGATCGAGCGAGCCACGAATAGCGTTGGGAGAGGAGTGATGGTCAATCATAGTGGTTGTGCCAAACTTGGCCGATTCAATGGCACCGACAAGAGCACTGTAGTAGATGGACTCCTCATCCAGTGCTTCGTCCAGCCTCCACCAAATTCTCCGCAGGATCTCCAAGAAGTTCCGGGGCGCAGATCTTGGCGGGGGCATCCCCCGAGAAAGCACCGAGTAGAGATGCGTATGGGAACAGGCAAAACCTGGCATCACGATTTTATCCTGCAGGTCAACGAGTTCATCATCCCGCCTGGATTTCAGCTGCTTCCCTAGATCAACGATTTCCCCGTCACGAACGCGGATGTCACACTGCTCGACCGAGGCAGGAGCAAGCGTGACGGCTTTGGTGTTTTTGAGTAAGAGGCTCACATCGCTCGACTTCAAATGATAGAATGTTCCAGCAGATGTTTTTCAAGAACATGAAAATCGGGTTCAATTTCAAGCGCCTGTCCGACGGCCCGTTTTGCGGATTGGATGTCTTTCAGACCGTTGCCGGTAATGACAACAACCGCTGATTCGTCGCGTTTAACGACACCCCGGGCAATGGCCCTTTTCAGGCCGGCGACGCCTGCAACGCCTGCGGGCTCACCGAACACTCCGCCAAGCCGCGCAGTCATGCCCATGGCTTCCATGATCTCCTCATCCGCGACGGCGATCATTTCACCGCGGGAGGCTTTAATCTGATGAATTGCGCGGCGCCAGTTCCGTGGCGTCCCCACAGCGATACTGTCCGCAATCGTACTTGCAGATGAGGGGATTAGATCCTTGCCGCTCAGGAATGAGCCAAGAATTGGACAGGCGCCTTCCGCCTGCACGCCAAGCAGCCTGGGAATCCGATCGATGAATCCCAGCTTCCGCATCTCCTGGAGTCCTTTTCCAATGCCCCCAATTGTACAACCATCACCGACCGAGACAACGACCCAGTCTGGAACAGCCGGGCCAAACTGTTCTGCGATCTCCAGACCTGCCGTCTTCTTTCCTTCAACAAGAAAAGGATTCGTTCCGCTGTTACGGTTGTACCACCCAAATTTCTTGCACGCTTCCCGACAGAGGTCAAACGCGCTCTCGTAGGATCCCTTCACCCGTACGACCGTAGCACCAAATATCAGAAGCTGCGCAACTTTTGGCTCGGGGGTCCGCTCAGGCACAAAGATCACGCTCCGTAGCCCGACGGCGGCGGCAAAACCGGCCAGCGATGATGCAGCGTTCCCTGTTGATGCACACGCTATTGCCTTGAAGCCGAACTCCTGTGCTTTCAGCACACCGACCGAACTTGCGCGATCCTTGAAAGAGTTCGTGGGATTTCTCCCGTCGTCCTTCAAGAACAGTCTATGAATTCCAACGGCAGCTGCAAGGCGCGGCACATCGTACACGGGAGTCCAACCCACGTGCAGAGGCGGAAGTGAGGCTTCGTCTGAGAGTGGGAGCAGTTCACGATAGCGCCAATGATTGTATGAACGGCCGGCTAGGGTTCCCGACGTGAGGGCTGCCGCAGCCGCGTCGTAGTCATACTGGACGTCGAGAATCCCCTGTATTCCACACTTCGGACATGTATGAAGGTTTCCATCCCCGTAGGTTTGATTGCACAGGATACAGCGAAGACCCGTAACAAACGTTGCGGCGGGTGGTTTCATGCATGCACCGGCTCTGATGCATTCACTTTCATCATATTCCTCAACTTCTCGATCGAGAGAAGGATGACCTCATTGGTGGCTGGAAGTGCGTACTCGGGCTCAACGGTGTGGTTCGCAACTGCAGAAATGGCATCCTTGATGGCCATCCAGGTCGAAAGCCCGAGCATAAACGGAGGCTCAGCAACAGTTTTGCTGCCATAGATCGCGTTCGGATTTGTCGCTTGCTCCAGCAGTGTGACCCGAAAGTCGATGGGAATATCTTTCGCCGTGGGGATCTTGTACGTGTCGGGTGAGTGGGTCATCAGGTTGCCCGCGCTATCCCACTTGATTTCCTCCGTGGTGCACCAGCCGAGTCCCTGGATATACCCCCCCTCAATCTGGCCTGTGTCGATTCCAGGATTGATGGAATCTCCAGCGTCGTGCAGGATATCGGTCCGAAGAAGCGTCATCGCTCCGGTGAGAGTATCAACCAACACCTCCGACACCGCCATACCAAAGGCATAATAGCGAAATGGCGTTCCAACTCCTTTGGTCTTGTCCCACCCAATTCCGGGAGTCCGATAGAACCCCGTCGCACTCAGGCTGACGCGCCGCACTATGACTTGCGGGATCGCTTCCGCGAATCCTATCCGCCGCTCCGGATGTCGCGAATCGAAAATGACGTCGCTCTCAAAGCAGCAATCACCCTTCGCCGTGTGAACCGCCGATGGATCCCTCTCATTGAACAGGGCAGCAACGCATTCGGCGATCCTGTCCTTCAGGGTCTCAACTGCATGCTTCACCGCCATGCCGTTCATATCTGTACCGGTCGACGCAGCCGTCGGGGATGTGTTGGGAACCTTCGAGGTGTTTGTCGCATTAACCCGAACGCGGTCAATACTGATTCCGAGCTCCGTTGCGGCGATCTGCTGTATCTTCGTGTGCAGCCCTTGCCCCATTTCGGTTCCGCCGTGGTTGACGAGAACCGTTCCGTCGCTATAGATATTGACAAGAGCACCGGCCTGGTTGAGATGAGATGTGGTGAAAGAAATACCAAATTTCACCGGAGTGAGAGCGAGTCCTTTTTTCCAGAACTCATTCGCGGCATTGAATTCCTGCACGGCTTTGCGGCGTGCGGCATATTCTGATGACTTCATCAGTTGGTCAAAGATCGTGTGGAGCCGGTTGTTCTCGACTACCTGCCCATAGTGCGTCACGTTATCCTGTTCCAGGCCATAGAAGTTCGCTTGGCGGATCTCTGCGGCATCTTTGTGAAGGTAGCGTGCAACTCGGTCAATAACTGTTTCCATAGCCGCCATCGCTTGTGGACCACCGAACCCGCGAAAGGCCGTATTTGAAGGAAGATTGGTTCTCCAGACACGCGCCGTGACGTCTATGGCCGGCACATAATAGGCGTTGTCGCAATGGAACATCGCCCGCTCCATAATTGCAAAGGAAAGATCAGTCGCTGCACCTGCGTCGCTGTTCAATTCAAACTTGACGCCCAGCAGCTTCCCCTGATCGTCAAATCCCACCTCGTAGCGTGTGAGGAAGCGATGGCGTTTACCTGTCATGATCATATCCTCATCGCGAAAGAGCCGGATCTTCACCGGACAACCGGTTGCACGGCAGAGCAAGGCACTCCAGCATGCGACGTGATTCCCCTGGGTCTCTTTGCCGCCAAATCCGCCTCCTATCCGCCGGACTTCCACAACCACATCCTTTTTCTTCACTCCGAGGACTTCCGCAACGAGCTTCTGCGTCTCAGATGGATTCTGCGAAGAGCTGTACACCGTCATCTCAGGGCCTTCGCCGGGCACACACAATGCTGCCTGGGTTTCCAGGTACCAGTGCTCCGCAGCTCCGGTCCTGAGTTCTCCCTTCAGCACATGCGGGGCCGACCCGAGCGCAACTTCTACATCTCCCCTTTGCATTCTTCGCGGCGGACCAAGCAGATTGTTTGCGGCAATGGCCTCTTCGAGGGTAAGAATGGCTTCAAGAGGCACGTACTTCACATCGATCAGCTTCTCTGCGGCGCGGCACTGAGCGTCCGTCCTCGCTGCTATCAGAAAGACAGCCTGGCCGATGAACGTAACCCCCTCGGCAGCGAGGCAAGGCTCATCCTTTACCACCGGTCCCATCTGATTGTGGCCTGGGATGTCCTTGGCTGAAAGCACCGCAACAACACCCGGGGCTTCTCTTGCTTTCGTCAAGTCGTACGACACGATGCGAGCGTGAGCATAGGGACTGTAAACGACTCGCCCAATCAATAGGCTTGGGCTGGACGGCAGGTCGTCAATGTAGAGGGCTTCACCGGTGACGTGAAGCGCTGCGCTCTCGTGTGGGATCTGTTGATGCATTGATACGCTTTCTCAATGGCCTAGAAGGAACCAGCCGGAAATCTGAAGCACGAATCACGAAATACGAAACAAATTCAAAACCCAAATTTCGAACCGCTCAGCAAAGCAAGTCTTGAGCTCTGACTTTCGTGCTTGGGATTTGTTTAGGGTTTCGAATGTTCTCGGGGGGATGCCGCTTCCATCAAATGATCACTCATACGTTCGTTTCACTCCAGAATTTTAGAAGCAGATTACGCGCGGCGATTCTCCGAAACTCCGCGC
This sequence comes from Ignavibacteria bacterium, assembly GCA_016873755.1. Classification (GTDB taxonomy): domain Bacteria; phylum Bacteroidota; class Ignavibacteria; order UBA10030; family UBA10030; genus VGWB01. The sequence continues at coordinate 8,349 of VGWB01000066.1, read as the reverse complement.
TGCCCCGAACATCAGAAATCGGACTGAAGTCATTATCGACCAATCGCTGTGCCTCCTCGACATACCGACGATCCCACGGTTTTCCTTTGAGAAACCCCTCCGTCGTCACAGAGCGTTTGGTGCAGTCGGCCATGCCTCCGTAAACAAGAACGATGTCGTCAACCCTCCCCCCCCTATCCAAATCCAGCTTGAACGCCGCGCTCACCGTCGCGATGTCAAGATTTCGACGCTTTGAGACTTTGTAGAATCGAATCTTTGTCCGGGCCGACGGCCGCGGCAACACAATGGACGTGATCAACTCATCAGTGCGGCGCTCAGTCTTTCGATACCCCCTTACGAACTCGGCAGCCCTGACGGTACGTGTCCCCTTCCTGCTTCTTAGGATGAAGCTTGCACCATAGGCGATCAGTACGGGCAGCGCGTCACCTACGGGCGACGCCGTGCCGACGTTCCCGCCTAGGGTGGCAACATTTCGAATCTGCCCGGCCGCGAAGAGCTCCAACATCTGATGGAACGCGGGGAAGTCATGCCTCACGATCTTCATTACCTCGCTGACGCGAACCCCAGCGCCAATGGTCAGAGCGCCGCTGTCGCTCGCGACCTCCCGCAGCTCATCGATCCTCGAACAATCGATAATTTGTGGAAGGACTTCGAACTCTTTCGTAACTCTCAACGCCACATCGGTGGCACCGTTGACAACGATCGCGTCCGGGCGTTTCTCAAGGAGGGCCAGACATGCATTCAATGACGCCGGTTGATCATAGCACTGTTCTCCGGATGAAATCGAAATGCCTTCACATGGAATCGAATTCAGCAGGTCTACAACGCGAGCCTCATCCTTGGCAAATTCGTCTCTCCCATCACCGCTGCAAGCCTCAGCAGCAGCCTCCAGAAGCGGCCGGTAACCGGTACAGCGACAGAGGTTGCCAGCCAGGGTATCCGCAATCTCTTCTCTTGATGGCTTGCTGGCGCTCTTGTACAGTGCAAAGAGCGTCATCACGATTCCGGGTGTGCAGTAACCACACTGGCTTCCGTGGGCATTGACGAGCGCCTGCTGAACCGGGTGAAGCTCGCCCGCTGGCCCCTTGAGGTTCTCGACAGTAATCAGTTGTTTGCCATGAAGCATTGGTAGGAAGAGCATGCAGGAGTTAACTGCTCTGTACTCGACCTTCTTTGCGGCTGTCAGCTCTCCGACGACGACAGTGCAGGCTCCGCAGTCCCCTTCCGCACATCCTTCTTTAACGCCGCGATGATGCGGAAGACCGCGCAGATAATTCAAGACCGTCGTTGTCGGCGTGAACAGTGACGTGGTACCAAATGCGACTTCAACAACCTTTCCGTCTAGAACAAAGGCAATGCAGTTTTTCATGATGCCTTCAACTCAATTCTCAGATTCTTTACGGGAGGCTCCGGCTCACCGTGGCTCATAGTGAATGTCAAACACATTGAATAACGAACACCGGAATCTTGTTCTGCGATTGCCTCACAAGGCGGAGGTCGAAACTACTTGTCGACATTCACCTATTCCACGCACCGGCAAAACATGAACGCTTGAGATACATGCCGCGTCCGGGTTTCCCGTGCCACGTGTTCTGATCGACAATGATCTCACCGCGGGAAATCACCATCTCCGCATTCCCGCGGACCGTGACCCCTTCATACATTGAGTAGTCGACGTTCATGTGATGGGTGGCAGCCGAAATTGTGTGTTGTTGATTGGGGTTCCAGATCACGATGTCAGCATCGCTGCCGACCCGGAGCACTCCCTTCTTCGGGTAGAGTCCGAACAGTCTCGCCGGATTTGTTGCCACCAGATCCACCCACTGGCTGAGGGAAAGTCTCCCTTGATTCACGCCGAAGTGGTGTAGAAGTTGCAGTCGATTCTCAATGCCAGGCCCGCCATTAGGTATTTTTGTGAAATCATTCAGCCCGGCCCGTTTCTGCGTTTCAAAATGAAACGGACAGTGATCAGTAGAGACAATCTGCAAATAGCCGCTTTGGAGTCCGCTCCAAAGAGCCTCAAGGTCGAAGGGATCACGCAAAGGAGGTGTCAGCACGAATTTTGCGCCTTCGAAGTTCGGTCGTTCAAGCTCCTCCCTGGTCAGCAAGAGATAGTGAGGACACGTCTCGCCGAAGACGGCGAGTCCTTTCTGCCGTGCCACGGCAATCTCTCCAAGCGCTGCAGAGCAGGAGACATGGACGATGTACACTGGAACATCTGCAATGCGGGCAAGTGCAATCACGCGGTGCACTGCTTCCGCCTCTGCGATGGCTGGACGGGTGAATGCGTGCTCGACCGGAGTAGTACGCCCCTCGGCAAGTGCCTTGCGGACGAGGTATTCGATTGCACTCCCGTTTTCCGCGTGGACTGCAATCAACCCTCCCTGCTTCCCGGCACGCAGCATCACCTGCAGAATCGTCGCATCATCGACCATAAGCACGCCGGGGTAAGCCGTGAACAACTTGAAGCTTGTAACGCCTTCTTTGATGATTTCATCGATCTCATCAATCCTTTGTCCGCTGACATCCACCACCACCATGTGGAGCCCATAATCAAGCGTAGCTTTTTGGGCCTTCCGGCGCCAGATGCCGAATGCTTCATGGAGCGACTGACCCTTCGACTGTGTAGCGAAATCGATGATGCAAGTTGTTCCCCCAAATGCCGCGGCGCGCGTGCCACTCTCGAAGTCATCGCTGGAGACGGTCCCGCCTACGGGCGCATCAAGGTGCGTGTGTACATCGACCCCACCGGGTATGACATAGTTACCCGATGCGTCTATGATCTTCTGGGCTGGCCGTGTCAGGTTCTCACTGACCGCGGCGATGGTGTCGTTTTCCACGTAGAGATCCACGACAGCAGTACGCTCTGGCGTAACGACCAGGCCGTTTCTTATCAGGAGCGACATCAGTTGTGGCGCGATGGAAGAGGTAAGAACACAGAGGCGACAAATTCTTCTGTCTCGTCAGGAGTCATCGTTGAGACTTTCGAGCCCATGTGAGTATCTGAGACACCTGTTGTTTCTGATCAAAGTACATGAGTAATCGGTAAACGGCAAGGGTCAGGGCCCTGACTTAAGGAGGATGAACTGTGGTATGATTGCGGACAGCGACAGCATTCGGATTGCTGCCGGCCATGAAGAAAGGGGGTGACCAGTGCGTTGATTCACTGCTTGCGGGCCTGGAAAATCTCCCGACGGTTGAATGGGAGCCAAGGAACCGCCGGAAGGTCCAGGTGGGTCACGGTGGTTTTGCTAACCGAGTTCGGGGTCTTGCTTTGCGCGCTCTTTCCAAATTCCGAAGTCCGGAATCGATCCTTCGACAGATTCGCCGCTTTTGCCCTCACCTTCTGCAACTCGACACCGCTGATTTCTGACAAATGTGCATAGATCGTCCGGCATTACTCCACCTCCTTCGCGACGCGTTCAGCGACGCGCGCACCGTCAATTTTCCCTCGCACATCTCTCATGACCAGACCCATCAGAATTTCGTGTTGCTTCTCAGGATGCCGCACCTCCATCCTTCGAACTTCCTCCTTTGCTCTCTTAATCACTTCACTCAGCTCTTGCTCCGAACATGGCGGGGGCAGCAGACCTGCCGAAAACGACCCGCTTTGTGCGACCTTCTTCAGCACGGTGTAGATCCCTTCTTTCGCAAGCTTTCCTGAGTTGTATGCACTGAAGATTTCTCCGAATACCTCTTGCGTGATATGCCCCACGCGCAAACCTTCTCTTCTCATTCTCTTCGGCAGCTGAGCAAGCACCACGGCTGCAAGTTTCGGCGGAAGGTGCCAATCGTTCGTGACCTGCTCGAAGAGGGATGCGAACCTGGAGACGGAAAGAGAAACGATCAGATCATCCGGCACACCCAGCGACCGATACCGGGATTCCCTGCTCCAGTAGCCGATCGGCAGAGTGCGGCGGATCTTCTCCAGCCGGTCGTCTGTGATGCGCTTCGGCGGAAGATCGGTATCCGGATACATACGGTCGGCACCCGGGAGGATCCGCTCGAACCCGTTGGTTCCATCCCGAAGAGCCTGGCGCGTTTCGGATGGAATCCCAATCGTCGCCTCCCGCGCACGGATGACGATCTCCTTGGCTCCTGTGTCCACGTCCTGCTCATTCCCCCAGACAAGCACGAGTGTGTCATCATCCGTTGCGCTCATCGCTTTTCTGACGGATTGCCATTCCGACGTGGCGAGCGATTCACTCGGGCTATCCGAGTGAATGATATTCGGCAGCGTTGTCAAACAGGCAACGACACGAACCCGGTCGGAGATCTCGCGGGAGAAGAACGTTCCTGTCTGGGTCTCCCACCGGAGAAGACCGCGGAAGCCGCGCAGCGCAACACAGTTCACCTCGAGCCCAGCAGCAATGGCTTCTTGAACCGGGAGGTAGCGCGTCTTTCGCACGAGCCTGGTGACGTTCTCGCTCCGTGCCTGGATCGTTTGCGGAGTAATCCCCCTTCGGTGCAGTTCCTCACGCAGACGAAGCAAGTTCCACTGCCGTTTTGCCTCGTTATACGTCAGCAACGGAATGTGCGGGATACGCGGCACACCTTTGATCTCAATTCTTGTCCCGCCCGTCACGCTCACGTTGACATCCTGCCGCGCAGCGCCGATACCGGTGCGCACCGTTCCCGTGCTCCGCGCGAGCCACCGGCACAACTCCGCAACCTCTGCGACCTCAAACGGCGTCTTCATGTCGGGTGCAGTGACCGTTTCAATCAGCGGCATCCCGAGGCGGTCAGTGAGGTACGTTCTTTCATGACCCGCGTCGCTCACCTCGCGGCACGAATCCTCTTCGATGGACATTTGTACGATCCGCACCTCCCGACCCCTGTAGGGGATCTTCCCGTTCAGACAATAGATGGCAGAACGCTGGAAGCCCGTCGGGATGCTGCCGTCCAGGTACTGCTTGCGCGCGATATGGAGCTCGTCCACGACGTCGCAGTCGAACATCATGCCGATAGCGATGGCGATGTCCAGCGCCTCTTCGTTCATGGGGAAGGGCGGCGTATCATCCATTTCATACGTGCAAACTGTATCTCGGTGAATGCGGTAGATGATCTCCTTCTTCGTCTTGAATTCCATCAGTGCGGTGCCGTCGTATTCCCCGAGCTCAGAGAGCGTCGGCCGCATGTGCCGCAGGATCTCCGCGTCGTAATGGTCACTGTACCTCCCGGCCGGACAGCGGCAAAAGAGCTTTCTCGACGTTAGAAGTTGCTGATGGATCTCGAGTCCGGACTTGAACCCAACGGTCTCATAGTCGGCCGGTGTCATGGATTCGAAGGGCTTGAAACGGAAATCGTGCATGAATCTGAGGACGGATGTATGAGTGCTCGGAGGCCTAATCACTTTGGCTAAGCTACGGGAGTATGTGCTGAAAGGCAAGAATCGTAAAGAGACAGAGGCCGCCGAGAGAGGATGGGGAAAGGGAAATACCTCACGGCCAAGTTCATAAGTCGCATGCGAGCAGCATTGAGGCACAACATCGTCACAGTTGGACAAGGGTGGCATCTACATGTTTAAAGGTGATAGCGGGGAATCCCGCACGGAACGGAATCTCGAGGAGGCACATTGAACCACAGAACGATTCGATCCGAATGAACAAAACGGTTTGACGCGGCTCACAAACGCCTTCTCAAAGAAAAGGACCACTTGAAAGTGGCAGTTGCCCTGCATTTCTTCAGCTACACCTTCACGCTGATTCATCAAACGCTGACGATTACCTCTCCAATGGAAGGCACAATTACAGAGCACACTTGGAGGCGCAAAGAGTATGCAAAAACAGCAATGTCAGAAATGAGAGCCGCCTGAATCGCAGGGACTATTCGTAGGATAGGCGGACCTAAACCGAGAAAAGAACTTGACAGAAAATAGAAAAAAGCATATAATATATCCGTCATCCCTTTGGGACTAAGTGTCTCATTGGCCCCGCATGGCTCCGTGCCAGCGGGTTTTTTTTTGCCCATTCGAGAGGTTAGACTCCTATGGCAGCAATGAACAAAACGGTAATTCTAATAGATGGATACAATGTCTATCATGCTCTAGATCAGCAACCGGAATGGCACAAGTATAAATGGCTGGACTTTGTAAAACTGGTTTCCCTTTTTCTTTCAACAAATGACGTGATCTCCGGGGTGTATTATTTCACGGCGCTTGCGACCTGGCTTCCCGATAAGATGACAAGGCACAAAATCCTCATAAAGGCGCTGGAATTGCGAGGGGCGACCATCGTGTACGGGAATTTCAAGGGAAAGGATAGGTACTGCCCAAACTGTAAGACTTGGTACAGATCCCACGAAGAGAAACGAACAGACGTTAACATAGCAATTCATTTGTATCGATTGGCAATCGAGGATATTTTCGATACAGCTATGATCGTCTCAGCAGATAGCGACCTCGTTCCTGCGATCCAAGCATTTAAGAGGACATTCCCAGCAAAGAGAGTAGGCGTTCTGTTTCCCTTTGGCAGAAGTTCCTTTGAGTTGAAAAATGAATGCGATTTCCACAGAAAGATCAAACGCAATCACCTCAATCAGAGCATTTTTCCCGATGAGATTGATTTAGGCAACGGTCAGAAACTCGTACGCCCCACCACTTGGACCTAGTCCCACAGATTCAAACTGCACCACTGCCGAAAAGATCCTGCCTCGCGAACTAAGACCCCCCAGATTCCCGAATCGTGGAATGATTCGGACATCTCGGACTGACGAATGGAACTCAACTTGTCCTCACTCGAAAATCTTGCCAACCAGCAATAGCATTTGACTCTCAGAATGGTTACAATTGACGAAACGTCACTGCAGAGAAGGAGAGCCAAGCATGGGAACCCGTGACCTTGATCGCCGGACATTTCTGCGAACGACGCTGCTCGGGGGAAGCAGCGCGCTGCTCGCCTCAGCCACCCTTCCGGATATCGCCCGTTCGACTGCCAGGGCATCAACCTTTGAAAGCCCGATCATCAGACGCAAACTTGGGAAGACTGGCATCGAGCTACCTATTGTCAGCTTCGGCGTGATGCGCGCGGACAATCCGGCGCTTGTACACGAGGCATTGAAGCTGGGCATCGTGCACTTCGATACCGCACACGGGTATCAGCGCGGCAGAAATGAGGAAATGCTTGGAGAGGTATTCAAGAACTATCCCCGTGATTCGTTCGTGATCGGCACCAAAGTGCACCCAGAGGAAATTGACAGAAAGACAGGCATCCCCGGACCAGCGACTACCAGCAAGGCGTTCCTTGAGAGATTGGACACGAGCCTTAAACGACTGAGGCTCGAGTATGTCGACATCCTTTACGTTCACGAGCTCTCGCGCCGCGATGCCGTACTTCATCCAGAATTGCTCGAAGCACTGACCCTGGCGAAGAAGGCGGGAAAGGCTCGACACATCGGATTTTCCACGCACAGAAACGAACCGGAAGCCATCCTGGCTGCCATTGACGGGGGCGTGCACGAAGTTGTCCTCTCTTCCATCAACTTCAAACAGGCTCATTATGCTGAGGTGAAGCACGCCGTGGAAAAGGCCGCGCAGGCGGGTATCGGCATAATTGCCATGAAGACGATGGCCGGCGCGTTCCACGACAGGGAAAAGACAAAGCCGATCAACTGCAAGGCGGCGCTGAAGTTTGTTCTCCAGGACGAGAACGTTACCACTGCCATCCCCGGCATCACGAACTTCGACCATCTCACCGTCAATGCAAGCGTCAACACCGATCTCACAATGACCAATCAGGAGCTGGAGGATCTCGCTTTGGGTCAGACACAGGGCGGTCTCTATTGCCAAGGATGCGAACACTGCATCCCCGGCTGCCCGAAAGGACTGCCGATCCCCGACATCATGCGAGCGTATATGTACACGTACGGCTACAACGACCCTGAAAGCGCGCGTACCCTCCTGACTAGTCTCGATGTGCCGGACAATGTGTGCGCCGGGTGTTCAACTTGCACAGCAGTCTGCTCAAAGGGTTTTGCGATATCGGAGCGGGTGACGGATGTCATGAGACTCACCAAAGTTCCGGCAGAATTCATCACCTGAGGTATATCCGCGACGATGCGATACACAGCCATCTTCTCCCTTTTCGTTTCGATTGTCCTTCCTGCGCTGTATGGACAGGATTCGCCGTTTCCGACCATTGCCGGATGGGAGACCGTAGCGGAAGAGACGGTGTATAATGCGGAGAATCTATGGGACGCGATCAATGGGGCAGCGGAGCTCTTTCTTCTGTATGACTTCGTCGATCTCCGCATCGCGCGCTACACTCGCGGCGACAGCATCGAAGTCAGTGTTGAACTCTATCGCCACCGCTCGGCTTCCGACGCGTTCGGCATTTACTCTCAGGAAAGACA
>VGWB01000065.1 GCA_016873755.1 Ignavibacteria bacterium | reverse complement strand
AGTTCGTCCATGGCAGGAAGCCGCGGATATACATTGCCGGTGCTTTCCTCTCATCGAGATTCAGCCACTGCAACGTCGATTTCTTATCAGGCAGCACATCCCCTCCGAGGAAGAATCCGATGCCGTAGTAGTCAGCAAGGAGGCCGTAGACGCCATAGAGGCATCCGACGACGTCGCTCCCGGCGATGGCGATCAGCGGGCGGCCGTTGACGGAGATCTTCTTCAACACATATCCCTGCGGACCCGGATCATCCGCGGCAACTGTCAGCTCCCCGGCATGAACGAGATCGTGCACGAGGGGATTTGTCGTCACCTGACCGATCACGAACGCGGGTGTGCGGATATCCGTCACGTCTTGCCGGATTTCGAGAAGCGTTCCGGAGACCTGATAAAGGTACCGCTGAAGCTCCCGCGCGGCGTACCTCTCGAGGGGAGAGGATTGAGAGCCGATAATTATTTGAGATGCATCATCCGTCGATACCCTGAGCGCCCGTTGCAGGCCACAATGAACGTTCAGCAGAATAAGAAGAATAGCGGCGTAGCGCATGAAAGGATGCATCACAGTGTTCTCCGATTCGAAGAGTTCATTAGCTCAAGCGCGTGTGGAGCCGGCTGTCATTGCAGGGGCCCGCTTCGACACAAGGCGCCTCGCAGTGACGACATAAGCCCCAGTCAACCCGACTGCCTGCGCGGCCAAGCAATCTCAATCCAATCCTTTTGACCAAGATCTTTCTATCTCTTCCAGCGAACGACCTTTTGTCTCCGGAACCGCCTTCCAGACAGTCAACACAAGAACGAGACAGAATGCGGCATAGACGTAGAAAGGAAATCCGTGATTGAACCGAGAGATGAGCCATGGGTTTTCATCCATCATGGGAAATGTTTGCGAGACGACGAAATTCGCCGACCACAGGCAGAATGTCGCCACAGACATCGCGCGGCCGCGGATGCTCGTGGGGAAGATTTCGGAAAGAAGAACCCAGGTCACCGGCCCGACGGAGAGCGCGAAGCACGCAATATAGCTCAGGATGAGGAGCAGCACCCAAAGAGAGACCGCCTGGAGCTGGGCCGCCAGACCCATGGCCACGAGGGAGATCCCCATCCCAGCCGCACCGATGAGCATCAGCGGCTTCCGGCCGATACGATCAACCGCCCAGATGGCGATGATCGTGAACGACAGGTTCACGGCCCCGACGACGATGGTCTGCAGAAGGGCAATGTCGACACCCGAGCCGAGCTTCTTGAAGATTTCCGGAGCATAGTAGAGGAAGACATTAATCCCTGTCACCTGCTGCAGAATGGCCAGCGCGACACCAATAACGAGAACAATGCGAAATCCCGGCTCGAGGAGTTGTCTGAGCGAACCGCTCTCCTGGGCGAGCGCCTCCTCGATGGAAACGAGCTCACGCTCAGCAAACGAGCTTCCAGCCACTTTTGCAAGAATCGTCCGTGCTTTCTCTTTGCGATTCCTCTTTACGAGCCACCGGGGACTTTCGGGAACAAGCACCAACAAGAGCAAGAACAGTGCGGACGGGATTGCTCCTGAAGCAAACATCCATCGCCAGCCGGTCGAGACATTCCACGGTTCATCCCCTTGAAGGGCAATGAAGTAGTTAACGAAGTAAATGATCAGCATACCGGTCACGATGGCAAACTGGTTCACCGAAACCATCCGACCGCGCACCCGGGCCGGCGTGATCTCGGCGATATACATGGGCGATGCCATGGACGCGACCCCAACACCCACGCCAGCGAGGATTCGGAAGACCACAAAGGTGATGAACTCCTTCGGCACGGCAGTTCCGATCGATGAGACGAGAAAGAGAAGGCCTGCCAGAACGAGGGTTTTCTTCCTGCCCAGCTTGTCGCTGAAGACGCCCGCAAACGAGACGCCCACGACGCATCCCAGCAGGGCGCACGCCGCGGCCCACCCTTTCAGCGTGGGATCAAGACCGAAATGCGTCTGGAGAAATCCGATGGCGCCGGCGATCACCGCCGTGTCGTATCCGAAGAGGAGGCCGCCAAGGGCCGCGACGACGGTGACCAGCACAACGTACAGTGAGCTTCCGTTTTGAGGAGAGGATCGATCGGTGTCCATGATCCGGTCTTCCAGGAGGGTTCGGGGGTGCTCAGGTGGCTGAAGAGGGCCTTGTATCGATGTGCGAAGCTAACTGAGTTTCCATTGAAAGGCAACTGCAGCGCATTGTCGAATTGCCCCTTTCCGCAGCCTTCTCGTTTGCGGGAACGGCCGTAACTTTCTGAAAGCAAGTTCGTTCTTACTCCTTGAAGCGTCACCGAAATTGCCACAGATTGAACGCTCAAGACCCCCTGCCGGAATTCCTATGTATTAGCACATCCATGAACCTGCATCTACTCATCACCTCGGAGGAGCTATGAACAAACGATCCATCGGTTTCTTCCTTTCATTCCTTCTTCTCGTTATCGTCGTTCCCGCATCAGGCCAGCGCTTCGGACCCCCATCGGCCGGTCCGACCTTTCCCACAGATGACCAGGTCATCAAGAACATCTGGAGCGAAGCGAAGGATTCATCACTCGTCGAGATCCTCGCGCACGAGCTTCTCGATGTAATCGGTCCACGTCTTGTCGGAACGCCGCAGATGAAGAAGGCAAACGACTGGGCGGTGGCAAAGTATCAGAGTTGGGGCATCGAGGCGAAGAACGAGGAATACGGAAAATGGCGCGGGTGGGAACGAGGCATCACGCACATCGACCTTCTGCAACCGCGCGTAAGGACGCTCGAAGGGATGATGCTGGAATGGAGTCCCGCCACGAAGAAAGGCGGCGTGACGGCCGGATTGATCATTCTCGCTGACGTGCCTGATTCACTCGCCTTCCTCAAGTGGCTCCCAAACGTCAAGGGCAAATTCGTGCTCGTCTCCCAGCCTCAGCCCACGGGACGACCCGATAAGACCTGGGAGGAGTTTGCCCTGAAGGAGTCGTTTGACAGTCTGAAATCAGTTCGTGATAAGATCAGCAGAGATTGGCGGGATCGGCTGAGGAAGACGGGATTCAGCCGCGACACGCTCGCGATAGTCCTGGAGAATGCAGGCGCGGTCGGAGTCCTGACGTCGGATTGGCCCGGAGGCTATGGAGTATACAGGGTCTTCGGAACCGAGAACAACAAAGTTCCTGTGGTCGCGCTGGCCCTCGAGGACTACAACCTCTTGTATCGGCTTGCCGAATACGGTGACAACCCGATCATCAGGGTCGAGACCGAATCCAAATTCCTTGGCCCTGTGCCTGCATTAAACACGATCGCCACGATGCGCGGCAGCGAGAAACCGGATGAGTACGTGATCCTCTCGGCGCATTTCGACTCGCATGACGGCGGCTCAGGGGCGACGGACAACGGAACGGGCACGCTGATCATGATGGAATCGATGCGGATCCTCAAGAAGTACTACCCCAATCCGAAGCGGACGATCCTGGTAGGCCACTGGGGAAGCGAGGAACAGGGACTGAACGGCTCGCGTGCGTTCGCAAAAGACCTTCCGGATATCGTCGAGAAGCTCCAGGCGGTGTTCAATCAGGACAATGGGACGGGGCGAGTGGTAAATACCAGCGCCATGGGGTTGCTCAGCGCGGCTGAGCACCTGGCACGGTGGCTCTCAAGAGTGCCGGATCAGGTCACACGTGAGATTAGGGTGGGCCTCCCCGGTATTCCATTTGGCGGCGGCAGCGATCACGCTCCGTTCATCGCTGCAGGCGCGCCGGCATTCGGGCTCGGCTCAAACTCCTGGGACTACGGCACTTATACGTGGCACACCAATCGGGACACGTATGACAAGCTAGTGTTCGACGAGATCAAGAACAACATCGTCCTTACAGCTTGTCTCGTGTACCAAGCGTCTGAAGATCCCGATTTCGTTCCACGCGACCGGCGTGTGATGCCCACCGATCCACGAACGGGTAAGCCTCGACCGTGGCCGGAGCCGCGCGATCCGGAACGGGCGGGTGGTTTGAAGAAACAGTGACTTTGGCGGGGAAGAAGTCCGACTTCTCATGGAACCTTCCGAAGGTCTGGAAGCTTGCAGGAGAACCTTCGGAAGGTTTCCTGGATAGAAGTCGGACTTCTCCTCTCTCCTCATTTCTTCACGATCCTCATCACCCCTGCCTTTTCAAAGGCCTGGAAGTACGCGATGAGGGCATCGATCGGCATCGGTGCATATTCCGCGGTGAAAGCATCCCGGATTTCCAGGATTGACCGTTGTCCATTTGCATAACGGGCCGGCGCATTAGGCATTCCCATTATCCTGAGAGCACCCTGCCCCCGTTCCCGCATCCGCTGCATCGCTTCCCTGATCCCGACGCTGAGTTTCTGGACCGTGGAATCCGCCATGAGCTTCGACGCGACATAGTTCACGCCGTAGATCTCCTTCCCTTTCATGCATTCAGGTATCATCCGAGATGCTCGTCGCTCAACATCCGTGAGAGACGGGGCCTTGCGCACGACGTTGAAGTCTTTTGCCCTGGCGGAGGCAACTTCCTCGATATTCTTCAGAGATGTTGCTTCGTCGTCATTCAACATTCCGGCAAGGTTCTCAATGGCATTCTTCGTAGCGGGAGTCTTTGTAAAAACGCCGCATGTCCTCACAGCTGCTCGTTCCCGTCCGTACACATGTTTGATCAGTATCTTCGCGTTCGATTCATCTTCGAGTAAATTCTCCTTTTTCGCACCAAAGAGAGCTCCCAGTGCTTCATGCTCGCTCCCGGCAATTCGTTTCTTTCCATAGAGAAGCGCAAGCCGAGCTAACTCGGCCGCGTCCTGATCATCGGCATATGCCAATGTGGTCATCGCTGCCAGTCCAAAGAAGATCACCCGATGGAGTTGGGTCGGATCAGTCTTGTCCGGCGTGTCTTCACTGGAGTGGTAGAAATAGTCCGGCCAGCCGAGTGCACCGGTGCCGGGAATTCTCGCGTCGTTGAATACCTCATGGTCCGTGCCTGTCGTGTACAGGACCATTCTCCCCTGCAGTCGATTGCGCGATCCTGTGACCGAGATGATATGGAAATCCTTCTGGAGGGGATACCGTTCGTCGTTGTACCGGTTCATGAACTGAAGAATCGACTCCGTGAGAGCGTTCAGGAATGTGGGGTTCCAGTCAGGAGTGTACGCGATGGCGAACACGGCATTGGTGAGAAGAAGGTCTTCTCCGAGCATGTCGAAGTTCAGATTCGCAATCCGCTTGAGTGGATCATCAAGGTGCTTCGAGAACCACGCGTACGATCCGCTGTATTCCGGCACCCAGAGAAACCTGATGCTCCGTAATGGCCTGGGCAGCTTCTTCTCCTGAATGAGCTGATTCAGCGTTCGGGCCGCTTCGAGTATCGACGCGCTCCCTGAAGCATTGTCGTTTGCTCCCGGCTTGTAATGATCAAGGTGAGCCGTCACGACGATCTCTTCATTGGGGTAATTCGATCCCGGGACCAGGCCGCTCACAACTTCAATGTTTCCGTCCGAGAACTCTGCATTCACAAATGCGCGCATGCGAAGCGGGGTCCCCGCCCGTGCCAGGGTCCTGAGTTCTTGGGCACGTCGGGCTGAGATGAGAAACGCGAAGCTGGCAGGAGTCTTTTCGCCGGGCTGCGGGATCGAACCCCATCCAACCTGATCGGGGAAATCACCGGGCAGACGGTTCAGGAGGTCAAACTCCGGAACCGAATATGACGTGACAATACCCGCCGCTCCACGCTGAACGACGGCTCTTTGAAAGACGAGCTGAGGATTGCCAGTGGTGAAGACGATCTTTCCTTTCACATCTTTCTTGAAATCGTCCTCCCCCAAGCCGGTGCCGACATCGATGATTTCAGTCTCGATGTCCGCAGAACTGCTGTTGCGAGCCAGCGACATCGGAAGCTCGGCGTACGACGTCAGCCGCACCTCATACGGCGAAGTCAACCAGAGCTCGGCTTTCTTGACGCTCCAGAACTTCTGTGTACGATTGCCGAAGTAATCGATCTTCCCATCCGACGGGTAATGCTCGATGGTCACCTGTTCCAAACCGAACTCCACAGCCTTCTGGCGGACCCACTCGGCGGCGAGAGCATATCCCGGCGTGTATTGCGACCGATCCCATTGTGCAATCTGCCGCACGTAGTCATGAGCGAGATCGCCGGAGCTTGTCTGAATCAGCTTGACGGTGATGCTGTCCTTCAGCAAGAGGCCGGTCCTCGGACTCAGAGAACCGAGCGGGGATGGCACCGGATGTTGGGCCGGAGCTTGCTGAGGGAAAGCGAAAAGGGGTATGATAATCAAGAATAGTGCAAAAGAGAATGCTTTTCTCATGTCAACCTCCTTTTGCAGAACATCCTACTCGATGTCACCCGGACGTTCTTCGACAGTTGCACTGTCGAAGAAAAACCACGCCGGAGTTTCACTCCGGCCCTTCTCGTTCGCAGGACCTGAAGTCCTGTTAGCTGACGCGGAGCGTCAGAGAACTAACTATCGGATGATAAGACCCGGCCTCGATTGACGGGTCTGGCGACCCGTCCTACATCTGATGTCACTCCCTCCCCAGCGATATCGCTCCGCGCAGCAGCCGGTACCCGGTGATGTAGTCTTCTGTTTGGAACCCGATGGTGCGCGCGTTCAACCGTTTGATACCCGGGACGAACATCGCATTGTCCGCCTGAGAGCTGCGCACATACGCAAGCTCAAAACGATATGGCGGGTTGAGCTTATACGGCTTAATCTCCTTTCGCTTTTCCATTGCCGCTTTCGCTTGCTGGCGGATCAATTGCTGCGCCCTCTCGGAGGACAGGTTCTTGGCTGCATATCGCCCAATGCCTTCTTTGACCTGGGCTGTGACGATCTTGTCGTCGAGGATCTCTTTAGCCTGCTCGCACACCGCCTTGTCGCCAGTGATCAAGACAACAGGCACATTATGCTGCCCAGCGACGAGCGCGTTGATCCCCAGCTCCGGCATCTCGATGCCGTTGATCCTGATTGAGTAAACCGCGGCTCCCGAGATCGTGTGATCGAGAACCCCATCGACGGTCCCCGCTTTCGCATGATAACCGACGAACATCACCGCATCAAACGTGCCGTCGATCCCCTGCATCATGCCCATTGGTTTCGGGGATCCAGCAATAAGCGTCGCAGCCGGATGAAGCTCGGACAGCAACAGGTTTCTCTGGTCACCGTGCGAATCGTTCACGATGATCTCCGTTGCACCGGCGTCGAGCGCGCCGAGTATCGCCGCATTCGCATCCGCGGTCATCCACTTCCTGGCCATGTTGTAGTCGTGACCGCCCGCTCCGGTCTGATCTCCATGCACAACGCCGGTAATCCCTTCCATATCGACTGAGATGAACACTTTGAGCTTCTGAGCCTGAGAGGGGCTCGACAAGAAAAGGAGAAGAACGGGGACAAACACTGATCGCAATGTTTTGGCTCTCATGATCTATCCTCCCAATTGAAAATTGAAGGGTCTGATTATGCGCTACCGTTATGAGATTTCACTTTATTTCAACGCTTACTGCTTCCCTTATTGCTCTCATTTCCAGGTTGACGATCACCACGGAGTGCTCCTTATCCCACCGCCACCCTTCTCGCAGCGACTCTGCCGTCAGATCCTGTTTGTCCACGGCAACTCCCTTCGGCTGGCGAAGACCATGGAAGCGTAGCTGATACGCTCTCCGTGCCGGCTGGCCATTGAATTGCCCCCTGGTCGGCCCGATGGTCAGTTCATACTGATCAGCACTGCGCTTGGAAAACGTTAGCGGCGTCCAGGCATATCTGCCCGAACGATATTCCAGAGAAATCCCGTCGTCCTCGTACAGCGAGAATTTTGCTTCGTCAGGACCGTAGATCTCGACAACCAGCGTGTCAAGCGCTCTCTGGTCAGAGTAGGCCATATCCGGTTGCAGAGGCACGATAGAGCCCGATTTAACGAAGAGGGGCATCCGGTCAAGCGGATACTTGTCATTCACGACCTGATTTCCCTTGTATCGCTTTCCCGTGAAGTAGTCAATCCACTCGCCGGGCGGCAGGTAGATAGACTGTCTGCCGGTTGAATCGGTGACCGGCGCGACAAGAAGCTCCCTTCCGAAGAAATACTCCTGCGGATGCGAGTAGGCTTCACTACGGGTCGGATATTCCAGGTAGAGGGGCCGTACGATCGGAAGCGCATCCTCGTGCGCGACGCGGGCGTACGTGTAAGTGTACGGAATCAGACTGTAGCGAAGACGGAAGAATTTCCTCGCCATCTCGATCCCCTTCTCACCGTACGTCCACGGCATCCGGAGGTTTCCCTCTTTGGGATTTTCGTGCGCAGAATGGAGCCGCAGCAACGGGCTGAACACTCCGAACTGCACCCATCGTGCGTACAAGTCGAAACTCACATTCGGTCCAATGAAGCCGCCAATGTCGTGCGTTATGTAGGGCATGAGGACGTTGCCACCTTGTGCGGTGAACGGCACCTGATAGGCGAGCACCTCCCACTGAGAGTACGTATCGCCTGTGAAGTATGAAGGATATCGGTGACTCCCCCACCCCCCGTACCGGCTGAAGATGAATCCTCTCTTCTTCGTGTGCTTCTCCGTGAAGTCGTAAAAGACACGATTTGTCCACATCTGGCTGTTCAATCCTTCCATTTCGCAAGATCCCCGGCCACCATCGACCCACCAGAAGTCCACTCCTTGATCAACCAGAGGATTATGCAGCACATCCATGAAGACCTGCGCGTGCTTTTTGTCTGCCAGGTTGAATCGGATGCCCTCCGCGGGCGGCTTGTTCGCGATCATAGTAGGACCGAAGGTGAGTCCGCCGCCCCCACCCCAGTCGTTGACCCGCAGTGCAATCAGGTTATCCTCACCACGTCTGAGAACAGCAGTGACATCGGTGAATGTAACGGTATTGAAAACGCTGCTGTTCGGTGCGCCGTGATGCTTTATTTTGGCGCCGTTCACGTACAGATCGTACTCATCGTCTACCCCGCCAAAGATCAGGTAGAGGCGACCGAACGGCACGTTGACCGGAAGAAAGATTGACTGGCGATACCAGGCCAGACCGTCATAGGCTGCGAATCCTTGTTCCTCCCAGGGCTTTCCACCTTGAATGGTGGTCCATCCATCATCCTTGGTGTCGATGTGAAACCAACGATTGGCCACACCGCTATCGCCCGGATCCGTCCGGAACTTCCACCCGGACGCGAGTTCAAGCGTATAGGTGGGCTTCTCCGGCTGAGGGAGACCCAGCTCGGCACGCACACGCTCTGCATGACTATCATCGTCGGAGAGGGTGCTTTCCTTCGCGTAGCCGGGATGATCATTAAGGGAGATCTTCAGGCCGTTCGCGTGTGCCCAATCGAGAAACTCCTTGGGCTGCGGAAAAATTTCGCTCCAGTCGTAGCCTCCCTTCCATCCGAATCGATGCCATGCATAGTCGAGCACGAGGACGTCGAGAGGAATATTCAGGCTCCGGAATCGCTCCACAAGCCTTCTGAGATCCTTTTCCGTGTACCGGTACTTATCAACCATTTCCGTGCCTGGAAGGTACTCATAGTTAAGATCGGTGATCCAGGAGCCGAGCGTGTAGCGAGGGATCATCGGAATCTCGCCGCACAGTTCAGCATACGTTTTCAGCGCCTGTGCGTAGTCCCTTCCATAGAGGGCAAAGTACACGTCCTGACTGTTGCTTTCTCTCCGCGGGACAATCCAGGCTGCGGATGCATCCCATACCGGCGTGCGACTGTCGTCCAGAAGGAAATAGCCGCTTCGACTCAGGAGCCCTGGCTCCACCTTCGGCAAACGCCCCGTTCTCACACCATCCAGTGAATACAAAGTACCGCCAAGATTGCCTCGATCAGGATCCCCCGGTTTCCATACGATTGTTCGCGCCCCTTCCTTCCACGAGATCTGAAGGTTGTCTTTGGTGAACCTTCCTGAATTGACCCGATACCGAAGTATCAACCCAGGCGTTTTCACCACGACCCAATCCTTGTCGCCCCAGGCTTCGACCTTCACCGGCTTCCAGTCGCGCTTGAGCACAACTGCCGACGGGGCATCAATGAATGAGCCTGACGGTGAATACTCCATCCTCACAAATGTGGGGTTGAGCACTTGAAAGCGGACGGTGCCGCAAAGCACGGTGCTGCCCTCAACCCGGCATTGTGCAACGAGGTCGGGCGGCGCAGCGAGAGAGATCAAGACAACAAGGAAAACAGTTATGCTGACGAAGATGCTTTTTCGCATGGTGTGCCTCTTCTCCTGGTGATGGGGTGTTGTGTGTAGGAAGTCGCCCATAGTGACTGGAGAATTCACTACTTCTGTCCCAAGGTCGTCCCCACAGCGGCGAGCAGTTTGGAAAATGAGAAGGGTTTCTCGATGTACTCCTCCGCCCCGAGCTTCCTTCCGAGCTTTCCAGCCATCGCCTCAGCGCTCCCTGTGAGGAAGACAAACCGAATGTTTTGTGTCTGCGGATCTTCTTTGAGCTTTTTGAGCGTATCGAACCCGCTGAGACCTGGCATATCAATGTCGCAAATGATGAGGTCCGGAGAATGCTCTTTGGCCATATCGATGCCGGACGCACCATCTGCTGCTACGAGGGCGGTGTATCCTGCCTTCTGAAGAGCGCGCTGCACCGTTTCCCGCTCAACCGAGCTGTCGTCAATAATAAGTATGGTGGCCATTTTCAATCCCTTTCTATTACTGTAGCTTTCCAACAGCAGCCGGCAGATTGAACTGTACAGGCGAGAACGACATGAGCGGGAAAGAACTTAAGCGCGACGCTGCCGCCGAGGTTTGCATTCTCATTGAAGTACCTTGTAGTGGGCTAAGGCCTGGCCGATCATAATGGTCTCCTGACGGAAAATTTGAGAGCTCAGGAAAACTCGCGGGCTTCAATTCGGCGCGAGGCCGGAGAAACAACTCGTGTTTTCAAAGCTAAGAGAGATTGAGTTGGAAGTCAATTGAACAGGGGGCGTCAACACGGTTGACACCGCCTTTGTGGAATGAGCCCCACTACTCCGCAGTGATTCCCCCGTCGACGGGCGGCGCGGCGCTGGTGATGAGAACCACTTTCTTCTGAAGCCCCACACAACTCCCTTCACGTTTATCTTAGAACGTTGATTTCGCCCATCAGCCGGATGTTGGCAGATGAACTCCCCAGCATCACGTGCACCTTCCCCGGCTCGACGACGAATCCATCCTTGCCATAGTAGGCGAGCTGGCGAGCCGTCAATGTGAAGCTGACGTTTCGAGTCTGGCCAGGCTTGAGCATGATGCGCTGGAAGCCTTTCAAATCCTTGATGGGCCGTGTCACTTTCGAATTGGGATAACGAACATAGAGCTGCACAACTTCGTCTCCTTCACGGTCCCCAGCGTTTCTGATATCCACACTGACAGTTGCTACACCGTCTGACTTGATCTGCGCCGGTTGAATTTGCAGCTGAGCATAATCGAATCGGGTATAGCTCAGGCCATGTCCGAATGGATACAACGGCTCTTGCGTCATGTACCGATACGTGCGACCCTTCATGTTGTAGTCGTCGAAAGGCGGCAATTGGTCGATCGACTTGTAGAACGTGACGGGCAACCGCCCCGCCGGATTGTAGTCACCAAAGAGAACGTCGGCAATGGCGGTCCCGCCAGCTTCCCCAGGATACCACGCCTCGATGATCGCCAGCACATTCTCCTGCGCCCAGTTGACTGCCAGAGCACTTCCGCTCAAGAGAACAAGAACGACCGGTTTGCCGAGCGCGTGGATCTTCTTGAGGAGCTGTTCCTGCGTGCGGGGCAGGCGGATATCCGTTCGATCGCCGCCTGCAAATCCTTCCACCTGGACGGGCATTTCCTCGCCTTCGAGGGATGGCGACAAGCCCATCACCAGAACGACAACTTCTGCTTTCTGGGCGATTTCAATCGCCTCGGCCCCTGGATCGCCGCCCGGCTTCGCCCAGAGAAGTTGAATCTGCGGATCGCGACCGGTGTTAACATAGTCGATCCGAAGGGCATAGAGACGCCCCGCTTCGAGCTGGATCTCTTTGGTCCTCGTGAAGGCATGGTGTTCGGACGAGAGAAATGGGAAGAGCTCCTCGCCATCCAGGAACATCGCGTATCCGCTCACAGCCGAGACGGCCAGAATGTAGGTGCCGCTGACAGGCGGGACAAGCCAGCCCGTCCAACGCACGGAGAAGTCGTCGGTAGGATAACCACCCAATGGCGGCGCATCCTTCCATGTCATATTCACAACAGGATCGACTCGCACGAACTTGGGCTTGCCATCAAGAGCCGGTGTGGAATAGTAGGCACCCTGCAGGCCCACTTGACCGGCATCGGCATCCTTGGGACGCAAATGCGCGGAGGGAATGACTGAGAGCCCCGGAACTCCCGGTGCGATGTCGCATCCCCGAGCGGAGTATACAATAGTTGAGGAACCGACTTTGTTTCGGATGCCCTCCAGAGGAGTGACAGCCCTCGCGGGCGTGCCGTTGTAGTTTCCCAGCAGGACACCGAGGTCATCGGCGTTCGGCCCTATCACTGCAACGGATTTCAGGTCCTTGCCAAGGGGCAGTAGACCGCGCTCGTTTTTGAGGAGGACGATCGACTCGCGAGCCGCACGAAGAGCAAGTGCGCGATGTTCAGGGGAATTGACAACGCTTGATGGGATTTGTGTGAATGGCACCCGCTCAGGCGGATCGAACTGTCCAAGTCTGAACCGAGCCGCGTAGAGTCGTTCGACTGATCGCGTGATCGTCCTCTCATCGATCAGACCTTTTTTCACAGCGTCGAGCAATGCAGTGTACGTTTGGCCACAATTGAGGTCGCAGCCGCGCTTCACAGCAAGTGCAGCGGCTTCTTCCGCCGTCTTGACGAGCTTGTGAGTCTGGTAGATATCCCAAATAGCCCCGCAGTCCGACACGACGTAGCCCTTGAATCCCCATTCCTTGCGCAGGATGTTCTCCAGCAGCAGCGTGCTGGCGCAACACGCCTCGCCGTTCGTGCGGTTGTAGGCGCCCATGACTGAGTAGGCTTTCCCTTCTCTTACACAAGCCTCGAATGCAGGAAGAAATGTCTCCCTCAAGTCACGATCGCTTACGCGGGCATCGAAGCGATGCCGGTCAGGTTCTGGACCGCTGTGAACAGCGAAGTGTTTGGGCGTCGAGACGAGCTTGAGGTAGCGCGGGTCGTCACCCTGCAGACCTTTGACGAAGGCAACGCCCATCCGGGCCGTGAGATACGGATCCTCGCCGTACGTCTCTTGTCCGCGCCCCCACCGAGGATCCCGGAAGATGTTGATGTTGGGCGACCAAAACGTCAAGCCGGTGTAGATCTCCCGCACTCCGCGCCTGACGAAGTCATTGTTCTTGGCTCGCGCCTCGTCCGAGATCACGGTCGCGACCTTGTGCATCAGCTCGGCGTTCCACGTCGCTGCCAAGCCTATCGCCTGGGGAAACACGGTAGCGACGCCCGCCCTTGCAACCCCGTGGAGAGACTCATTCCACCAATTGTAGTTGGGTATCCCTAGCCGTTCGACGGCAGCAGCATCGTGGACCATCTGAGAGATTTTCTCCTCGAGCGTCAAACGCGACACGAGGTCTTGAACCCGCTGCTCAAGTGGCAGATCAGGATTCAAGTACACAGGCTTTCCGGTCTGCGATTGCAGCGAAGCGGGAAAACCCTCCAGCCCAAAAATGAGTGCGATCGTCGCAAGCAGAGATGTAGTTCGCATGGTTGTGACTCCTATTTGCTTTGCGCCGCGAGCTTGAAATCTTCGAATAGCCCATAGTCGACAACGCTGTACGCCGATCCGGGAGGATAGCCATCCTTCGCCCCTTGCTGGAACATCCCGGGCCAGGCCCTTCCAAGGGGCGGATTGTTGTGGTGTGGGCCGAGCGTGTTCTTCAGCGATCCATAGACGGTCACGGTTATGCTATTTATTCCAGACCGGACGTTGTCCGTCACATCCACCTCGAACGGAGCGAACGCGATGAATCCCGCTTTCTTCCCGTTCACCTGGACTTCTGCGACAACACCGCTCCAGCTTCCAAGCTGGACGATGAACCGTTGCTCCTTGGAGCGATCGATCGAGACGGAATACTGTCTCGTGTAGCTTACGCCTCCGCCATACAGCGGCATTCCTTGATGTGCCCACGAACCTGTCTTCAGAGTCGATGATGGGGCGACGAGAAATCCTGTTTGTTCACTCTTCAAAGCGAAATTGCCAATCACGTAAACAGGCTCAAGTTCGGTGTAAATGGTGAACGGCAAGGCCTGCAGGACAATCCGATTCTCCCCCGGCCGAGCGAAACGCCCAATCTCAAACACACCAAACGACTTGTCCAGCCACCAAACATTATCGAGTGGAGAAACCTGATGGCCATTGACTGAAACCTGATAGAGGCCAGGTTGTTCGATAACTGCCTGCAGTGAATTCACGTCGACTCCTTCGGCGACGGCAAATGTGAACGCTGCCTCAAAACCGGAGTCTGACGCGAATTTGTCCTTCTCGAGGATGTCGGTCTTGTACTGCACGCCGTTATCCCACGGGTTGCGGTCTAACCCATGGAATTGAAATGTCTTGAGCTGGGCAGTATAGAAGTAGAGATTTCTTTCCGTGTTGCCGCCTAGCGTGAGATCACAGTAGTCGAGCGTCAGAACGTTCGGGCTTACACGCTCAACAGCGGTTTCGCCTGATCCCTTTAGTTCGATCCGTGTAACGGATTCAGCCTTGCCTGCTTTCCCCTCAACCGGTCGCAAGCAGAGCAGCAGACTTCCTCCCGGAGTAAGAGAAAACTCAGCACTCAGCTTGTTCTTCTCGATTGCGTGCGGATACGATACCACACGTCCTCTGAAAAGGTCCCACCGCTCACAGGATCGACCGGGGGCCAGGATGTTGCCTGAAGCGATCTGCCTATCACTCGTGTTGACGAGAAAGAGAAGCTCACAGTCTTTGAACGATCGCCGGTGATGGAAGAGCAGGCTCGGAGAGTTGCCGGAAGCATTCTTCACCCGGAACTCAACGGGAGGCGGGATGAGTTGGTTGATCATCTCAAGGTCATCATCATCTTCCACGATTAACCAGTCGCGAGGATGCTTGGCGGCAAGCATTTCGATTTCGTCGACTTTGCGGCCGTCAACATAACCGGGCGGTTTGGTGTAGCAAAGGATCAGACCACCGCGCGCAACGTAATCGAGCACAAGCAAGAGCGTGGGCCTGTCGAGGTTCTCCAATCCTGGAGGGAGGATGACCAGTTCATAGGCTCTCTGTCCGATGTGCAATTTCGCGTCTTTGACTTTCGCGTGCTCGCGGATGATCGCTTCACTGGCCAGGTCGTACTCAACCTGCGCAGCTTCCAGCCGGTTGACGAAATCCTGGAAGCGCTTGCCGATGGCTTTCATCCTGTCATTTTCTCCGCGCACAGAATGATACATCCAGGCAGTTGTCGTCGGCTCAATCACAACTATCCGGTTGATCTGTTCTCCGGATGAAAGAGCGACGGAAAGCCGTCCGAAATAATCAGCCATGGGTTTGTACGCGTGCCACCACGGCTCGTGATAGGAAAATGAGAGGGGGTGGTCACGTTTTCGCGCACCTTTGATGGTAACGTAGGAAAGGTGCTGGTTCATGAAGTTCACACCAAGAGCGTACTCCCAGTCGGCGATCCTTTTCTGGTCAAGGAACGACATTTCCCAGCCGCCCGCGCCGAACGTCTCAGACATTGTCCGTTTCTGCCCGAGCTGGTTCGCGACGCTGCGGATTTCCTTCACCGCTCTGGCATTGCCGAACTGTGCGTGCGTGTCCATCTGGAATTCGTTCATCAGGATATCGATGCCGGGCATGTGAGCGTATGCAGCGAAGGCCATGTTATCCGGATTGATCACGGGCCGCGGCCATTCGTGCTCCCAGTAGTGGCCGGTGAAGATGAGGCTGTTCTTCGTGCAGTATTCGTAATAGGGCTTCGCCCACCCCTCGACGAAAAGATCCAGAATCGTCGCGTAGTAGTTATGACGCACTCGCTGCCAATCACCCTCTTCATCATACAGAGAAGGGAGGTTGACCCGCAGATCGTATCCCCATTTGGACTGGAATATCTCGAACAGGGCAGGAGTATAATTAACGACGAGCATTCCCCTGCCGCCGGCGGGCGCGATCTCGGCCTCGTCCTGAAAAACTCCCGGAACTGCCCCGCCAAACTCATCGCCGATGGCGCGCTTGTAGGCGTCGAGTGTCACCTCGAGGAATTTCTCAGTCACCTCGCGTCGCATCAGATCTACATACGTGAAGCCTCCGTACCATGGATTCGGCTTCTGCCTGTTCAGGCTGAAGAGGTAGAATTCACCTTTCGTAAACTGTTTCGTCTGAAGCTGAGATGTGATGTCGGTGAATCCCGAGGGCGTTTTCTCAAGAGCCACGAGGAGCTCCGGATCGCTCAACGCCGGCAACTCGCTCGCCCGGATCATGCGCAGGCCGGTCCGCACCGCATCCGGCATCTGAGCAGCGACGTGCCCACCCGCAAAGCCGGACGGGTACGAATTCTCGTCGTAGATCCAGATGTTCATTCCCAATTTCTTTCCCACATCCACAGCGTGGCGACAGAGCGAGAACCACTCGTCGGAGAGATAAGGAGTGATCAGTCCGGGTCGGGGGTGGATAAACACTCCTCCGATCCCATGGGCCTTGAAGTCGGCGAGCTGCTCATCGATCTGCTCTCGAGTGATTCGGTCGTTCCACACCCACAGCGGTGCGCTGCGATACTCGGCAGATGGGTCTTGAAACATCGCAAGCACGGATTGGTAGGTATCCGGCGAACCGATGATTGCTTTGTCTTGTCCGAACGCCCGGTGCCCTGTGAAGATTGTGGTAAGAGAGACAATCAATAGAAAAAGGTACAATCCTTCTGCCTTGCTCAACGTTCTCTCCATATGAGACCTCCCTTGCGACTGAATTTCGCTGATGCTGCCGAGAATGCCCATTTCGCTGCCAGTCTAATCTTATGTCACTCCTGTGAAAGCCCGCCCGGCGTTCGCGCGGTGAGGGGTTTGGGTCTGGACGTTCTTCGACAGTTGCACTGTCGAAGAATAGCCGCGCCGGAGTTTCACTCCGGCCCTTCTCGCCCGCAGGACTGCAAGTCCTGCTTGCATCGTGAGGTCGTACAAAAAGTAATTTTTTCCGCGACGATATTTCAGTAAGGAAGAATTGACTTTCGAAATCTTCGCGGAATCACCGCTTCCGACATTCAGTTCATGCCAGGTTGGCGCGTGAACTTCATTTTTGTACGCCCTCAGCAACATTCCTTTGGTCGCCGGGACTGGCGTCCCGCCCTACGTCCTACACACAGCTCCCATCAAGCGCCTGGAAATCCACACCAACATCAATTGCCTCTTGAAAAGCTTGCGTTCCACTGCACTTCCGCGCTGTCTTGGGGACGAAATGTAATCTTCAAGAGATAGCCATCCCGCTC
>VGWB01000064.1 GCA_016873755.1 Ignavibacteria bacterium | reverse complement strand
CTGGAACTACACGCGAACAGTCTGTCGCGGTCTTCTCCTCGTTCGCATGAAGATGAGCCCGCGCATGGTCGACGGCGCGATCGTGTCAAGTCATGTCGCGCTCTTCGACGTCAAAAAACCTCGCAAACACTTGACAACAAGTTAGAAAAGATTATATTTGTATCAACGATGCACGCGCATCGATACCTCGTCCTTTGAACATTTGAAAGGTTGATCAGCCTGCTTGATACCGCGAAGGCATGTCGCACTCGTCTATAACATGAAGAAAGAGAGTGCGGACGAAGTTTCGAACCGGGAAAGGGGGGACCAAGAAGCAACGAGCGGTGTCGCAACAGCGACCAGAACGAAACTTCAGCAGACGAGAACCGACACATACGCAGAATGGGACACTGAAGAAACCATTCTTGCCGTGAAGGCGGCTCTGGAAGAGCGACACACCGTGACGATGATCGAAGCGGATGAAGATGCTCCCCAGAGATTTCTCCAGGTTCAGCCCGATATCGTCTTCAATATCGCGGAAGGACTGAGAGGACCCTCCCGAGAGTCACAAATCCCCGCCGTCCTTGAGTTGCTCGGTATCCCGTACACGGGATCCGATCCTATCACACTCGGCATCTGCCTCGACAAGGCGCGCGCAAAAGAAGTCCTTTCGTACTACAAGATACCTACTCCCGCGTTCCGCGTGCTTAACACCTTCGCGGAGCTTGATGGTGCTCCTGTCGAATTCCCCTGTGTTGTTAAACCGCTGCATGAAGGATCCAGCAGGGGGATCCTTGACTCCTCGCTTGTGCGTACACGAGATGAACTCGAGCGGCAGATCAAACGAGTGTTGACCGATTACGACGAACCCACGCTCGTCGAAAAGTTCCTTCCCGGGAGGGAATTTACAGCCGCGCTGTTGGGTAATGGCTCGTCGCTTCGCGTTTTGCCGATAATAGAAATTCGCTTCGATCAGCTTCCGGCCGGCGTCAACCCCCTCTATTCTTACGAAGCGAAATGGATCTGGGATCAAAGCGATCACCCGATAGAAATGTATGACTGTCCGGCGTATATCGACGCCGAGCTAGAAGGCCACATCAAGGAAACGTGTGTAAGAGCTTTTCATGCCTTGCGTTGTCGCGACTGGTGCAGAATTGACGTCCGCCTTGACGAGCACGATACTCCGCACATCCTGGAGCTGAATCCCCTTCCCGGGATTCTTCCAAATCCTGACGATCATTCCGCATTTCCCATGGCCGCGCGAGCTGCGGGATTCTCTTACAGTTCAATGCTCAACGCTGTGTTGGATGCAGGATCACTACGAAATGGACTCGCCTAATCCGTGCCAGCTCAACAGATTATCCGCCGTGACTGAAAACTGACAGGGGGGAGAGCATGCCCAAGAAAATCCACGTCGTTGTTGTGTTCAATGAGCCGACGATAGAAACGGCTTCCGGGAGAAAATTCATCTCGGAAACCGGGAAGATCGAAGCAGCAGCGACACGATCGCAAGTTCTGGCCGGAACAAACCCGAAGACCGTTGATCTGTCGGAAATTGGTGTGCTCGAAGAACGAGAACATGTGCGGGACGCTCTGCAGAAGAACGGGTACAAGACGTCGCTCTTCAATATGAACAGTGACATCAAGAGACTTATCCAGTTTGTCGAGGAGAAGCAACCCGATTTGATTTTCAATCTCTGCGAGTCTGTGGGGGATGAATCCACGCACGAGATGTATGTGGCAGGGCTCTACGAGCTGATGGGGATTCCCTACACCGGAGCAGGTGCTTTCGCACTCGGCATCTGTCAGAACAAGGTCCGGACAAAGCAGATCCTCAGCTTTCACAAGATCCGTATCCCTCGATTCATGCTGTTCAGAAACATGAACGAAGTGAATGGGGAGGAACTCGACCTCTGCTACCCGGTCATAATAAAGCCGCTGCATGAGGATGCGAGCGTTGGCATCGACAACACTTCAATCGCCGAGAATCTCAGTGCCGTGCGTAAGCGCGTCCGGCTTATCCTGGAGAACTACGATCAACCCGCTCTGGTGGAGGAGTACATCGACGGTCGCGAGCTCAACGTCGCGATCATTGGCAATCGCCGACCGATTGCCCTTCCGATCTCGGAGATCGATTTTTCCGGGCTGCCTCCGGGTTATCCCCGCATCGTCACATACAACGCGAAATGGATGGAGGGGACGCACGAGTACAAGGGAACGGTCGGTGTGTGCCCCGCGGCGCTCACGCCGGAGATCGAACGGGAGGCAAAGGAGATCGCGCTGAAGGTCTATCGCATCATGGGATGTCGGGACTACGCCCGCGTGGACATGCGGCTCGACAAGAACAACAGCCTATACGTCATCGAGGTGAATCCGAATCCCGACATCAGTGATGACGCCGGTTTCGCACGTTCGGCCCGGGCCTATGGTCTGTCATTTGAAGACACCATCAACAGGATTGTCGAATACGCTCTGGAAAGGACTCCGTAGCTCACCGCATGCCCATTCGTCCGTTTCGGAAGGAGGACATTCAGCCGTTGCTCGAGCTCCTGCGTGCGACCGAAGTCTTCAAAGAGGAAGAGGTTTCCATAGCTCTTGAACTGATGGAGGTTGTCGCTGAGGAGAAGGATCAACGAGACTACGCGATCTGCACCTTCGTCGATGATTCGGATACCGTGCGCGGATACTACTGTGTGGGCCGCACCCCGCTCACGGTGAGCACGTTCGACCTGTATTGGATTGCCGTCGACCCGCGCATGCACGGCCAGGGGATCGGCAAGCAGCTTCTTCAGCATTGCGAACAGTACGTGAAGGCGGTGGGCGGTACGCTGATTATTGCTGAGACGTCGTCGCAAGCCAAGTACGACAGCACACGAAGGTTCTACGAACATCAACATTACACCGAGGCATCGCGCATCAAGGGCTACTATTCCCCAGGGGATGACCTCGTCGTGTATACCAAAAACTTATAGGGAGGGCAACCGATCTGTATGGAACTCTGGCAAGAGATGTTGCGGCAGAGTGTGGATAGCGCGAAAGACCTTGTCGATCGATTCGGGTTCGATGCCGCGCTGGCTGAGAAACTGAACAAGCTCTTCCACATCCGGATCAATCCGTACTACCTCAGCCTGATTCGATACCCCGGAGATCCGATCTGGCTGCAGTGCATTCCCGATTCCCTGGAACTTGAAGACCGCAATGCGCCCGAAGATCCTCTGAATGAAGATGCACACAGCCCGGTCCCCAGCATCACCCACCGATATCCAGATCGTGTGCTCTTTCTTGTCACCAGTCAATGCTCTATGTACTGCCGCTTCTGTACGCGAAAGCGGAAGGTGAGTGATTCAACCAAGATCAACTCGAAATGGATACAGGACGGTATCGACTATATCGCGGCCCATCCGGAGGTGCGCGACGTCATCCTCTCCGGGGGCGACCCGCTGATGGTGACAGATTATGTCCTGGAACGCATCCTGTCCCGGCTTCGGGAGATTCCGCACGTTGAAATTATCCGGCTTGGAACGAAAATGCCATGTGTGCTTCCACAGCGCGTTACGCCGAAGCTGTGCCGCATGCTGAAGAAGTATCATCCTATCTACGTGAATACTCATTTCAATCATCCGTGGGAATGCACACCGGAAGCCGATAGAGCCTGCGCGATGCTCGCCGATGCGGGATGTCCGGTCGGCAATCAGGCGGTGTTGATGAAAGGGGTCAACGATGACTCCGAGGTGATGCTTGAGCTTCACCGAAAGCTCCTGAAGATGCGCGTGCGGCCGTACTATATCTACCAGGCTGACCTCACGAAAGGCACCAACCATTTCCGGACGCCGGTGCGCAAGGGCTTGGAGATCATGGATAAACTCCGGGGTCACACCTCCGGGCTTGCAGTGCCATATTATGTAATTGATGCACCGGGGGGCGGTGGAAAAATCCCAATCTTACCGCAGTACGTCCTCGCCCGGAGTGGGAAGGACATTCTCCTCCGTAATTACAAATACGAAATCTACACATACCCGGACGTCGAGGAAGGGCAACCGGAACCGCAGCATGTGGTTGAGACCAAATACCGCCGTCGTCGACGCAGCACGGAAAAGCAGCCCATTGCCAAAAAGCCAACGCCTCGGGAACTGGAACCGGTCGGCAAGTAGCACACACTGGTTGCGATTGAATGAGCCCGCGAGTTTCATCTGCGGGCTTTTTTCATTATATAAAGAACGTTTCATTCGCCAACGGACCGCACGCAACCAGATCTGAGAGTATCCATCAGGAGGAAAAGCCATGTCGATCCAGGAAAAAATCAAATTGATCCAGGAAGCACTATGTGAGGAACGGTTGGAGGGTTGGCTTCTGTACGATTTCCGAGGCTCGAACGTGTTCGCCGGTCGCATCCTCGATCTTCCTTCACACATCATGCAGACGAGACGATACTTCTACTTCATACCCGCACAAGGATTACCGAGAAAACTCGTTCATAACATCGAGCAGTTCAACCTCGACAGCCTACCGGGCGACAAATCCATGTACGTCAGCTGGCAGTCGCTGGAGGAGGGATTGCGGACGCTCCTTGCGGGCACGAAGCGGGTGGCAATGGAGTACTCGCCGCGTAACGCGATTCCATATGTTTCGAAGGTCGACGCAGGGACTCTCGAGCTCGTCCGCAGTCTGGGAGTGGAAGTCGTCTCATCAGCCAATCTGGTGCAGCGGTTCGAGGCGTGCTGGGATGATGAACAGGCCCGGGACAATTTCGAAACGGCGAACCATCTGCGCGCAATTGTCGATCTCTCCTTCGGGTTCATCAAACAACGTATCATCGCGAATTCGTCCCTCACCGAGTACGACGTCCAACGGTTCATGCTGGCCGAGTTCAAGAAACGCGGGCTCAAGACCGAGAGCGATCCGAACTGTTCCGTGAACGCGAACAGTGCAAACCCGCATTATGAACCGACGAAGGAGATCCACAGCCCGCTGAAGAAGGGGGATTTCGTGCTTCTCGACCTCTGGGCGAAAAAAGACAAGCCGCGTTCCGTCTACGCGGATATCACATGGACGGGCCTGATCGGCGCGAGCGTGCCAGAGGAATACACAAAGATCTTTGATGTCGTCAAGGGATCCCGCGACGCAGCGCTGAAGTTTGTCCAGGACTCCTTCAAGGCCGGCAAGCAAATCTGCGGCTTCCAGGTCGATGATGCAGCGCGTAGTCACATGAAAGTGAAAGGATACGCAGATTACTTTGTCCATCGTACCGGCCACTCCATCGGCGAGGAGATCCATGGCAACGGTGCGAACATCGACAACCTCGAGACACGAGACGAGCGAAGGATCATCCCCCGGACGTCATTTTCCATCGAGCCCGGAATCTACCTGCCGGGGAAATTTGGCGTCCGCAGCGAGATTGATGTCTACATTTCCCCAACACAGGAGGTGGTCGTAACCGGTCTGCCGATACAGGAAGCGATTATCCCGATACTCACATGACAAGGCGAAGGAGATAGCGATGTCACTCTACAAGGAATTCAAGACCTTTGCGATGCGGGGCAATGTTGTCGATCTTGCCGTAGGCTTCATCATGGGTGCTGCATTCGGAAAGATCGTCACATCACTGGTCAACGACGTGATCATGCCCCCCGTCGGCGTGCTTCTCGGCGGGGTCGATTTCAGCGGCCTGATGCTCACAATCAAATCCGGTGCCGAGGGTACAAAGGCGGTTACTCTCAACTACGGAGTTTTCATCAATACCGTTATCGACTTTCTCATCGTAGCTTCGGCTGTTTTCCTGCTTGTCCGCGTGGTCAACGCGCTCAAGAGAAAGGAAGAAGCTGCGCCCGCAGCGCCGACACAACGTGATTGCCCGGAATGCCTGATGCCGATTCCGATCAATGCCAAACGGTGCGGGACTGTACGGCAGTGTTGAAATAGTACTCTTCCATCACATATCGTCGAACATCAAGGAGAATCGCATGAGGGCTCTTCTAGGTCTGGCATTCATACTCTGTACCTCATCATCATTCGCATTTCAAAGCCCGGAACCGGACTCTCTAGAACCCCTGGAAGCACAGCGTCGTCGGCGCGTTGACCTTCACCCAGGTATCGTACACCGACTGGGCGCAGGGTGGACAGAATGCGCTCGCTTACACCGTCACGCTTAATGGGAAGACGGACCGCAGTGACGGGATGACCGACTGGTCAAACACGTACAAGTTTGCCTTTGGGCAGACCCGTTTGGGGGATCAGGGGCTGAGAAAAACCGATGATAAGATCGATCTCCAAACGGTTTTCACGTACAAGCTCGGCACGCACGTCAATCCCTACGTCTCTGCAACAGTCAAAACGCAATTCGCTGAGGGATTGAAGCACGATAAGGAAGGGCGTGGTACGATCGTTTCGAAATTCTTCGATCCGGCTTACCTCACACAAGCCGCTGGCATCGGCTATCAGCCGATCCCGGAGCTGAAGACGCGTCTTGGAGCTGCGATCCGCGAGATCGTGACATCAGCCTACACGGTCTATAGTGATGATCCAGCGACCGCGGCGATCGAGAAAACAAAGGTGGACGGCGGCTTTGAATGGGTGACCGAGCTCGCGTGGAAACTCGAGGAGAATATTCTCTTCTCCTCCAAGCTCGAGGTCTTTTCGCCCGTCAGGCATATCGAAAATGTTGTCATCCAGGGCGACAATACCCTTGCCGTCAAGGTCAGCAAATACATCGTCATTAATCTCAACGTTCAGTTCATCAATGACAAGGTTGTCACGCCGAGAACTCAAGTCAAAGAGACGCTTGCCTTCGGCTTGAGCTATGCCTTGCTGTAA
Source organism: Ignavibacteria bacterium (assembly GCA_016873755.1). Lineage (GTDB taxonomy): Bacteria > Bacteroidota > Ignavibacteria > UBA10030 > UBA10030 > VGWB01. Next base: position 10,638 of record VGWB01000064.1, on the reverse strand, counting down.
GGATTGTTCACGAGAAGTATGACCCAGGCGGGAGCTTTGTGGGCCAGGGGACGAGATCCGCCACTCACTTCTGGATGCGAAGCAAGTTGATGATCCCGAGGACGAGGAAAATGATATTGGCGAGCCAGGCGGTGAAGAGCGGATTGAGGTCCCCGTTGTAGCCGAAGACGTTGCTCGTCTTCATGAAGGCGAGATAGATAAAGGTCACGGCGACGCAAATGCCGAACTCCAGTGCGACGCCGCTGCGGCGCTTCACGGAGGCGAATGGAACCCCAAACAGGACAACGATCACGCTGGCGAATGGGAATGCAATCTTGCTGTGAAAATCCACCATCCAGCGTGAAACATCCTGGCCGGCAGCCCGTTGATTCTCGATGAATTGCTTGAGCTCAGGGTAGTCCATTTCGTCGGGCTTCCGTTGTTTCTTTTCAATGTCGTCGGGCGTGACGCTGAGCTTGCCGATGGGCAGGCGCTCAAACGTCCTGATCCGCTGCTCCTGACCGCTGAACTCGCGCGCCGTCCCCCTCACGAGTACCCACCCTTCCTCTCCTCCATCTCGATGCATGGACACTCTTGCCATCCATTCCATCTGCCACGCATCGTACCGCCGCTGGAGAACCGTGAGGTTGGAGTCAGCGAACTCCTGGATGCTGACCCGGTTCGAGAGCTTTGCATGGCTGTCGTAGTAGTTCATCGAGATGAGGCGCGTACGCCCTTCCTGGAAGAAGATATCATACCGGGTGAATCCGGCCTGCGACCGGTTCAGATGCGCCCGCTCGATCGCGAACTTCTTCTGGTTTGCGTATGGGACAATCCACCCGCTGAAGTAGATCGAAAATCCGCTCACGACAAATGAAACGACGATGAAAGGAACGAGGAGCCGGTAGAGGCTCACCCCGCTCGATTTCATCGCCGCAAGCTCGTTTTGATTGGAGAGCCTGCCGACCACGAAGAGGGAGCCGAGCAGCATGGCGACCGGCGTCATGAGCTTGATAATCTCCGGCGTGAACGTCAGATAGTACTGTAGGATGGTTTGAAGGGGAGCGTTCGCGTCGATGAAGTCATCGAGTTTCTCCATCATGTCAATCACAACGAAGATCAGCACGAAGGTCATCAGACCGAAGAGGAAGCTGATCAGAAACTGCCGGACGATGTAGCGGTCAAAGATCGTCACGGGTTCGGTTCCTCCTCTGCGCGCCACTGCTTGGGGACGAACTTCAGAATCGTTGACCAGTTGAACGTCAAGCTCTCGCGGGCAGTTCTGAACGTGAGATAGAGTCCCAGCAGCCCGATGATGATGTTGGCGGACCACATGCCGAACCATGGCTGGATCAACGCGCGGTCAGCCAGCTTCTCACCACCGATAAGACAAGCCCAGTAGAGAAGGAAAAAACCCAAACTCAGGCTTGCCGCCACGCCAAACGTACCCCTGCGCGCAATGATGCCGAGAGGAGCGCCAATCAGGACAAAGACCACGCAGGCAAACGGAATCGAATACTTCTTGTGGATCTCAACCGAGTATTCGCGGATTTGCCGGCCGTAATACTCCGTGCGCGTATGTTCACCGTCGATGACGTTCTTGAGAACCGCCGCGCGCATAAGGGCCGCAAAGGGCGGATCCGCGCCCGGTTGAGGAACGACGAGGGGCGGTCTCGCGCCGGCAAAGACGCCATCGAGATCCTGCCGCATCACCTGGGCGATTCGTGCGCGGGATTCGTTCTGAAGTCCACGTAGACTGTCGACGATGGCAGCCATTGCCTGGGCACTGAGCTCGCGATCGCCGCGGGAAAAAGCACTTTCCTGTGATCGTTGAAACTCAAATCCTTCCGCGTCCATGGCGATCCGGTGTTTCTGAAACCGGATTTTGCGGTACCGGCTCAGATCCCTGTTGTTGATCTCATGGATCTCGCCATCATACAAGTCCATGATGAGCTTCTGGTAATCCGGTGAGAACGAGATCGTTCCACGTGCAGCCGTGACGGTGGTAGTTACCGCATTGTTCGTGTAGTCAAAAATCGTAACCCCTTCAAGGTCGTTGGATTGTTCGAACGTCTTTCGGACCAGAATACTGTATCCTCTGATCTCCTGGGAGAAGAGGCCGGGCACCAGCGAGAAGGTGGGCTTCTTCCGATAGATGTCTGTCAGCAGTATCTTCGCCCGGTGGTTTGTATCCGGAAGGACATGGTTGTTGAACAGGATGAGCAAGTAACAGAGGAGGAGGGACGAAATCAGGACCGGAGCGATCATTCGGTAGAGACTCACCCCGCTGGCGCGCATCGCGGTGATCTCGTTTGCCGAGGAGAGGTTGCCGAAGGCCATGAGGGTGGCGACGAGCACAGCCATAGGGACAGCGAGTACCACCATCCAGGCAAGATTCATGACGATCAGCTCGGCAATCACTGCCGCACCGAGCCCCTTCCCGGCGAGTTGATCGAGTTTCTGCATGATGAACTGCAGGAGAAAGATGAAGATCAGCACGGACGCGGAGAAAAGGAAGGGAGTTCCGTGCCGATACAGGATATGTCGCCAGATGATCATGACTCACGAAAATATACTGAGAATGTCCGCTGTTTACAAGAGAGCAGCAGCGTGGCTGTGATCAAGCGCAGAAAGTGATAGATAGGTCGGACATGTTGGAATCACTTGAGTTCACCCGACGGTAACGGGTCTGGTTGCTTTGAGCACCGGCATTCTGTATCTTAACAATCGCGAACCCTGGATTCACGTCTCGAGACGAGAGCTGTCCGCATGGCCGACAAGGAAATCGCGAAGTTGCGAAAAGAGTACTCTCTCGAAACGCTCGACGAATCCCTCGTCGATCCCCATCCCGTGGTCCAGTTTGACCGGTGGTTTCGGGAGAGCGTGGACGCCCAGGTGCCGGAGCCGAACGCGATGGTCCTGGCAACAAGCGGACAGGGTGGTTACCCGTCTGCTCGGATCGTGTTGATGAAAGGATTTGACGAGGGTGGATTCACTTTTTTTGCGAACTACGAGAGCCGCAAAGGATCCGAATTGCAGACCAATCCTCACGCGGCTTTGCTTTTCTATTGGGCAGAACTGGAACGTCAGGTTCGAATTGAGGGAGAAGTCGAGAAGGTGACGCGGGAAGAGTCTGAGGAATACTTCCGCACGCGCCCGGTGGAAAGCCAGCTCGGAGCATGGGCTTCGAACCAGAGCTCGGTCCTATCCAGCCGTGGCGCATTGGAGGCTAAGCTTGGGGAGCTCCGGGCTCGCTACGTCGACAGGAGCATTCCTGTTCCGCCATTTTGGGGCGGCTATCGACTCCGTCCGCAGACGTTTGAATTCTGGCAAGGCCGGCCGAATCGTCTTCACGACCGGCTACGGTACCGACGAAGCGGCACGATCTGGCTCATCGAGCGCCTTTCACCTTGAACAGCGTAACTGGCTTCGTGAGCTTGACCGCCAATCGACACTGACGACCAGCTTTTTGTGCTATGCACTCTGAATCGGGGGAAGAACCGATGGAATTGCTAGAAATTGCCCGAATCATTCTCCTCATTCTGGCGATAATCGCATTCTTTTATCTCGCCAGACGCCTCAAGGGGATCTTGTTGCCGGCGCTCATCCTGATTGGTACAGGGTTTGGTCTGATCATGCTTGATCTGATCCTGCGCTCAATCTTCGGCGGCGGCTTCCTATTCGAGAGCCTGAGCAGACAGGCGCCCCCTTTCATCGGCACGACGGTCAGCTTCATCGGACAAATCGCGGGCATTATCTTGCTCTTGCTCGGTTTCTACCATGTCAATCGCGTCGTCGTCGACATAACAGAACGGCAGAGGATGGAGGACGAACGACGAATTATGAGTGAGGCTCTGGCTGAAAGCGAGCGGCGGTATCGCCGGTTCTTTGAGGAGGATCTTTCAGGGAACTTCATCTCGACGCCGGAGGGAAGAATTCTGGCGTGCAATCCCTCCTTCGCGAGGATCTTTGGCTATGATTCGCCGGCGGAGATTCAGGGACTGAGCGTCAGCGCATTCCATGAAAGCCCAAAGGAGCGAATGACGCTTCTGGAGCTGTTGAAGCAGAAGCGAAGGCTTATCAACTACAAACAGAAGGGACACAGTAAGGACGGCAGACCCGTTTACATCACCTCAAACATCCATGGAGAATTCAACGAGGTTGACGAACTCGTTCAGATTCAGGGATATGTCGTTGACGAGACCGAGCGCGTCAGGGCAGAGCAGTCACTGCGGGAGAGCACGGAGCAGCTCCGAAAGGTGTTCGAGGAGGGTCCGGTTGGGATGATTGTATTCAATCTCAACTGGGAGGTAATCCGGGCGAACGGGGCATTCTGCCACATGGTGGGATATTCTGAAGAGGATCTCAGGGCACTTGCGCTTCGGGGGCTGACGCATCCAGACGATGTGGAAATGGACGAAGCCCACGTGCGAAAGCTCCTGAGCGGTGAGATTCCGAGCTATCGTTCGGAAAAGCGCTACATCACCAAGTCGGGCGATGTCATCTGGGGTCTGGTGACGACGTCCGTTGTTCATGAAAGCGATGGTACCCCCCTCTACGGAGTTGGAATCATCGAGGATATCACGGCACGAAAGAAGGGGGAACAGGAGCTCGAGCAATCGCTCTCGCTGCTTCGTGCCACTCTTGAGTCGACCGCCGACGGCATTCTGGTGGTCAACGACCGGGGGCGGATCGTCGTCCACAACCAGAAGTTCGTTGACATGTGGGGCATTCCAGAGTCAGAGCTTGCCCGCGGTGACGACCGCCACGTACTCTCCGCGGTGTTGGAGCGGCTGGAAGATCCGGATGGCTTCGTACAAACCCTCAACGACCTCTACGCCCAGCCCGAGGCAGAAGTCTTCGACTCGATCCGATTCAAGGACGGCAGAGTGTACGAGCGATACTCCAAGCCACAGAGAATTAGCGGAAAGATTGTTGGACGCGTCTTGAGCTTACGGGATGTCTCGGGGCGAGAGCAGGCGGAAGAGCGGCTGAGACAGTCGGAGGAAAAGTACCGGACTCTCTTCGAGGAATCGAAGGACGCCGTCTTCTTCAGCACGCCTGACGGGCGGTTCGTGGATATCAACCAGGCCGGGGTCGAGCTCTTTGGCTATCCGACGAAGGCCGACCTTCTGAAGGTCGATATCGGTCGGGACCTCTACGTTGATGCCGCCGATCGGGCAAAAGCACATGGGCTTCTTGCGAAGTATGGATTCCTGAAGGATCATGAGGCCATCGTCAGGAGATTGGATGGCAGGAAGGTGATCCTCCTTGAGACCACAACTGCTGTCCGCGACGCACAAGGGAATATTATCGCGTACCGTGGAATCCTCCGCGATGTCACCGAGCAGAGGCGTCTCGAATCGCAACTTCTTCAGGCGCAGAAAATGGAGAGCATCGGGACGCTGGCAGGGGGCATCGCTCATGACTTTAACAACGTTCTTGCCATCATCCTCGGCTACGCGGCGAAGCTCGAACATCCGGCAAAGAACCGAGAGGATTCCGCACACTACGTCGAATCGATCAAGAAGGCGGCCAGCCGTGGCACCGGTCTGATCCGCCAACTCCTGACTTTTGCCCGCAGAACAAGTGGCACAGGGGAGACCGTGAAGGTGAATGACACCGTGTTCGAGCTCTCCAAACTGCTGGCGGAGACATTCCCAAAAACGATCAAGGTCGAGGTGGAACTCGACAGGGACGTGCCGACTGTCCTTGCTGATCCAACGCAGTTCCAGCAGGCTGTTCTCAATCTGTGCCTGAACGCTCGTGATGCGATCGGGGAGCGTGCGAGGCGCGATGATAAAACAGGCATCCTGAGAATCACGACGGAGGCCATCTCTGGTGAGGAACTGAAGAAACGATTTCCAAAGGCAGAAGATCGGCAGTACGTAGGCATCTCGGTGATTGACACCGGCATCGGCATGGACGAGGTGACAAAGACCAGAATGTTTGAACCGTTCTTCACCACAAAGGCCGCGGGGAAGGGAACCGGACTAGGGCTTGCTGTGGTGTACGGCGTGGTGAAGGCTATGCGTGGATTCATTGACGTCGAGAGCGCGCGAGGCAGCGGGACATTGGTCCGGTTGTTTCTACCGGCTGGAGCGGCCGCAGAAGAAATCCCTGTTGCTCTACCGGACCTGGCAGCGCCGGTGGGACGTGGCGAGACGGTTCTCCTCGTGGAAGATGAGGAGATGTTGCTTGATCTTCTTCAGACGCTGCTTGAAGAACACGGATACAACATTTTGGTTGCCCGCGATGGGGAGGAAGCGATCGACGTCTATACAGCTCATCAGCACGCAATCAGTGTCGTTCTCTCTGACATGGGGCTACCGAAACTCGGAGGTTGGGAAGTGTTCCAGCGCTTGCGAAAACTCAATCGAAGCGTGAAATGCATTCTCGCAAGCGGTTTCTTTGACCCGGACCTAAAGGCGGAGATGATTAGCGAGGGAGCAAAGGATTTTGTCGAGAAGCCGTACATCCCCAACCTGATTCTCTCTCGTATTCGCGACGTCATCGACCGGTCAGGTGCCTGATGCTTGAATCTCCCGCGCTCCTCGTTTCATTCTTCTCGGGGCCACCACGGATCCCCGTCTGCCGAGCGAGTCAACAAACCGGCGGGCAGGATTCCGTGACCGCTTCCGAGCAGTGAAATCGCTTCAAAGGTGTGCCTGCTCCGAACTTGTGGGGGCGTGACAGACACGCTCACGGAAACGCCGCGGAAACAGGGGTAGTGGGCTATTTTGATTGTTCTCTCCGCGTCAATTCTTCGCTTTTCTCACGCCAAACGGGAACCATTTCCCCTTAGATAAAATACCGACCTTACGGTATTGACTAGTTCGCGAAATCTCCGAATGTTTGAGGCATCCACAAACAAAGGAGGATTATATGGCTGACCAAACCGTCCGCATTGAACCCGATTCAAGAGAGCGAGTTGCGTTCGATCTAATGAAAACAATCTCTCAAGAGGAGGCGGGCGCTAAGGATAGAAAGTATTTCTTTATCCTTTACCGCCAGTGTTACAAAGCTACTCACGGTTTCCTTGTAAAACCCACCCTTGAAACCGATGAGCGAGAGAAATAATATGATCCGCGCGCCTGTTTGCCGCTAAAACACATTGCACCGCGAGCCTCAAACACTCAAGACGAAATTCGGCCTCTTTTTCGGGGGAGAATTGGGAACTCTTGTGCCTTTCCATAGTGTGAAAGATAGCCTCCCTTAAGGAGCAAAGCAACAGAAACGGCAATACACGTTAGGCCACCTTTGCCAGATCATGGTTCAGCAAGTCGCTCCATTCCCAAATGCGGCGCGTGACATTTGCTTCCATCGCAGGCGTAACTCTCAACGTCTGATGAATCCGCATAAAGTTGTAATGGAAGAAATGCAGCGCAACCGCACACTCCAAGTTGTGCAGCTTCTTTGAGAACGCATTGGTGAGCCGGGTAAATCGCCTCATCTGCATGCGCATTGTGAGGTTTTGCCGTTCAATGTAGCTCGTCGAAATGTAGGCTCTTTTTGGTTCCCCAATCAACGGCCTGATCGTAATGCGTATTATGCTGGCCGGGCCATATCGTCTCTCAGCATCCGGCTCCTCTGCATACTCTTTGTGAATCTGCGCGTAGTCAACATCCTCACCAAACACGGTATCAACCGCGTTGAAGTACGGGGCGAATGAATCAGTGGTAAGCTGAAACCGTGTGCTGATTCTGTACTGCAATTCCTTCATAAACGAGTGCGCCAGTTTGTAGTTTCTCTTGCCAACGATGAAGGCACAAACGAGTTTCGTCTCTGCATCCATCGCCACAAAAACGTATTGATCGCCAAACTCTAGACTCTCACCCTCTTTCACTTGCTTCTGCTTCTTGCCCACGTACGTCCAGATTTCATCAACCTGAACGCGACGCGTGTGAAGGTTCACTAATTGACCGTTCAGGATTTCACGCGCTTGTTCCCCGACCCCAACAAGTAACCGCATAACAGTTTTCTTGTTCACACCTGTCATTCTCACGGTACTGCGGATTGAGTTACCTTCAACGAGGGAGTTGAGAACGACGATTTTCTTTTCGGGGGATAAGGTGTTCATTGCAGTGCTCCATATTTAACTTGATTTTGCGCCTGCAATGAACTATATTTGATGCGGGTCATTCGCTTGTTCACGCAGGCGAGTGATTTAGGGCTTACCGGGTGTTCGCGCACCCGATAGGCCCGCTTAAATAGCGGGCGGTGCTATATTATAGCACGGGCGCGAATTACGAAGCCTTCAAAGGGCTTCGCGAAACCGCCCCAAGAAATCTGCATAGGCTCACCTCCCTTCATTACGGAGGAATAAAGCCCCCGCTCTTGTTTGTGATAAACCGCAATCCGCCTGGCAGGGCTACCAGATTGCGGTTTTTTATTGCTCTTCATGGAGTTTCTTCCACATTTCAAACCACGTGGCAAAATACGATGCTTCTTTTTCGGTAAGATCTCGTGGAATCAAGATATACCTCTCTCCCGCGAGAGGAATCTTCAACATATTCTCTACATCACCGACAACAGTTCGTCGGTGAACGACACTCTGAGGCGGTTCCCCCTTCAAAACTTCATCAATCGCTTGCTCCGCGGTAATTCCGGGGGTTTCAATAATGCGCGCGATCCTACTTCTCGACGCTTCAACGGAATCTTTTACAAACTTGAGCCATGCGCCCATCGGCTTATCTGACACTTCGTGTTCTCTGCTGAGAAGATTCCTCAACAGTGGTTCATCGGGAAGGTGACCACCGGGATATCGCTCCAACATTTCCTTGAGCAGTGGGATGCTTTTAATGCTTTCGATCTTTGCTTCGTGTCCCTCTTCCTCAGACACGGGAGCAACGATCCTAAGGGCCAGTGGGGTTAGCGTCAATACCCCGTTCCCCACCGTGGCCAGCCTAAATGCTTGCATGGCCAGCAACCTTTTGGCGAAATAACTGCTCCTCCGCCTACAATCAAGAATATCAGGCAACAAATCAACGTTTACAGATTTCCCAAAACTTCGATAAATTTTGTCTGCTATATCGAAGGCTTTGTCTGCCGCCAACTGAGGGGGCCATTTATCAACTTTCTTAGCCATAATCTGCTCCTTTCTGATCACAACACAATATACACTGAGCCAACTCAAAAGTCAAGAGGAAAAGACAAAAAGTGTCTAGAGATTTGTCGGCATTTGTTCTAAGGCTAACTCGTTGTATAATAAGGTCTTATGAAACGCAGATCGCGAGGCTGCGGCCTGGGTGTTCGAATATGTCGGGTATGTCGCAAGCAAGCGGGAGAGCATCTGGTTCCACTGTTGTTTTTTTTGTTGCATGTCGTTTTGAAATTCCGTACAATAAAAATGCCCTCGGTAGGTCAATCTACCGGGGGCAATCTCGCAGTCCCACCTGTGATTCAATTCACGGCTTGCATCGTGGGGGACTCTAACGGCGGGGGCTAATATAGCGCCCTAAAGAGTCAGATGCAAGAGATTTTTCACGTTTTTCCGAAGGGGTATTTCAATGGCAGTTTCGGAAGAAACCCGCAGGGCGCTTTACAGGCGTGCAGGTGGTCAGTGCGAATGTACAATGGGCGTTTGCAGTCACCACGTCGCAGGTAAGCGTTGTCCGCACATGCTGGGGTCGGGTTGGGAAGCACATCACAAGACCTCGGTGGCGGCTGGTGGCTCAGACGCATTGAGCAACTTAACCGCAATGTGCGCGACATGCCACAAGAATACTTACTCATACGGCAGATCGTAGGCCGTTGTATTCACGAGCAAGATGTTCGATCGCTCGAATTGTGGCAGCCATCATTCGGGGGCGAACGATAAGTTCGCCCCTGATTGTTCCCGAAGCTGTCAGCTGAATAGATAGCTGCGCCGCATCACCCACAAGGCGCGCAAGGGCAACCCCGAAGAAACCGCAGAGAAAACGAGACAGTTCCATCCACTCATTGTCCCAGTAGGAGCCGTATTTGAAACATACCCAGGCTGGCGGCCCCTCGCAACTTTCGAGTGTTTGCAACTTTCGAAAAAGACTGAGCGCCGATACCAGTTCGGAAACACCTTCATCCACCGGCGCGTTTACTTTTGTCCATTTTTGTTTGTGCAACTTACTCATTCTCTTCAACAAGCTGCAACTCGTTTACGCAAACAAACACCGCATGCCCATTGGGCACAGTCTTGCCGTTGTGCGGATAGCGCACCACAATAAACCTCTCCCTTTTAGCAATGTGCCGAGCCTTCGGATTCTCTGAAATCTTCAAAAGGTAATACCTATCCGAGCCGTCTAATGACTTGGCAAACTGAATTGCCTCTGGCTTAGACAGAGAAACACTAATAGCCCACATTAGTTCTTTCTTTTCCATATCATGACCCAAAATCGGCGGGCGGGAACCGAGCCGAGGTTGTGAGGTAACTGCGCGTTGCTTTGTACGGCGTTGCAGACCTCCGTAGCATCTCGCGACCGCCCGCCTTCCTCTCCTTTTCAAAATAGCCCACTACCGAAACAGGCTCTGACTTGATATTCATTTTCCTTTTTGCTAAGTTTTCGCATCAACAAAGACCGGACCCCTTATCAGGTGTTGGAGATCTATCGATCAATTCGCTACCGCAGCAGGGTGCTGATATCTTGAAGTGTGTTGTTTCGTGATTGTGTTAGGTATAGGTTC
>VGWB01000063.1 GCA_016873755.1 Ignavibacteria bacterium | reverse complement strand
GAAGATCCTACATCCCCAGGATGTCGCAGACACAATCCTCGCGGCGATCTTGCTGCCAGATCGAGCGATGGTGAGCGAGATTGACATCCGGCCAACCAACCCCAAGTAACTTGATACCAAAAAAAACGGTCGGAGTCTGCTCCAACCGTTTCACACACGAAGTTCCCGTCGGAGATTAGCGGAATCGACCCATCGGGGGGCGTTCCTGCTGAAATCGCCGCATGCGGTCACGAAGCTCCGGGCCGGGTGCTACACCCCTCATTCTGTTCGCTCGTTGCTGCATCCACGCGCGCCCGAGCGTTCGTTTCCAGATCTTCTGCTGCTCTGCATTGAGAAGCTTGTTGACGGAGAACCAGTGATTGACAAACAGAAGCTTGGACTTGCTCTCGATCTGAGCCACCTCGCTGAGCTTCTTTTCGATCATACCCTTATCCGGTGAATCGGCCTTGAAGAGCTCGGCGAGCTCCAACCGGGCTGTTTTGAGTTTCGCCTGCTGCGATATCGCTTCTTTGGCCATCTCAACCCGAAGCTTCTCCATTTCTTTTCGCTGCTCTTCGGTCAGGTTCAATCTTGCCATGAGACGTTCACCCTCCATCATACGCTGTCGAGGCGCGGGCAGGGTTTCCTGGCTGGCTGCAACGGCGGTGCAGATTGCTGAGATCGCGATGAGACTCATGAGGTGACGCTTTCCTATCATGGGTGCCTCCTATGGTATCCTTTCATATTCGAAAGTTAGATGTCATATCGGGAGAAAAGGTTTAACTGCGGAGCTCGAAGCTTCCCCCATTCTGACCGTTCAGTTCGGTTCCCTTGCAATCGAGCAGCACGTTTTATATATTGAAAGTAGGAATGAAAAGCCTTCCTTATTTCCGCTTCATCTTTGTTGTTCTTGTGGCTTGCCTCCTGGGCTCCGCTCTGGCCGGCTGTACGTTGTTCAGCACTATTGGTGGTTGGTTCTCCGGTGGCTATGAGAACACAATAGCGTATTTCAATGCCTACTATAACGCAAGAAGGATCTTCGTTGAGGCAGAAGCGGAGGTCTTGAACACCGAGCTGTCCGCGCGGGGGAAGCAGTCCCCGACTCTTCAAGCCGGACAGATTTCGCCGGCGGCAAAGCAGAAATTCACCCAGGTCATCGACAAATGCTCCCACATTCTTTCGTTCTACCCGGAGAGCGCAGTCGTCGATGATGCCCTCCTTCTAATCGGCAAGTCGTATTACTACCAGCGCGACTACGTTAGGGCTGAGCGAAAATTCTCCGAGCTGCTGGCGCAATTCCCAGGTGGATCGCTGAGGCTTGTCGGGCAGCTCTGGTTTCTCAAAACCCTGGACAAACTGAAGCTCTATGACGATGCGATTGCGGTGGGGGAGGCACTTGCGAACGATGCGGAAGAGGCCGGAGAGAAAGACGTGGCAGGAGAAGCACGTGCGATACTCGGTTCGATTCTGACAGCACAAGATCTCCCTCTGCGCGCAATCGAGCAGTACACGGAGGCAGTTAGGGTCACAGGTGACGGGCTACTGCGAGCGGAAGCTCAATGCAAGATCGGCGACCTCTATTTCTCATCGAAGGACTACGAGAACGCATCAGCCGCGTACCTACGCGTGACGCAGTACTCTCCGGATGTGTACCTGACATACTACAGCCGCCTCCAGGCGGCACTCGCTTTCCGCCATCTCAAGAAGCACGACACAACAATTGCCCTCCTGAACGAGCTGCAGGATGACTATCGACTAAACGACTATGTTGGGATGATTCGTCTTGAGCTTGGCATTACTTACATGCTGAGCGGACGCACGGCAGATGCAGTACATGAATATCGGTACGTCGACACTACCTACGCGCGAACTGAGATTGGGGCGAGGGGGGCTTTTGAGCTCGGGAAACTCCTGCAGTCCCACTACGGCGACTACGAGGACGCGAAGCTTGCATACACGCACGCTACTCAAAATCCCGCGCTTCCCATTGCTCCCGAAGCTCAACGCCGGGTTGCGGCCCTCGACAGATATTTCCGACTGCAGGACGAGTTTGCGAAAACGGACAGCGTGCTGTTTGTGCTCGACGTCGACACTCTGTGGATTCGGCACGATACGCTCGACCGGACGGCGACTTTCGATTTTCGCGCAAAACAGCCTGATTCCCTCGTGGTTCTGATAGACAGCAGCGCGGCTCCTCTTGATTCGTCGGCCATCGCGCAGGCAATTGACTCCACGTTGGTGGATCCCGACTCAGCCCGGACAACGGCAGATACCAGCTTGCCCACGATGCAAAAACCGAGCAGAGATTCGCTCAACGTTGTCCTCTCCAGGGTTGCCTTCGAAATCGGAGAAGTCTTCTATTCGGATCTTGAGATCGCCGACTCGGCGTTCTTTTGGTACAACCAGTCACTGAAACTGTATGTGGATAGTGCGCGGGCTCCGAGAACGCTTTTTGTGCTCGGCGAAATCATGAGAGCTGATTCAGCCCGCCGGTATGGTGACGAGCAAGAGATGTACCAGCGGCTTCTTGGTCAGTTCCCGACATCGCTGTATGCCGAGCAAGCCAGAATCATCCTGGGACTACACTCGATCCCCGCATGGGTTGACCCTGCAGCAACGATCTATGCTGACGCCGAATCGCTCATGGACGCCGGTCAGTATGCACGTGCCCTGGCAATGCTCAAAACCATCGTTGAAGAACACGCGGCATCATCGTTCGCGGCAAAGAGCAAGTACGCGATGGGGTGGATATACGAACACTATTTGTCGAATCCTGACAGCGCACTGTCGAATTACGAGCAGGTTGCCAACCAGTACGGATCGACAGCGTACGGCGCTGCCGCTCGCAGGCGCCTACCCTCGGCTTCTGTCACGGCCCCCTCTGACACGACGGCGAAAGCACCGCCTCAACAACCCACTGATCCCGCTAGGCGGCTGGAACTTCGTGACGCCGACGATGAGAAAACAAAGCCAGCGCCGCCCGATTCTGTGGGGGGAGCGCGTGGCAAGCGACGAGTAGTCGTAGACTGAACACGATCTCGATGATGCTCCAGCGGATAGTTCCTGTCACCTTTCGTGAAGAAATTGCTGAGAACGTATTTGTGCTCCGGTTTGAGTGCAATGAAATTGTGTGCTCAGCGAGTCCTGGCCAATTTGTCAATATCCGCTGCGGCGATGCTTGTCTTCCGTTGTTGCGTCGTCCCTTCAGCATTTCGCGCGTACTCGGTGATGAAGTCGAGCTTCTGTTCAACGTGGTCGGCCAGGGGACTCGGATGCTCGCGGGCAAACGGGTTGGGGACTCACTCGACGTGCTCGGCCCACTCGGGCTGCCTTTCAATTTCGGCGCAGACTTCAAGACCGGCCTCATCGTCGCGGGCGGCGTGGGTGTTGCACCGTTTCCGTTCCTGACGTCAGTGCTGAGGAAGAAGGGAAAGAGAATCGTTACGTTTCTTGGTGCGCGCACGGCGAGCCAGCTTGCTCCTACACACCTTGACGATATTCATCTCGCAACTGATGATGGGACGAAAGGGTATCACGGAACGGTTGTCGATCTCCTTCGGAGCTACCTGGACCAGCATCGTGTGGAGAGCCCGAGGTTGTTCGGTTGCGGTCCGACGAACATGCTCAAGGCGCTCACGAACGTCGCACAGGAAATGAATATCGAATGCGAGCTTTCTCTGGAAGGGGATATGGCTTGTGGAATCGGCTTGTGCCAGGGCTGCCCTGTCGAGAGAACGAAAGGCGAGAGGAAGTATGCGCTGGTGTGTGTTGAAGGACCGACATTCAATTCAAAGGATATCCTGATACCGTAGATGGTTAAAGAGTCATTCTCGATTCGCGGCGTCGAGTTCAAGAACCGAGTCCTTGCGGCTTCCGGGACCTTCGGGTACGGCGATGAAGTCAAGGACCTCGTCGATGTCAACAGGCTGGGCGGGATCTGCACAAAATCGCTCTCGTGGAAGCCGAGAGAGGGAAATCCTCCGAGGCGTATCGTCGAGACGCCGAGCGGCATGCTAAACTCGATCGGATTGGCAAACGTCGGCGTCCATCACTTCATCAACGAGAAGTTGCCATATCTGAGGACGCTCGATACGACGATTATTGCCAACATTGCCGCGAGCTCTGTGCAGGAGTATTGTGATGTTCTCAGCTTGCTGGAGCAGCAAGAGGGGATCCACGGGTATGAGATCAACGTCTCGTGCCCAAATGTGACGGAAGGCGGGTTGAACTTCGGGACAGACTGCTCGAAGACAGAAGAAATCACAGTGCGACTGCGCCCGTTGACAAACAAGCCGCTGATCATAAAACTCACTCCCAATGTGACACACATATCTGAATTCGCCCGCGCTGTGGAAGATGCGGGTGCGGATGCAGTCTCCGTCATCAATACGCTGATTGGCATGGCGGTCGATATCCGAACGAAGAAGCCCAGACTCTCAACCGTCACCGGTGGGCTCTCGGGTCCGGCCATCAAGCCCATCGCGTTGGCGAAAGTGTATGAGGTGGCACAGTCCGTGCATATTCCAATTCTCGGGATCGGAGGCATCATGACCACTGAGGATGCGATTGAGTTCCTCCTCGTTGGGGCCACGGCGGTCCAGGTAGGCACGGCGAACTTCATCGATCCGACGGCGGGGGTCAAGATTGCTGAGGGTCTTCGCGCACATGCTGAACAAAACGGACTGCAGGATGTCGGCCAGCTTGTCGGAGCTCTTGAGTCACATGTGGCGTTCTCGGTTATTCAATCCTGGCTGTAATTATTCCTCCTATTCCCCTTGACGTCATATTCTGAATCGGTCCGGCTGCTGTTTGAGCTGGAACAGTACGGCATGAAGTTTGGTTTGGAGGGCGTCTCCCGGCTCTTAGGCGTGCTGGACGATCCCCACCAGCGATTTCCCTCCATTCATATCGCCGGGACGAATGGCAAAGGCTCGACGGCCTCGATGCTGGCCGCGATATTCTCCTCGGCGGGATACCGAACCGGTCTCTATACTTCGCCCCATCTGGTGGATTTCACCGAGCGCATCCGGATTGATGGGAAGTCGATTCCGCGGCGCGCCGTCGCTGAGTTGACGAACAGGCTTCGTCGTCATATCCTCAGACACAAGCCGACCTTCTTCGAGGCGACCACCGCGATCGCGTTTGCATGGTTTGCGGAGAAGAAGGTTGATATCGCGATCATCGAAACGGGCTTGGGTGGGCGGCTTGATTCCACTAATGTGATCACACCTCTCGCTTCAGTCATTACCACTATCGGCTATGAGCACACAGACATCCTTGGAAACACGATTGCCAAGATCGCGTGGGAGAAGGCCGGGATTGTCAAGAAGGGTGTCCCGTGCGTGACCGGGGTGGAAGATCGCACCGCACTACGTGTGCTGCGAAAGGTCTGCCGTGAGAAGGGCGCGCATCTTCATCCACTCGGGAAGCTTCGTGTCTCTCTGCGCAGCGAGTCCCTCAAAGGGTCCACTGTTGATGTGAACGCAGAAGGATTACGGTACAAGAACCTAAAGATCTCCCTTCCGGGGCGGTTTCAGATTCGCAATACTGCGCTGGCGCTCTCTACTGCAGGAGTGGTGGGCAAAGGGGGAGCATTTGCGGTTTCTGAGAGCGCGATTCGAAAGGGCCTAAGTACAATCCAGGCTTGCACCGGCCTGGAGGCGAGACTTAGTCTCGTCCGGGAAAAGCCCCGGATCGTTCTCGATGTTGCCCATAATCCGGATGGGATCGAGAAACTGGTAGCTGCCTTAAAGACTCTCGGCATCAAGGAGGTTGTTTTGGTGTTTGGGGTGATGAAAGACAAGGATCACGTCGCGATGCTTCAGTATCTGGAATCCATCACACGAGAGGTCATTGCCGTGGCTGCGCGCACTGAGCGATCCCGGTCTGCCAGCGATGTCGCCGCATCAGTCTCGAATCCCCGGATTGGCGTGCGCGCTGCGTTGAGCGTCGGCGAGGGTGTACGGTTGGCCATACACCAAGCTTCTCCGAGACGGCCGATCCTGATCACGGGTTCACACTACGTTGTGGGTGAAGCGCTCGAGTTTCTTCGGGCAAAAAGAGCTTGACAATCATTGGGTAATGGGCTATATTAGCGAGTGAAGTTCGTGGGTTTCTTCCCGAGCACTGATTGTCCATCCGGTTCACTTCTAATCATCAGTTCTTTACTCCCAACCTTTGAAACTTCGACTGTAAGTGTCCTCAGGTCTGTTATTTGAGGATTTCGTCTTGCATAGTCTCCCAATTGTTATCTCACTCTAAAGGATTGTTGCGTTATGCCAATGGACATAACTGAACTAAAGTCCAAGAAGATCGCGGAGTTGAACCAGATCGCGAAGGACTTGAACCTCACAGGATACAGCGATCTTCGGAAGCAGGAGCTTATTTTCAAGATCCTGGAGGCGCAGACCG
Source organism: Ignavibacteria bacterium (assembly GCA_016873755.1). GTDB lineage: Bacteria > Bacteroidota > Ignavibacteria > UBA10030 > UBA10030 > VGWB01. The sequence continues at coordinate 11,136 of VGWB01000063.1, read as the reverse complement.
AGAAGGATGGCCTGAGTTTCAGCAAGGGAGTCCTCGAAGTCCTTCCGGACGGATACGGATTCCTTCGGTCCGTCAACTACAATTATCTTCCCTCTCCCGACGACATCTACGTCTCACCCTCTCAAATCAAGAAATTTGGACTTCGGACAGGTGACAGCGTCAGCGGTCAGGTTCGGCCTCCGAAGGAAGGGGAGCGATTCTTCGCACTTCTCCGTGTGGAAGCGGTCAACGATGACCATCCCGAGGTTATCCGGGAGCGGACGCTTTTCGACAATCTCACGCCGCTCTATCCTACGAACCGGCTCAAGCTTGAGACGATTCCGGGTGAGTACTCCATGCGTATTATGGACCTTCTGGCGCCCATCGGGAAGGGGCAGCGCGGCATGATCGTTTCACCACCGAAGGCCGGCAAGACAATCTTGCTCCAGAAGATCGCGAACAGCATTATCCGTAACCATCCGGAGGTGAAGCTGATCGTGCTCTTGATCGACGAGCGGCCGGAGGAAGTGACGGATATGGAGCGCACGGTGAGCGCGGAAGTGGTCAGTTCGACGTTTGACGAGCCGCCCGAGCGACACGTGCAGGTTGCAGACATGGTGCTGGAGAAGGCGAAACGGCTCGTCGAAGCGAAGAAGGACGTCGTCATTCTTCTCGACAGCATTACCCGCCTTGCCCGCGCGCACAACACTGTGGTGCCGCACAGCGGAAAGATCCTCTCCGGAGGCGTTGACGCGAACGCGCTGCACCGGCCGAAGAGATTCTTCGGCGCGGCCCGCAACGTGGAGGAGGGAGGAAGTCTGACGGTCATAGCGACGGCCCTTGTTGAGACTGGAAGCAGGATGGATGAGGTTATTTTCGAGGAGTTCAAGGGCACAGGTAACATGGAACTCATTCTCGACCGGAAACTGAGTGATCGTCGCGTGTTTCCGGCGATAGATGTCAACCGATCCGGGACACGAAAAGAAGAGCTGCTCCAGGAAACTGATGAGCTCAATCGTGTCTGGATTCTGCGTAAGCTGCTCAGTGATCTTACTCCCGTTGACGCAATGGAGTTCGTCCTTGAGAAGATGAAGGGGACGAAGGCCAACAAAGAATTCCTCAAATCGATGAACAGCTAGTTCTGACGAACCGCTCGCCGCCTCTGCTTGGGAGCGACGGGTTCGTGGTTCTACCTTCCATTCACAGTCAAATGAAGAGTACTCCTATGGCAAACGACGCAGTGATCGTAAGTGCGTGCCGGACACCGATCGGATCTTTCATGGGAACACTTGCCGCTATCCCCGCGCCAAAGCTCGGTGCGCTTGTGGTAGAAGAAGCCGTCCGGCGGGCTGGATTGAGGAAGACGGATGTCAACGAAGTGATTATGGGGAACGTCTTGGCGGCTGGCGAAGGTCAGGCACCTGCGCGGCAGGCTGCCCTCTTTGCAGGGTTACCCGAATCCGTGGAATGTATGACGATCAACAAGGTGTGCGGCTCAGGGTTGAAGGCGGTCATGCTCGCCGCCCAAGCCATCCGTCTCGGCGATGCAGAGGTTGTTGTCGCAGGGGGAATGGAAAGCATGTCCAACGCGCCCTATCTTCTGGAGAAGGGCCGCGAGGGATACCGAATGGGGCATGGAGCCGTGTACGACTCGATGGTCAAAGATGGGTTGTGGGATGTATACAATGATTTCCACATGGGGAACGCGGCAGAGCTCTGCGCGAAAGAGTGCTTCATCCCCCGCGAGGCTCAAGATGAATTCGCCTTGCTGAGCTACTCGCGGGCTCAGAGTGCGTGGAAGGAGGGGAGGTTCAAGGAAGAAGTTCTGCCAGTGTCAGTCAAGAGCAAGCAGGGGGATGTACTGGTAGAACAGGACGAGGAACCGTTCAAGACGAACTTCGACAAGATACCGAAGCTGAAACCCGCCTTCCGACCGGATGGGACGGTGACCGCCGCAAACGCGTCGAAGATCAATGATGGAGCTGCAGCCGTTGTCGTTATGTCCGCTGAAAAGGCATCATCCCTCGGCCTGAAGCCCTTGGCGCGGGTGGTCACCTTTGCTTCTGCAGCGAAGAAACCGGAGTGGTTCACGACGGCGCCAGCGGACGTGATCACGAAGACTCTGGCGAAGGCCGGTATGCAACTGAACGACATCGATCTGTTTGAGATCAACGAGGCGTTTGCCGTCGTTGCGCTGGCAGTTCTGCAGATTCTCGGAGCCGACAAGACCAAGGTGAATGTCAACGGAGGCGCCGTTGCACTAGGACATCCGATCGGTGCGAGCGGTGCTCGTATCCTGGTGACCCTGCTGCACGCGATGAGGCAGCGTGAGGTGAAGCGGGGAATGGCAGCACTATGCATCGGTGGCGGAGAGGCTAGTGCAATGATTGTGGAACGAATGAGCTGACGGGCAGACCCACATCTTCCCAAGAAAGCGAGCGACGACTATGGAATCAGAACAGATCAAGAACGTGACCGTCGTTGGAGCAGGGACAATGGGGAACGGCATCGCCCACGTCTTTGCCCAGTATGGCATCTCGGTGATGCTGCACGACATCAAGCAAGAGTATGTCGATCGAGCCATGAACACCATCAAGGGCAATCTCGATCGTCAGATCAAGAAAGGCACAATTACTGAGGACCAGAAGAAAGAGACTCTCGGCAGAATCGCGACGAGCCTGGACCTTGAATCCGCCTGCAAGAGTGCCAATATCATTATCGAGGCGGCAACGGAGGAAGCAGCCCTCAAGAAGGATCTCTTCAAGAAGTTCAGCCAATGGACCTTGCCGCAGGTAATCCTTGCCTCCAATACGTCGTCAATTTCAATCACGGAGCTCGCGGCGGTTACGTCGAAGCCGGACAAGGTCGTCGGGATGCACTTCATGAATCCTGTTCCGGTGATGAAGCTCGTTGAGATTATTCGCGGACTTGCCACGTCAAACGAAACCTTTGAGGCCGTGAAGTCTCTCTCGGAGCGGCTGGAAAAGGTGCCCGTTGAAGTGAACGACTACCCCGGGTTTGTTTCGAACCGCGTCCTCCTACCGATGCTGAACGAAGCTATGTACTGCGTGATGGAGGGCGTCGCAACGCCGGAAGCCATAGACACCGTGATGAAGCTTGGGATGAATCACCCTATGGGACCTCTGACCCTGGCTGATTTCATTGGGCTCGACGTGTGCCTTTCGATCATGGAAGTGCTCTACAAAGGCCTGGGGGATTCGAAATACAGGCCGTGTCCGCTGCTGAGAAAAATGGTAGCTGCAGGTCATCTTGGAAGAAAAGCCGGAAAAGGATTCTATACGTACACCAGCTCCTAGGAAAATGGAATGGACTATCAGTTTTCAGAAACGCAGTTGATGATCCAGCAGACTGCTCGCCAGTTCGCACAGGAAGAGCTCGCACCTTCTGTCGATGAGCGTGACGAGAAGGAAGAGTTCCCTCAGGAGGCGGTGAAAAAGATGGGGGAGCTCGGCTTCATGGGAATGATGGTACCAGAGCGGTACGGGGGGGCAGGCCTGGACACGATTTCCTACGTGCTCGCCCTGGAAGAAATCGGCAAGGTTGATGCTTCAGCCTGTGTTATCATGTCCGTCAACAACTCTTTGGTCTGTTGGGGACTAGATGCGTACGGCACGGAGGGGCAAAAGCAGGGGTATCTTGTTGACCTTGCTTCCGGAAAGAAGCTAGGGGCCTTTGCTTTGTCTGAGCCAGAAGCGGGAAGTGATGCCACCAACCAACGGACAACTGCGCGGCGCGATGGTGAGTTTTATGTACTGAACGGAACGAAGAACTTCATCACCAACGGTGCAAACGCCGATATTGTGCTCGTGATAGCAGCGACAGATCGCTCGAAGGGTGCGAAGGGTGTAAGCACGTTCATTGTGGAGAAAGGAACTCCCGGTTTTTCGGTAGCCAAGAAGGAGAGGAAGCTGGGCATCCGGAGTTCGGATACAGTCTCTATGGTTTTCGAAGACTGTCGCGTGCCCGCAATGAATAGAATTGGTGAAGAGGGATTCGGAATTCGGTTTGCGCTCAAGACACTCGACGGCGGAAGAATTGGGATTGCTGCGCAGGCGCTTGCGATTGCCGAAGCGAGCCTGGAAGCGTCGATCAAGTACAGTCAGGAGCGAAAGGCGTTCGATCAACCGATCGCAAACCTTCAGGCGATCCAATTCAAGCTGGCGGAGATGGCCACGAATATCGAGGCGGCGCGAGGTCTCACGCTCAACGCAGCTGCGCTCAAAGACCAGAATAAGCCGTTCGGTGCTATGGCAGCCATGGCAAAGCTCCTTACATCGCGGGTAGCGGTTCAATGTGCTCTTGAGGCGGTACAGATACACGGCGGCTATGGCTACATACGAGAATACAAGGTTGAACGTTTTCTGCGCGACTCAAAGATTACCGAGATCTACGAAGGCACGTCGGAGATCCAGCGAATCGTCATTTCCCGCGCGCTCCTCCAGTCGTAGCTGAACTTTCCTGCAGCAACCGAGCGTCCACCAAGCTATGCAAAAGGCGATCTCTTGATCGCCTTTGCTACTTTTGTTCGGGGGGGGAGCGTGACAGGGAGCACGGTGCAGCGTACAGATGTGAAATGTTCGAAGTGCCGAGTTTGAAGGCGGAGTTGGCATCTCGCACCGCAACGCAGCCCGCAGTTGCGTTGTTGTTTTTCGGTCGAAGATTTGTTAAACTTCATCAATGAAATCGGGAGAAGCTCGCACGTGATACGCGTTTGCGTTCCGGCTCTGCTCGTCATCGCCTTCTCCGCCGGCCTCGTTGGACAGCGGGCTGGGCCTGTGACGATGCTTTTCGCAGGAGACGTTACCCTCGCACAGCACATCGAGCGTGAAGTCGGAGAGAGGGTGGACTATGTTTTTGAGCATTGGAATCAAATCGGTGCGTACGACATCTTCATGGTCAACCTCGAGAATCCCATCACACGCTCCACGGCGAAGGTTGAGAAAGAATTCAACTTCCGTATGCCGGCGCGCTATATCAAGACGCTGCAGGGCGCTGGCATCAACGTTGTGAACCTGGCGAACAATCACGTCGGTGACTACGGCCTTCAGGGGCTGTACGACACCATCGCCAATCTCGATTCAGCTGGAATACGGTATGTAGGGGCCGGTCGGGATCTGGACCAGGCGCGCACTCCCCTTATCATTGAGCTCAGGGGCAAAAGGATTGGGCTGCTGGGATACTATGGAAGCGGTACGTGGGCGGCTACGCGCAGCCGTCCTGGAGTTGCGCCGCGACACGAACCCTCGATTATCTCGGACGTGCAAAAACTGAGGGCTACGGTTAACTATCTCGTTGTGAGTTTCCACTGGGGGGAGGAGTCTGCGGACCGCCCATCGCCCGAGCAGATCCGCCTTGCCCACCGGGTCATTGATGCCGGGGCTGACCTGATCGTTGGACATCACTCCCACACCCTGCAAGGAATTGAGCGATACAAAGGCAAAGTGATTGCTTATTCATTGGGGAACTTTGTTTTTGGCGGCAATAGGTGCAGGAGCTACGGGACCGCCGTCTTGCGCGTCGTCCTTGGTGAGGCGTCTCAAGAGGTGGAGCTCGTTCCGGTTCAGGTGATTAACTGGCAGCCGCGTGTTGCAGAGAGATCGACTGCAGATGTGATCATCAAGCGAGTGCGGGATCGATCCGCTATTTTCTCGGAATCAATATCATTTTCATCTGGAGCGACTGAATGAACCGGACCGTTGTCATTGTGGTGGCAGTTCTCGCAGGCCTCGGCCTGATAACGCTGCTCTTTGTCGGTTGGGGGATTTCTCTCTATAACCGAATTGTCACAGCAGACGAGGGGGTGAAATCGGCCTGGAGTCAGGTTGAGAATCAGTATCAGCGGCGGTTCGACTTGATACCCAATCTGGTGGAGACTGTGAAAGGATTCGCAAATCAGGAGCGCGAAGTACTGCAGACCGTCACAGAAGCACGGGCGCGCGTGGGGCAACTTACGGTCACGCCCGGAATTCTCAATGACCCAAACGCATTCGCGAACTTCCAGCAGGCGCAGGACGGGTTGAGTTCGGCCCTGTCCCGGCTCCTGGCTGTGGCTGAGAATTACCCGACTCTGCGGTCAAATGAGAACTTTTTGACTCTTCAATCACAGTTGGAGGGGACGGAAAACAGGATCTCTGTGGAGCGACGGAGATTCAACGAGACTGTCCAGTCATACAACACGATGATACGTCGTTTTCCGGCCTCGTTTGTCTCATCGATGACCGGTTTCGCAGAGAAAGCTTATTTCGTGGCGACAGCGGGAGCAGAACAACCCCCAAAAGTGACATTCTAAAGGAGCATCATGAATCTCGCGCGCTTAGTGATCGCGTCTGGGGCAGCACTTCTTTGCCTGACTGCAGCACAGGCGCAGCCTGAAGTGCCGACGCTCCAGCAGCGGGTAACGGATTTCACCAATTCCCTCACATTCACTGAATGGCGGTCCCTCGAGTCACGGCTCCAGCGGTTTGAAGATTCGACGTCGACGCAGATCGCAATTCTTCTCGTCAGCTCTCTCCAGGGCGAATCGATAGAGGATTTCTCGATGCGGGTTTTTGAGAAGAACAAAATCGGTCAACAGCAGAAAGACAACGGAGTCTTGGTTGTTGTAGTGAAAGACGACCGGATTGCGCGGATCGACGTAGGGTATGGCTTGGAAGGCGTTCTCACCGATGCGGCGACGTCGCAGATCATTGAGCGGGACATGGAGCCGTATTTCAGGGCGGACAATTTCTATGCCGGCCTATCGTCCGGCGTCTCATCGATCATTGCAGTTGCGGAAGGGGGGTATAGGGTCGAGTCTGCGGGCAAAACGGCGCCCTTGGTCAGCGGGATCATGCTGGTGTTTTTCATTGTCTTCATGCTCGTCTTCTTCATGCCGATGCTTGCCGCGAGACGTCGATACCTGATCCGCTCGGGGGGGTGGATGTACAATTCCGGATGGGGATGGGGATCGGGCGGTTTTGGAAGCAGTCGTGGGAGTGGTGGCTCCTCAGGCGGATGGAGTGGTGGTGGAGGAATGGCAGGGGGTGGTGGGGCAACGGGACGTTGGTAATGCACGCGGGTTGATCGGAGGGAAACAAATACGGGATGATGCGTACCGCCGGAGGACGTTTCAACGGAGGCTTGCGCATCTCGGTGGGGTGAGAGAGGCAAGGTCTTCAAAATCGTGAGAACGATATCATCGACATACGGGCGACGAAGTCGCGCACGCGGCAGGCGATCGGAGAAAACCGCGCGGGGGAGTTCAGGTGTAAGAGGTGCAAATCGGCTTCTCACGACGGACGCGTTGCGCCGCGCGTTTGCAAAAGCATCGAGCGCGATGTTGATTGTCAGTGAAGCCGGACAGTGCCTCGAGGCAAACGAGGCAGCCCTAAAGATGCTGGGTCTTCGGCGGTCCGCGCTGCTCCAAAGCTCACTCGACGTGTTGTTCAGATCGAATGATTCGCCGGTATCAGGGGCGCTTGCGTCCGCGTTGCTGAAGCGGGGCGTCCTGCAGGTGACCGTTCGCGCGGAGGGGAAAAACAAGGCCAATGAGCCGGTTACGCTGACGGCGACAAAGCTCACTGACGCGGTGTTTCTCATCGGGTTGAAGCCCGTGGGTGCAGCGGAATTGCCGGCGCAGAGGCTCTGGCGATTGGATCAAAGCACGATGATTGTACCGGAGTTTTTCCCACTCCCAACCGAGGTGGAGGGGAATGAATATCAGGAACTCTTCCAGCATTCCCCGTATGGAATTTCCATCATTCAGAGCGATTCGATCGCCCTGGCGAACCCGATGTTCTGCAAGCTGCTGGGGTATCGGTCGAGCGATGAGGTCTTGGGAAGGGAGGTACGACGGTTCCTCGACGAGGGATCGCGAATGTTCTTCTCGCTTCTTGAGCATCGGGTGTTGCGTGGTGAAACGATTCCCTCTCGCTTCGAAATTCGCATGCTGCGGGAAAATGGCGCGGCCGTTGATGTAGAGAGCTCATTCGCCCTGACATGGTACAAGGGCGCTCCGGCATTGAATTTCTCGGTCAACGACATTACGGACCGTAAGGAGCTTGAAAAGCGGCTCATGGATTCTGAGGGTTTGCTGCGGAACGTCATCAACTCAATGGTCGACGCTCTGATCATTACGGATTTGCAGGGTAAGGTGCTTGACGTGAACGATGAGTTCCAGCGGTTCACAGGTTTCTCGCGGCGTGAGGCCTTTGGATCGGAGATCCCCTATCCGTGGGTCCCCGAAGAAGAGCTCCGTTCGTACATCGGCTGGCTTGAAAAGTTGAGGGTCAACAATGTTCTCCGTGATTTCGATATGACGTGGCTGCGGAAGGACGGGCAAACGGTGGCGGTGAGTCTGAACACCACGCTGCTTCGGAATTCCTCCGGTGAGCCCGTGCTGATGGTCAACATCGCCCGTGATATTAGCGAGCGCCAGGCATCGCGCGCTGAGCTCAGTCGCCAGCTGCAACGCCTGGAAGTGCTGTATGAGCTCAGCCGTGCCCTGACCGAGACATTCGATACAAAGGAGATTGCTCGCATCACCTATCAGCAGATCGCCAAGGTCATACCTGTCGATGCTTTCTTCATCAATCTCTTCGACGAGAAGAAGAAGTTGTTGCATCCGATCTTCAATGTGGACATCGTGAACGATAGGCCCGAGGAAACACCGGTCCGGACGACCCCCATCCCAGTCGACAACACAACAGCCAGCATCAAGGTGATCGAAGGGCGAAGGCCGATCCTTGAGCTGCGGGAAAAACTCTGCGAAAAGCCTGTCTATCTACCATTTGGAAATGGCGAACGTGCAACTGCTTCGCTGATGTATGTTCCTATGTTCTCCCAGGATCGGACCATCGGTATTCTTTCGGTCCAATCATACACGCCGAACACGTATTCCGATGATCAACTCGCTTTGTTGCAGAGCATTGCGAACGTGGCAGGGATAGCGATCGAAAAAGCAACGCTGTATCAGGAGACCATCAAGAAATCAGTGGAGATCGAGGCTCGTAACAAGGAGCTGGACGATTTCACCTATGTCGTATCTCATGACCTGAAGGAACCGCTTATTAGCGTACAGGGTTATGCGAAGATGATCAAACATGAGTACATGCATCTCTTCGACGACACAGGAAAGGATTACCTGGAGTCCGTCGTGGATAGTTGCACGCATATGAAGCGGCTCATTGATGAGTTGCTGCTTCTGTCCCGCATCGGAAAGGTCACTGAGAAGAAAAGCCATGTTCGCCTCTCTGCGCTGGTGAGCGAAGTTCTTGAGGAGCTGCAGTTCTCAGTTCAGGAACGGAAAGCGCAAATCGAGGTTCAGAGCGATCTCCCCATCGTCCTGGCCGTCGACACACATCTTCGTATCGTGCTGCGCAATTTGATCTCCAATGCGCTCAAATTCTGTGACAAGGAAGCTCCACGGGTTGTCATCGGCGCAACGATCGGGGTGGAGGCGACGACTGTTTTCGTTCAAGACAACGGCATCGGGATCGACGAGTCGTATTTTGACAAGATCTTCATGGTCTTCCAGCGCCTGCACAGGAAAGAGGAATATGAAGGAGCGGGCGCCGGGCTAGCGATTGTCAAGAAGATTGTTGAGGTTCATGGCGGCCGAATCTGGGTGGAATCCCAGGCGGGAAAAGGATCCACCTTCTTTTTCACGATTCCAAGCGTCTAGGGGGGGGTAGACATTGGCCAACGATCACTTGCCTCTGCGGATTGTCCTCATTGATGACAACACCGATCATGCCCGCATCCTTCAGTGGGCGTTTCAAAGATCGGGGCGCAGAGATCAATTCACCTGTTTTGTGGACGGTCAGACGGCTCTGGACTATCTGGGTGACGCGCGCCCCCAGAGCGTCAGCAAACCGGATCTCATTCTTCTGGATTTCAATCTCCCTCGAGTCGATGGACGGGAAGTCTTGCGTAGACTGAAGCAAGAGGATGGGACCAAGGACATTCCGGTGATCGTGCTGAGCAGCTCCGAACGTGACGAGGATGTGAGGAGAGCGTATGAGCTGGGCGCGAGCAACTATTTCTCCAAGACGGTTATCCTCGACGATATGGATTCAATTCTTAATGCAATTCGATAGTTCTGGTATCAACAACCGACCAAGCTGTCAGGGGACTGAGTCATGACAACCGATAAGCACATAGTAGTTCTGCTGGTTGAAGACAACGTCGACTTTGCGAAACTTGTGCGCCTGTACCTGAGCCGGTTTGACGAAGCGCAATTCGACATCATTTGGAAAGAGAACGGCAGTGAAGGAATCGAGGAGGCGGTGCAGAACAAGGACATCGACGTGATCCTGATGGACTACTTCCTGCCTGGCCTGAACGGACTCGAGATCACGAAGGCGCTGAAGGAGAAGAACGTCGATGCTCCCGTGATCTTCCTGACGGTGAATAAGGACATGAACCTTGCCGTCGAGGTGATGAAGCTTGGGGTCCAAGACTACCTGGTCAAAGAAGAGATCAGCACGCCGATCTTGCCGAAAACCATCCTGAGCGTTGTCGAGAAGAAGAAATTCCAGCGGGAAATCGCCGAGCTTGAGATCCGTCAGAAGCGGCTGGAAGCAATGCAGGAACTCGTCGTCGGAATCACGAATGAGATCAGCAGCCCGCTGACGAGCATGAAGTCCCTGATCGATTCGCTGATACAGAAGGGCCTGCCGGAGAAAACGGCCAAGTATCTCCTGATCATGCAGGACAACGTACAGCGCATTGAGACGAAAATGGAAAAGCTAACCAATCTCAGGGAAGACAAGACGGTTCAATACATCAAAGACATCAAGATGATCGACCTTTCGTGAGGTGACGCGTGCCCAACATCGTCAAGAAGCTCTTCACGCAACAGGATTTGAGACAAATCTCCGATGCGATTGCAGACGCTGAACGATTGACTTCCAGTGAGATCCGGGTGGAAATACGCCAGCGCCGTTCACGAAAGGAGCGTGGAGCAAGCGTTGAACAGCTTGCACGGCGTGAGTTCCAGAATCTGGGAATGACGAGCACGAAAGAGAGGAACGGCGTGTTGCTCTTCCTTCTGCTGGAAGACCGCGAGCTCCAGATTTTCGCCGACGATGGCGTTCACCAGAAAGTAGGGGGGGGACCCTGGCAGCACATCGCCGATGCTATGATCTCCCGCTTTTC
>VGWB01000062.1 GCA_016873755.1 Ignavibacteria bacterium | reverse complement strand
GAAACGCCCCTTGAGTGAGGGGCGTTTCGATTTTTCCTCGCGCTTTGTCCTCGGCGGCACGCTTGGACTTCAGCTTACCGAATGTTCCCTACGTGACGAAGACCTCCAAAAAAGACTGCTTTGTGGCTTCGATGGTCTGATCGATATCCTGCTCACTGTGTGCGATGGACATGAATGCGGCTTCAAACTGCGAAGGCGCCAGATAGATCCCGCGACCGAGCATTCCGCGAAAATAGGCGGCGAACTTTGAGGTGTCGGAGCGTTTTGCGGAATCATAGTCGATGATCGCATCGCGGGCGAAGAAGAGCGTGAACATCGAACCAACGCGATTTTGCGTCAACGGCAGATCGAACTTATCGATGATGTGCTGGAGCCCTGAAGCAAGGCGGGCCGATTTCTGTTCAAGCTGAGCATAAATGGAAGGACCCTCGTTAAGGATCTTGAGCATGGCGATGCCGGCTGCCATTGCCAATGGGTTACCGGACAGCGTGCCGGCTTGATACATCGGTCCGGAAGGTGCGACCAATGCCATGATCTCCCTTCTTCCACCATATGCACCTACCGGAAGTCCGCCGCCGATGATCTTACCAAGAGCGATCAAATCCGGCCGAATGCCGTACAGCTCTTGTGCGCCGCCGCGGGCTACTCGGAATCCCGTCATGACTTCGTCAAAAATCAGGAGGATTCCGTGCTCGTCGCACAAGCGTCGAAGGCCCGGCAGAAACCCCTCCTTGGGCGGCACGCACCCCATATTGCCGACCACGGGCTCGACGATCAGCGCGGCAATTTGACCGCGATACGTTTCCGCTAGACGCCACGCGGAGTGCAGATCATTGAAACGAGCTGTCAGGGTATCCTGCGCGAGGCCCGCCGGGACCCCGGGACTATCCGGTACACCCAAGGTCATTGCCCCGGAACCTGCCTTGATAAGAAACGCATCTGCGTGTCCGTGGTAGCACCCCTCAAATTTGATGATCTTATCGCGACGGGTGAAGGAGCGTGCAAGTCGGATTGCGCTCATCGTTGCTTCCGTTCCGGAGTTCACCATCCGCACCATTTCCATCGAGGGCATCAGTGACCGGATCAGATGCGCTAGCTCGACCTCGCGTTCAGTTGCAGCGCCGAAGCTTGTTCCCTCGGCAGCAGCCTGTTTCACCGCTTCCACAATAGCGGGGTGAGCGTGGCCAAGGATCATTGGCCCCCACGAGCCGACATAGTCGATGTACTCATTCCCGTCGACATCCCACATCCTGGAACCGCTTGCTTTCCTGATGAAGAGGGGTGACATACCTACGGACTTGAAAGCTCGTACTGGTGAGTTGACGCCTCCGGGTATGAGCGTCTGAGCTTCGCGGAAAAGCTCTTCGGATCGGGAATTCGTCATGAGGGGTCTCCCTTGTATCGATCCGCCGGCTTATGGGACCAACACGGCCGCATCTTTGGCAAAGTAGGTAAGGATCAGGTCCGCGCCTGCGCGCTTGATGCTTGTCAACGCCTCCATCATGACCCGCTGTTCATCAATCCAGCCATTCCGGCCGGCGGCTTTGATCATGGCGTACTCTCCGCTCACGTTGTAAGCCGCCGTCGGCATCTGGAAGCGATCCTTGACGCGCCGGATAACATCGAGATACGGAAGCGCGGGTTTTACCATAACGATGTCGGCACCCTCCAGGATATCTTGTTCCACCTCCCGTAAGGCCTCGTTGGAATTGGCCGGATCCATCTGATGCGAGCGGCGGTCGCCGAATTTCGGTGCGCTCTCAGCCGCCTCACGGAAGGGACCGTAGAAGCCGGATGCGTACTTCGCAGCATAGGACATGATGGGGAGATGGATAAATCCATGCTCGTCCAACGAGCGGCGTATTGCAGCAACCCTCCCATCAAACATATCGGATGGTGCCACCATGTCCGCCCCGGCCATGGCATGCGTCAGAGCCTCCCGTGCGAGCAATTCAACAGACTCATCGTTGACGATCTCATTATCTCGCACGATTCCGCAGTGACCGTGCGACGTATACTCACATAAACACACGTCGGTGATGACGGTAAGTTCCTTGACCTCTTTCTTGATTGCTCTGACTGAGCGTTGAACGATCCCATTTTCGTCATATGCTTCGCTGCCCCGTTCATCTTTACGCTCAGGAATGCCAAAGAGGATCACAGCGGGGATTCCAAGTCGCTCCACCTCAATGCATTCCCTCACCAGCTCGTCGATCGAGAGTTGAAAAACGCCGGGCATTGAGTTCACCTCTTTTCGGACCCGCGTACCTGGAACGACGAACAGGGGATAGATGAAATCCTTCTTCGACAGAGAGGTTTCGCGAACCATGCTGCGAAGTGTCTCTGTCATCCGGAGGCGTCGGAACCGCTTCAACGGGCTTATTTCAGTCCGCGAGTAATACCCGGTGGTAACAGCGTCGGATTTTTCGGTGCTGGTGTTCATAATGTGCTCCCTGATCACTGGTGTTGCAGTTCAACTTGCCTGCTCCTCAAGTACTCGATGGCGCGTCGAGCAAGCGTATCTGAATTGATGATACAATCGCTGACCGAAATGCCGCCGCGGTAATTGCCCGAAAAAAACCAACCAGGCCAACGATTTTCGAATGCTTGAAGTTGGTTTAGTACCTGCGAGTACCCAAGCCGATATTGCGGAATTGCCCTCTCCCATCTAACTACGCGTGCCTCCACCGGGGTGCCATCGGCTTGGATCAGCTCGCGTAACTCCCTGAGAACCGTATCGATGAGCTCCTGATCGGATCTCCGGAGCACCTCGGGTTGGCGCGATCCGCCGAGAAATGTGGTGAGGGCCACGTATCCTCGGGGAGCTCGTCCTGGAAAAAGCGAAGAGGACCAGATGGTGCCAAGGATCTCGCGATGTTCCTTTTCCGGGACGAGAAAACCGAACCCGTCGAGCTCGCGTTTGACATCGCTCTCTCGAAGTCCTACGAAAACCTCCGCTACAGGCGGGTAAGAGATATCTCGAAGCGCCCGTGCCAGTGATATGTCAAACGGCTCAACAAGAGGTGTCGCGCGGAAGGACGGGATCGCGACGATGACGCTCTCCGCATGGATCTCGAACGTCGCACCCTCTCGAACACCTTCCACGACATATCCTGTTGTCGCGTCGCTGCGGCCTCGAATTCTGTGTACCTCGGCGCCGGTCCTGACCCGTGGTCCCAGCGCTTTCGCCACTGCCCTGGGAAGCGTTTGCATGCCGTCTCTGAAGGCAAAGAGTCTCGCGCGGTCTTTTGCCCGCTCGGACCGTCTCTTGCGTTCACGCGCACCAAGGATCTGTCCCCTGATCAATCCCCCATAGTTCTGTTCAAGGGCATAGAGTTTCGGAAAAGCCGCCTGGACGCTGAGCTCTTCCGGATTGCCGGCAAAGACTCCCGCAACGAATGGATTCACCGCGTAGTCGAGCAATTCGCGCCCAAGCCGCCGTATCACAAATTCGGCTACGGATTCCTCTTTCTCCGCCTTTCCGATAAAGGGCTCTTTCAAGACGCGCAGCTTCGCGCCGGTGGTCCAGAGCCTCGATCGCACAAATGCCGCAGGAGAGACGGGCAAGGGGTGGAGCTCGCCGGCGCGCACCACGTACCGGTTGTTCGCAAGGTCGTTGCCGTAGACAAGCTCGTCGCCGATGCCGAGGTCATTGGCGAGCGTGCGGACGAGCGGAGTCGTTTCGAGAGCGCTGTTGGGTCCCGTTTCTATCAGCCATCCGTCCTTCCGGATCGTCTTCATGGTGCCCCCGATTTCTTGTTCAGATTCGAGAACACAGACGTCTACGCCTGCTTTCCGCAGCCACCACCCAACGGAGAGGCCGGAGATGCCACCGCCAACGACCACGACCGTGAATTGCGTCGCCATAGAGCTAGGTCTTCCCTCCTGCGTGGTTGATGACAAGATCTGCCAGGCAGCCGATGAAAGGTTTGCTGATAAGCAGGGGCTCGGTCATGGCGAAAGAGGAAATGCCGACAGTGTGAGCCTCTTCGCGTGCTTCAATATTGATCTCGGATAGCGTTTCAATGTGATCGGACACAAACGAGATCGGAATGACGACGGCGTGGGTAACATGCGCTTCGCCGAGCTGCCTGATTGTCTGAGTCAACGACGGTTCCAACCATCGCTGGGGTCCAACCTTGCTTTGAAAACAGAGGTGATGCGGCAATCCGAATTCCCCTCGCTCGACGACGAGCTCGTATGTTCGTCGAACCTGACTGGCATATGGATCCCCTGCTTTCACGAGCTTGACAGGCGTGCCGTGCGCACTGAATACCAGGTGGACCGCCGATCGCTCTTCGGCCGGTATGTCCTCCAGCACTTCGCGGATTCGCTCCACCACCGCCTCAATGTAGAGTGGATGATCATAGTAGTGTTCGATCAATCTCCACTGAAGTTGAGAGGCGTTGAGCCGTTTCAGCGTGCGCTTCCATTCGTTGACGCTCGAACCTGTCGTCGACCTGGAGTAATGAGGGTACAGTGGAAGAAGGATCGCCCCGTCGACGCTTTGTGCCAGAAGTTCTTGGATGATTTCATCCGTGAAGGGATGCCAGTACCGCATGGCAACCGTCACGTGCATCGGATGGCCCTTCTGTTCAAGCTCTTTCTTCAAGCTTTCCGCCTGCGCAAGCGTCTGGGGCAAGATGGGGGATCGACCGCCGATCCTCCGATACAGATCCTCAACTTTCGGGGCCCGACGAGCCGAGATCATCCGGGCCAGCCTCTTTCTAAAAAGAAAGGCCCCAGGGAGGTCGATGATATCCGGATCACTGAAGAGATTATAGAGAAACGGTTCAACCGCATCCAGCGAATCAGGCCCGCCCAGTTGAAGCAAGACTACTGCACGTTTTGGCATAGGGACATTGAAATCATCAAACTGTCTTCGAGAAAATCGGTTTCTCTTGAATCATCTTCTCGATGTACGCGTCGAAGCACATCGCGATGTTGCGCACCACGAGTCGCCCCATGCCGTTGACCGTTATCCGGTCGGGTTCCACAACAACCAGACCGTCCTCCTCCAGAGGCCCTAATTTCGGCATGGCGTCGGCGAAGTGCTCGTCGAACCGAATCCCGTATCGCTGTTCGATCAGCGGTTTCTCGACCTCCATGTCGCACATGATCCGCATAATCACATCCTTGCGGATATGGTCGTCGCTGTTCATCTGGTAGCCCGCGACCGTGGCAAGGGAGTTCCGATCCAACGCAGCGTAGTACTCGCGTAAGACCTTTGTGTTCTGGTGGTATGTGTCACGGAAGTGGCCGATCGCCGACATACCGAAGCCATACAAATCGCACCCCGCTTTCGTCGAGTACCCCTGGAAATTCCTGTACAAGGTCTTCTTTTGCTGAGCGACTGCCAACTCATCCGACCGTTTGGCGAAATGGTCCATACCGATGTTCCAGTACCCCGCGCCTGTGAGCCGTTCGATGGTCCGTTTGAAGATGTGGAGTTTCAGCTCAGGCGAAGGAAGCGTTTCCGCCGGAATGATATTCTGGTGAGGCTTGAGCCACGGCACGTAGGCGTAGTTGAACACCGCCAGCCGGTCTGGTGAGATGTCAATGATCGTCTCGACGGTCTTCTCAAATTGCTCCAGGGTCTGATACGGAAGACCGTAGATGAGATCGATATTGATGCTCTTGAACCCGAGCTCACGGCTCCATTCCACGGCGTCGCGGGTAATGCGCTCGGACTGTTTTCGATTCACGGCTTCCTGCACGCGAGGATCGAAATCCTGAACTCCCATGCTGACACGGTTGAATCCAGCCTCCCGGAAGGCCTTCATATGTTCACGGGTAAGACCTCGCGGGTCGATCTCAACGCCCGCTTCAATGTCGGCCTCGTATCTGAATCGCTCCGCGAGGTATGTTCCGAGATCCCTGATCTCGTCAGGGGAAAGATAGGATGGAGTGCCCCCGCCCCAATGGAGTTGTGCAACCCTCCTCTGCGGCGAGATGAGGGGAGCCACGAGGTCGATTTCCTTTTTCAAATACTTGTTGTACTCGGCGATGCGCTCCCGACTGTGCGTGATCACCATGGTGCATCCACAGAAGTAACAAAGCGTATCGCAGAAGGGGAGATGAACATAAAGTGAAAGCGGTGATGCTTGGTTGGCGGAGTTTGTCCGGAGGATCTCCTGTCGATAGTGATCGGCTCTGTACGCCGACGAGAATAACGGGGCCGAGGGATAGCTGGTGTACCGCGGCCCGGGGCTGCTGTACTTGCCGAGCACTTCCACATTGATATGTTGAAACTGACTCATGCGTGCCTCATCACACCTGCCGGTTCGCGATGGTACACCACGCTGAGAGTCTTTACGGCCTCAACGAATGTTCGAACATTTGCCACCGGTGTGTCCGGAAGAATGCCGTGCCCGAGATTGAAGATGTGTCCGTTTCCATGCCCGAATTTCTCCAGCACCCGTCGGACTCCTCGCTCGACGCTCTCCTTTGACCCGAACAGCACCACGGGGTCGAGGTTCCCCTGCAAGGCCACACGGTGGCCGACGGCAGCGCGCGCCTCCCCGATGTCGCTCTTCCAATCAAGACTGACCACATCGGCGCCGCAGCTGGCGATGGGCTCAAGCGACTGGCTACAGTCTTTGCAGAACACAATGATCGGAACGTGCCGACCGCGCACACGCGAAACAACCGACGTGATATGACGAAGGGAGAACTCTTCGAATTCACTTTTCCCCAACACGCCTCCCCAGGTGTCGAAAATCTGGATTGCATCGGCGCCGGCGTCGATCTGAGCGAGCAGATAATCCCCGACCGCTTGCGAAAGCTTTTCGAGGAGGACGTGCGCGTCCCCGGGGGAGTCGTATATCAGCCCCTTGATGTGCCGGAAGTCTTTTGATCCGCGTCCCTCCACCATGTATGCCGCAAGCGTCCAAGGTGCGCCCGAGAACCCGATGAGCGGTACTCGGTTCTGTAGTTCCCGTTTGCTCGTGCGAAGTGCATCCGTCACAAACCGCAGCTTGGCAGCGGGATCCGGAAGAACCAGTCGATCGATGGCTGAGCGTGATCGGACCGGTTCAGCGAAGTGCGGGCCACCCTTCCCTTCATGAACAAAGAGCGTCATACCCATCGCTTCCGGCAACACGAGGATGTCTGAGAACACAATCGCCGCATCGACACCGATGATCTCGACCGGTTGAACCGTGACCCTCGCCGCCAGCTCGGGAGTCTTGCAGAGGGTGAGAAAGTCGACCTTCTCGCGAACGGCACGGTATTCCGGTAAATACCTTCCCGCCTGTCGCATGAACCAAACGGGAGTGCGCTCGACGGCTTCGCGCCGGCACGCTCGGAGAAAGAGATCATTCGATATCGGATTCGTGCTCACTCTTCTCCTTCACTTATTCCAGGAGGGGTTGCTCTTCTGCGTCATCGGGCATTCACGAAATAGCTGATCAATGATGAGATCATCCCCTGCGCAGTCGATTCGGTGGCAACGATGTGCACAGGGAGAGACGCCTCCCGGATTGCATCCGCTGTTCGCGTTCCGATTGCCGCCACGCAGGTTTTCTCCGGAAGCCGGCTCCCCATTCGTTCGACAAAGCTCTCAACGCTCGACGGGCTGAAGAACGTGACGGCATCGATTGCGCCGTCCATGAGCTTCTGACGAACGAGTCCTTCATCCTGTCCGGACACCGAGGTCGTCTCATAGACGACGACCTCTTTGACGCTGCCACCGGCTTGTTCGATCGCTTCTCGGATTTCTGAGCCCGTGCGGCTCCCTTTAGGAAAGAGGAAGGGCCTATTCTTCGCTCCGCGGCGGAGGAGCAGTTCAATGAGGTGGCGCGAATCATATCTGCCCGGCACTTCCGCGATGCTGCTGATGCCGGAGGAGAGGACGACCGACTTCGTCTTTTCACCGACCACGTAGACGGCTGTGTTTCGAAGCGCGATACCGCAATCAACCCCGAGCAGCGTACAGCGCTGGAAGAAAAACTTGGCGCCGTTGGCACTTGTCAAAATAAGGCCGTCGAAAATATTCAATTGCCTGATCGCCTCATCGCATGCATCCCACGAGCGTGGAGCCTGGATCTCCAGCAGTGGAAAAACCATCGGTTCCCCTCCGGCCTCGGCAACGAGTGCAGCGAACTCGCCGGCTTGTTCTCGCGCTCTCGTGATCAAGATAACCCTCCCCTGAAGGGGCTTCACCTGATGCGATCGGTCGTGCCGGTGTTCAGACAATTCTGTCATGCCCCTTCTTGTCGGATCGAAGCCAGAATACGATCCGCCCCGCGTTCCTTCAGTTCTGCAGCGAGGTTCGCGCCGAGCAGTTCGGCTTGAGCCGGATCGCCCTGAATATGACCTCGCATCGCGTCTCTACCGTCTACGCTCCCGACGTAGACTTCCAGCGCGAGCAATCCGCCTTCGATTCTTCCAAGAGCGCCGATGGGGATCTGGCACCCTCCTTCAAGGTGGCGGAGGAGAGAGCGTTCAGATGCCGTCGCCTGAGCAGTCTCCGTGTGATGTAACGGAGAAACAATTGAGCGGATCAGATCGTCGTCCTCACGGATTTCGATCCCCATTGCTCCTTGACCTACGGCAGGCAACATACGAGAGGGGGGCAGGATTTCGGTCACTCGGTCCATCCAACCGAGCCGCTTCACGCCCGCCATCGCTAAGATCATTCCACTCCAAACGGATTGCTGCAGCTTGAGCCAGCGGGTGTTCAGGTTTCCCCGGACATCCACGGTACGCAGGTCGGGTCGCCACGAGAGGAGCTGGCTTCGGCGCCGTAGGCTTCCTGTCGCGATGGTTCCGTTCGGCGCCAGGTCTTCGATTCCTGAGACCTTCGCTGACGGGTGGGCAAGGAAAACATCACGAACATCTTCGCGTTCTGTGATCGCCGCAAGAGCGAGCCCGGCCGGAACAAGAGTCGGGACGTCTTTGAGGCTATGAACTGCCAAGTCGATCGTCCGATCAAGTAGCGCGTGCTCGATCTCTTTGGTAAACAATCCCTTCGACCCGATTTTCGCGAGGGGAGAGTCGATGATTCTATCTCCCGTGGTTTTAATGATTCTCGTCTCGATCTCGAGAGAAGCATCGCGTTGCTTCAGTTGCTGATCGACCCATCGAGCCTGCCAGAGGGCGAGCTCGCTGCCACGGGTTCCAAGAACGATGGTCTTGTGTGGAGGCATGGAGGCTTTTTCCTTTACTTCTCCTCGCTCTCTGTTCCCTTCAGCTTGCCGAGGCCGAACAGCTGGCGCACGACTTGTACGGTCTGCATTCTCTCGGATGCTCCCGTTCGATGGTTGTTCCTGAGTTCGACACTCGGCGTGTGCAACAGCTTGTTGATGATCCGCTTGCTGACGAGGTTCAGGAGCTCACGATCGTGCTCGGTGAAGCGGTTGATGTGCTTGGCAACTTCCTCTGCGCGAATCTGCTCAAAATGAGTCCGAAGGTCGTTGATGGTGGGGAGGATCTGGAGTGACTTGATCCACGCGGAAAATTCGCGCAGCTCTTCGAGGACGATAGCATTGACCCGTGGGATCTCTGATTTGCGTCGCTGGAGATTTTGATCGACCACATTCTGAAGAGAGTCGATGTCGTACAAGAAAAGGTTCTCGACGCTTCTGCTTTGCGGTTCGATATTGCGGGGCATGCCGAGATCAATAATGACAAGCGGGCGATGCGACCGCCGCTTCATCGACCGTGAGACGTTGTATTTACTGAGTATGTATCCCGGGCCCGTCACGGATGAAATCACGATATCGACGTGATCGAGCTGGTTCTGAAACGATTCAAACTCTGTCACCGTGCCGCCGAGCGATGCGACGATCTGCTCCGCTTTGCTCCGTGTTCGGTTTGTCACAAAGAGATGCCCGATCCCGCGTCCAAAGAGATGCTTTGCTGTCAGCTCACCCGTTTCGCCCGCGCCGATCAGGAGAGCCTTTCTTGTGGCGATGTCGGCGAAAATTTTGCCTGCAAGCTCAACTGCAGCATAACTAACGGACACCGCTCCTTCGGTGATCATCGTCTCGGTGCGTGCCCGCTTGGCGACGTGATACGCGGACTGCATCAACCGGCGGAGGAACGGTCCGAGTGCATCCGTGGAATCCGCGAGACGGAATGCTTCTTTGATCTGACTCAGGACTTGAATGTCGCCGATGATCATCGAATCCGCCCCGGTAGCCACTTTGAACAGATGCTGCGCCGCGTGGCAGGATCTCAGAAAGTAGAAGTGTGTCGGGTCGAGATCGCCAGTGAGTGCTTTGACTTGTGTCAGCACAGCGGTCATCCGCTTCCAAACGTCTGGAGGTTCAGACTCGGCTGACAGATCATTGAGAACGCCATAGATCTCGGTTCGATTGCACGTCGACACAAGGGCACACTCGGAGAACGGACCGGTCTTCAGCAGCGAAAGGGCTTTTCGGGTCTCGGTGTCGGAGAGCCAGACGCGTTCCCGGACCTCGAGAGGAGCAGTGCGATGATTGATGCCAGAGGCGATAAGGTTCATATGAACAAGGTACCCAGCAGCACGTCCCGCTTTAGAAGAACCGATGGAATCCGGTGAAGTAGAAGTTGATGATCGTAAGGGAGAAGAATGACGTGAGGAATCCCACGATGGAGAGAATCATGATCTTCCGCCCCTGGAGCCCAATAACGCCTTTCGCAGTTAACCCAACTCCGTACACAAGCCACACGAAGAACGTACCGATAAGCTTTGGATCGAAATAAGAAACGTTGTCGAATGCTCGCGATAGCCAGATCAATCCGATCCCGATAGCCAAGCTCAGCAATCCGAACCCTGAAATGTTGGCAAACGTTGCCATTGATTCGAGTTTCTCGAGGTTCGGCAAGCGCTGATAAATGATCCCGAACCGCCCTGCCTTCAGGTTGTGATACAGCATGAGATAGAGTGTGCCATACACCGCTGCAATCGCGAAGGCGGAAAATCCGAGCATCGCGCTGGTCACGTGGAGACCGAGGAGATTGCTCCTGAGTACCGGCTGTACCTCGGATAGGTCTTGGATGAACGCACTGGACCCTGACTGGAAAACGAGCGCCAACACGAGGATGAAGAAGCCGGTGTTCTTGATTCCAGTCCGATGCTCGACCAGACTGTACGACGCCGCAATCGAGAACGCAACAATGGACATAATCTCAAATATCGTCGTGATCGGCGGATGGGCAAAGAGGACCGTCCGGAGGACAATGTAAATCAAGTGTCCAACGAGCGTTACGGCAAGCAGGGCGGTCTTGAGCTTCTTCGCAAAAGAATAGTCGGCCAAAAAGGCATGAGCGTAACTGCCGACTGTTGCCAAATAGAAAAAAGGAAGAGCGACGTTTAAAACATTGACCGCTATACTCATGAATCCGAGTTCGGAAAGATTTTCGTAAAAATAAGAAAATGTGACTTCAGGGGCAAGCGCACTCCGTTCCTAGCGCTTACAACAACAAAAGTGAGAGCGTCGTTCCGACAGTCAACGCCACCGGACTCCCTTGGCCGTTGAAATCCCCCGAGGGATATTACGTGATGATCTTCAACTTGATGAATTCAGGCTCAGCTTCCTCGCAAATGACGAGATGATGGAGTTGAGCCAGGATCCGCTGGGGAAGCAAGCAGGTCGGGTCTTCAAAGAAGGTGACCTCGAAGTATGGGCGAAGGACATGGAGGATGGGTCGAAGGCCGTCGGGCTATTCAACCGAGGAATCTGGAAAACGAAAGTAACGGCCAGGTGGAGCGATATCGGTATTCAAGGCAAGAAAATTGTCCGCGATATTTGGCGACAGAAAGACCTTGGAACATTTGACAATGAGTTCACTGCGACCGTTCCCCGGCACGGGGTGGTGTTGGTGAAGATTTCCGGGCAATCCCGCTAGGTCAAATATCCGTATTTGACCGGTGGGGCAGGCACGAATGCTTGCCCCACCAAGTGCAAGGTGGGTCAGACCAGAGCATCACAAAATGTCATATGCAAAAGGTCGGCATTCTTGTCTGGCCACAGCGGCGCAGCTACGAGGCCGGTGTCTGAAGAACCCTGCGGCGGCGCAGGGTGGTAGCGACAAGGAGGATGAGCAGAGCCGCGACGATTATCCCTGTGACGACAATAGCCCACCAGTTCGTAATCCTCGATTCTACTACCAGATCGGTGTCGCGCAGGAGGCAGAACTTTATGTAGTCCTCCCATGATGCTTTCGAGCCATCAAGTGCAGACGCGTTGGTCTGAACAATCAATCCCGGCATGATGATATTGCTGTGGTAGCTGTTCTCCATGATACCGTCCAGAAAGCGCAGGCGTGCCATATAGTCCTCAAATCCTTCAGGATTCGCAGCCATAGCTTTTTGGACAGTAGGTGTCTTCAGGACACCACGGAAGATCAACTTGAGTGTGTCAATTTTATTCTTCTCGAGGTACTGCTTGCTCTTTTCACACAATTTGTCTTTTGCGGCTGCGACAGATGCTGGCGTGAGGCGTGGATCGTTTAACTTTTTGACGCCATCCATGAATGCCCGGTAGTACGCTTCAAACAGGTTGGCGGCATGCCATTTCTCGAACCTCTCTGAAGCATCTTTCAGGGCAAGGCTGTCGCCTTCTGTCGGGTACGGCTCTTTTGAGAGCTCATGACGAATGAAGAAGTCGACCTCTGTCGGCGAGAGGTAGTCCGTCACGGGGACCGCCTGGAATGGATCGAAGTTGAGCCACGTCTCGCGGTATCTTAGTTTTGTGAAGAACCACTGGAATTGTCGCTGGAGCTCCGCGCGCAGGCCGAGAGTCTTCCCTGTTGTTCCTTTCAATGCCTCGCTCATCTCATCTGCATCCCGGAACAGTCTTGTGGCCGTGAGGATGAATCTCTTATCGTCCGATTTCTGGATCTCTCTTTCCCATGTTGCATCCAGAGGCAACGGGAAATCTCCTGCGTGAATAGCTGCAGAGTCCCCTTTGATGACGACGGTGCGATGAATCGTCCCGTCCGAGTTGACGCGAGAGGTCGTTTCGATCTCGAGACAGCCGTTGAAGAGGACCGCAAAAAGCGGGATCAACAGGATGAGGGAAACACATGGGTGTCGTAGCATAATCTAGTCTCCTCCATTGGCAAATCGAATGAGTGTGCGCGTATTTTTTGCGACCTCGCGAATTAAGGCATCGACACGATCTCTGTCCATATATCCCCGGGCCAGAAATGACGCTCTGGCGTCGACGAGAGTAGCAAGGAACCTCAGTGTCCTCAGCTCGACGATGACGGCGCCGTCGGACTGCACCTGATCCTGATAGGGTTCGAGAGTGCGCAGAAGGTGTCGATCAGTGGTGGATCGTATGGCTTCCGTTTCGATCGCATAGGACACCGTCGGTTTCGCCCTGGGAGCGGGGGTTGCCGCCATCCTCTGCTCCAAAGTTCCGATGCTCTGAAGGATCGTGAAGTACTGCAGCGAAAACGATGCGACAGCGAAAACTACGACGGCAGCAGATGCGTATCGGATACCTGGCTTCAGGAAGTACTCCATCAAGCGGTCGATCATTTCCTTTGGGCTTTTTCTTGCCGGCGCTTCGGCGGCGCGAATCCTCGCCATCACACGGGCTGTTGATTCCTCGGGTTCGTCGAGCATCGGGCTGATCCCTCGCACGCTTTCGACGTAGCGGTCGAGCTCCCTGAGTTTCTCTTGAGTTTCAGCGCATCGCCGGCACGTCCTGACGTGCTCAGCAAGTTCCGCAGCTTCGTGATCCGACAGCTCTCCCCGCCGGTACAGATGTAACGTCTTGTCAAATCGCTCGCAGTCCATCGTTCACGCCCTCTGAATATCGTAGTGTCGGTCCAACAATGATCGAATGGTGCGTCGTGCATAATGAAGGTTCGTCTTCACACTCTCCCTTGAAAATCCTGTAATCTCCGCAACCTCGTCCACCGATAGGTCTTGAAGATCGCGCAGCGTGAACACAAGCTTCTGTTTTTCCGGAAGGTATGCGGTCAATCCCATGATGATCTCAACCAACTCCTGGTTTGTGTGAGCCTGTTCCAAGCTGTGTTGTTCCGGAATTCTCCGGACTCTCTCGTCGTTTCCGCTCGTGGAGAACATCAGCGGTTGCCTTCCCCTCGCACGAAGCCGATCCAGGCAGAGATTTACCGTGATCCTGTAAAGCCAGGTCGTAAAGCGCACCGCGGGATCGTACTTATGAAGATGTCTCCAAACTCGGACGAAGCACTCCTGGACGATATCTTTAGCCTCTTCCTTATCATACAGGAGCCGAATCGCTAGGGAGAAGACATATGTCTGCTGCAGTTGAACAAGCTTCTCAAACGCATAAGGGTTGCCCGCTTTAGCTTCGCGGATGAGGTCTTGTACTAGCTGATCCTGGACTTGCCTCACGAGGTTCTGCAATCTGTTGTCTATTTGTGATACGACCCGGCGGGAAACCGGTTAAATGTACATCCAAGAAAACTGAGATGCTCCGCGAGGGATTGTCCAGATCGATCCAGAAATCCTTTGCCTTTCGGCGAAAACTGCACTAGTTTGGCAGGAGTCATCCTATGCCGGATGCGCGCCATGAAACCCTTCTCTCATTCCTTATGATAGTCTCATCATTTCATCTCCGACCCCTTTCACCAGATGTATTGAACTCTGAGGTCCTCATATGACTTGCCTGAGCATTCGCTCTATGTTTAGCCCGGTCCTTGTGCTCCTGTTGGTAACACCTGCCGGAGTGTGCCAGGATGCCGGAAGAGCCGTCGAGGAAAAGCTGTTGTTGAGACTCAGGCTGACGCCAGAGGCCGCCTCGAATTTTGCCCGCCTCGCACTGAACTGCATCAACAAAGAGTATCCGAACAAACCGGAACATGTGATGAACGACGAGAGAGACCTGCAAAGCCCACAGGCTCTTCACCCGGCCTTCTACGGTTGTTTCGACTGGCACTCCTCCGTTCACGGACACTGGATGCTTGTGCGTCTTCTTCGAACATTTCCTGACCTCCCCGAAGCAGCTGAAATCCGCGCGGCCCTTCATCAGAACCTGAGCGCACAGAATATCAGGGCGGAAGTCACTTACCTCGACCAACCGGGACGCAAATCCTTCGAGCGTATGTACGGGTGGGCCTGGCTTTTGAAGCTGGCCGAGGAGACACAGGCCTGGGACGATCCGGACGCACGCCAGTGGTCTAAGAATCTCACCCCCCTGGCTCGCGCCATCTGCCGGCGCTATCTGGATTTCCTGCCTCGCCAAACCTACCCGATTCGAACGGGAGTTCACCCCAACACCGCCTTCGGCGTCGCGTTCGCGCTTGACTATGCCCGCGCGGCAGGAAACAAGGAGCTCGAAAAGCTACTCGTGGAACGAGCTTTGGCGTACTACGAACGGGACGAGGCGTGCCCTGCCTCGTGGGAGCCCGGAGGGGAGGATTTCTTTTCGCCCTGCTTGATGGAAGCCGATTTGATGCGTCGCGTTCTTCTTCCTCACCGGTTCCAGAAGTGGTTCGCACAATTCCTTCCAGAAATCGATAAAGGAACGCCGCGCGCTTTGCTCCAGTCTGCCATAGTGAGTGACCGGAGCGATCCAAAGATCGTTCATCTCGACGGCCTCAACCTCAGTAGGGCCTGGTGCATGATAGGGATCGCCTCGAGTTTTCCAGAAGCACATCCTACGCGGCGAAACCTGGTGGAATCCGCGGTGCGGCATGCCGAAAGCACGCTAGGCCACATCGCAAGCGGACACTACGAGGGTGAGCACTGGCTCGGGTCATTCGCGATATTTATGCTTTCGCAGGCGAAGCAGCTTCATGAGAGGTGAGCAGGCTCGGCCTCGAATACTCCTTTTCATTGCATTTCATGGAAAAGCTGGTTAGCATCATTCCACCGTAACGCACCGGAAAGAATCGTCTCGGCAGACTGCACCAATGGGAGGGAGTGTGCCCAGCAGAACCGGCTTCGACAACGAGAAATACCTCACCGAGCAGACAGCATCTATCCTTCTGCGAGTCGCGCGCTTCGACAACAAGTTATATCTTGAATTCGGCGGCAAGCTTATTTTCGACTACCATGCCGCACGCGTGCTTCCGGGATTTGATGCAAATGTTAAAATGCGTCTTCTCCAGCAGCTTCGGGATAAATCCGAGGTGATCCTTTGCATTTATGCAGGGGACATCGAGCGGAAGAAAGTCCGTGCCGATTTCGGGATAACCTACGACTCGGATGCCCTGAAACTCATCGATGATCTCAGCGAGTGGGGGATCACAGTCACCGCTGTCGTCATCACACGCTTCGAAAACCAGCCCTCCGCCGCGCTCTTTAGGAATAAGCTCGAGCGTCGCAATGTTCGTGTCTACACACACCGGCACACCAAGGGTTATCCCACGGACATCGATCTGGTTGTGAGCAATGAGGGATACGGCGCGAATGAGTACATCCCGACAACAAAGCCCATCGTTGTCATCACAGGGCCCGGTCCGCTGAGCGGCAAGCTTGCCACCTGCCTGTCGCAGCTTTACCACGAGTGGCATCGAGGCATCCACGCCGGCTATGCCAAGTTCGAGACCTTCCCGATTTGGAACCTGCCGTTGAAACATCCGGTCAATGTCGCCTACGAAGCAGCCACCGCGGACATCAAGGATTTCAACGTCATCGATTCGTTTCATCTCGAAGCGTACAACGAAAAAGCAGTGAATTACAATCGTGATGTTGAAGCGTTCCCGTTGCTGAGACGAATCATAGAAAAAATTACCGGGAGCATGTCGTTCTATAAGTCACCGACGGACATGGGCGTCAATCGGGCGGGGTACGGCATCGTCGATGACGCGGTGGTTCGCGCGGCAGCCACGCAGGAGATCATCCGGCGCTACTTTCGGTACGCTTGCGAGTACGTGATGGGCATCGCCGAGAAGGAGACGGTGCAGCGGGCCGAGCTTCTCATGAACGAGCTCGAAGCCAAGCCGGAGGATCGACGTCCGGTCCTCCCGGCACGGCAAGCGGCCCTCGAAGCGGAAAAGACCGGAAAAGGAACGGAAGGCATCTTCGTCGGGGCTGCGTTGGAACTCCCGGATGGATCAATTGTTACCGGCAAGAACTCATCGCTTATGCACGCGTCATCGGCGCTGGTACTGAACGCCGTCAAACGGTTGGCCTGCCTCCCGGATGCTCTGCACCTGCTCCCCCCGAACATTATCGAATCGCTCAGCCATTTCAAGAAGGACGTGCTCCAGGGAAAAATGGTGAGCCTCGACCTTGAGGAGACACTAATCGCTCTGAACATCAGCGCGACGATGAATCCCGCTGCTCATGCCGCCGTTGAGAACCTAAAGGAACTCCGCGGCTGCGAAGTACATATGACGCATATCCCAACCCCTGGCGACGAAGCTGGACTGCGAAAGCTTGGTGTCAATCTGACCAGCGATCCTGATTTTGCGACACGTCGGCTTTTCGTAAGCTGATCGTCGAACCACTGATCGCGAGCCAACTCGTGCATAGCTGCAGCTTCTTCAACCTCCACTCCCAAAAGGACGGCACAATGGAACCCTCAAGAAAACTCGACACACTCGATCGACGGGAGTTCGTGAAGCGCATTGCTGCGGGTGGTTTTGCGGCCACGTTGCCTGCGCTTTCACCTCTTGATCTCTTGGCTCAGCAACAGAAGCCGGCAAAGCCCGCCACGAACATCCAGGACGCGGCAAAGGTGCCTCGCACACCCGAGTCTCTCCCCGGCAGATTCCCTGGTGCGGTCGCCCAGGCCGTTCATGAGAACTGCATCGCCAACGGCAAGCCCGATCTGAAGGCGGTCGATGCGATGGTTCGGCGGTGT
>VGWB01000061.1 GCA_016873755.1 Ignavibacteria bacterium | reverse complement strand
ATCTTGTACAAACCTTCCACTGTTCCGTATGTCGTGTTCGCTGCTGCTGCTGGAACGCGAACGAGGAGCAAGACACCTTCTGGAACGTTCAGTTCTTCAACTTCTACACGTATGCTCGGTGTCGTGGATTGAAAAACGGCATTCTTGATGACGTCAAGGTCATAATCTTTACATCCATGAATTGCGTTCTTCCTCCCGATAACGCGATCGTCAATTCCAAAGACGATTATGCCTCCCTTCGCATTCGCCAAACACACTGCGTATTCGGCAGCAACTGAATGGTTTTGTTTTGGAACGCCCCGCCACGGTTTGAACTCAAGCTCTTCAGTCTCTAGGTCGTCGGCCGTCAAGTAGTTCAGCTTGTCGAGTACCTTCAGTATTTCCTCTTTGGTAGGCACTACTTCACCTTTATCCCCGAGATCATGAGAGGCTAGACGCGATCCACTGCTCACTCCTTCCCTACTTCGTAAACGATCTTCCCACCCACAACTGTCATCTCCACCTGAACGCCTTGGATCTTCACGGGATCAATCGAGAGAATATCCTCCGACAGCACCACCAGATCCGCCAGCTTACCGACGGAGATCGATCCCTTCTCGTTCTCTTCAAATGAAACATACGCGTTGGTGATGGTGTACGCCTCGATAGCTTCCGTAACGGTGATCTTCTGTTCGGGGAACCATCCGCCGGGATTCGCGCCGTCAGTCGTACGGCGAGTGACGGCGGCGTAGATCCCGAGCAGCGGGTTTATCGGAGCCACAGTCCAATCGCTGCCGAAACTCAGCCTCACGCCGTTATCAAGGAACGATCGGAACGGGTAGGTCGTCTTGCATCGCTCGTGACCGATCCGCTTCTCCGCCCATCGCCCGTCATCGATGGCATGATACGGCTGAACGGACGCGATGACACCGAGCTTGGCAAAGCGCCGGAAGTCTTTCGGATCGATGTGCTGTGCATGCTCGACCCGGAATCGCCGGTCCCACGCCGGATTCGTCCGCACAATCTTTTCAAAGAGATCGAGAAGAAGGCTATTTGCGCTGTCCCCGATCGCGTGGATGGAGAGCTGCAGTCCGGCCTTGTCGGCTGCCAGCGCCCACTTCTCCAGCTGACCGTCGGTCACAATGTCCATCGCCAGGCCCCGAGTGCGGGGATCCGAAGTGTACGGATCAAAGAAGAGCGCGGTGGAGGATCCCAGGGATCCATCGACAAAGCCCTTCAGAGCACCGATCCGAATCCATTCATCGCCGGATCCGGCTTTGACGCCCGACGCCGAAAGCTGTTCATACTGCGCAATGGGCAGACGGCAGAAGAACCGTGCTGTGAGTTCGCCTTTTTTCCTCAACGCCCTGTACACGCGAAGGTGTGCGTTGGACGAAACGTCCTGAACGCTCGTCACCCCGTACTTCCGTGCTTCCGCCAGCCCGAGCCGGGCCGCCTCGAGCATCTCCTGCTCGGTCGGATCCGGCATGCGGTTGTAGACAAGACTCATCGCCTCATCTTTGAGCACACCAGTTGGCTCTCCGCTCCTTGGATCTTTAACAATTGTTCCTCCGGGAGGATCGGGCGTGTCCTTCGTGATGCCAGCGAGCTTGAGCACATGTGAGTTCGCCAGTGCCATATGCCCATCGTACCGATTCACGAACACCGGCGTGCTGGGAGTGTACTTGTCGATCAACTGCTTCGTCGGGAGGTTGCCCCCTGGCCAGTTGTCGTGATCCCAGTCGCCTCCCGTGATCCATCGGCCGGGGAATTTCTCGGCCCGTGCCTTGATGAGTTGCGCGAATTCTTCCTCATCTCTTGCATAGCGCAGATCTACGTTCTGCAGTTGAAATCCGCCACTCATGAAGTGCGTGTGGTTGTCAATGAAACCAGGGAGCACACGCTTCCCTTTGAGATCGATGACCTTCGTCTGCGGCCCAACGTGCTTTTCCATCCCACTCCTTGAGCCGACAGCGAGGATTCTTGCCCCCAGGACCGCCACGGCCTCTGCTGTCGGCTGAGCCTTGTCAACCGTCCACACTCTTGCGTTTGTGAGTATAACGTCGGCGGTTTGCGCGTTGACCATAGTACAAATGACAATCAGAAGAGGGGCGAAAAGAAGAGCCGAGCGCATGGGGAGTGCTCCATAGTGGGATGCCCGTGACAGTGGTATCAGCAATCTCTTGCACTCCAAAATAGGCAAAGAGCCGCTGAAATTCAACGCGGTCTGCGCCTTGTGATGCAGGATGTTGACATTGGGGACCTATCTGTCTAATTTGAAGCACGCTGGCGATCGCCAGATCTCTTCATCTCGACAGCCCGTATGTTCCAAGTTAGGAGGAGACGCCCGTGGAAAGAAGCATCTTCGGATGCATCGTTGCCGCAAGCTTCTTGCTGCCGCTTGATTCCGCCGTCCAAGGTCAACGAACTGTACGGGAGCCATCCCGGCCAATTGCACGTGTCGGCGTTGAACAACGTGACAGCACAGCAGCGGAATTGGTGTCAAGCTACAGTGACGTAGCCAGACGTGTGGATAGCCTTCAGTTCCTCATCGTCTACAACTCCGAACTACTCAAAAGCAACATAGAGAAAAGGGTCATCTGGATCTATGCTATGCTGTGCATCGTGATTATTGCCAGCATAATCATCTATGGGACACTGACCGCAGCTCGCCGGCAACGGAGAGAACTGGAACAGCGGGTCTTTCAGGAGGTTGCGGCCGCTGTCGGTCAACTCGAGAACCAGATCAGGAATCTGGAAGCGCGAACAAAACCTGGCGAGTCTCCGCCGAAGCGGCCGGCGCGGCGGGCAAAGCGGTCACGATAGCTCGCTCCCCCGCGTCCAAAGGCCGGCTTCATCAGAAACACCGAAGCCCCGCATTGCCGCGGGGCTTCCTCTTGTACCGATGCTGCCGTTTGATGAGGAGAATCGACTCACTCGATTGAGCCGAGGGCACTGAGCTTCCGGCGAGCGGCGGGTGCGAGTTCACTCGTGGGGAATTCCTTGAGAAGCGTTTCGAACATCACCATCGCCTGCTGACGGCTGCCCAGCCGCTCGTGAGTCTGCCCCAGCATATAGAGCGCGTCGGGCTTCTTGTTTGAGCCTTTCCAATCGATCACCTGTCCGAATGCAACCACGGCCCGATCAAACTGCTTCAGGTTGTAATAACTGACACCGATCCAGAAATGGCAATTGTCTCCCAGTTCATTTGGGATTCCGCGGCGCACAAGCTCCTGGAAGGCCACCAGAGCTCTCTCGAAGAGCCTCGATCTCACGAGATGCAGTGCGTCCTGGTACGTCACGGCAACGGCAAGCTGTTCCTGAGGAGGTGTCTTGGATGGCTGAGCCGCTTGTTCACCCTCCTGGATGAGGGAGTTGCGTGGGACTGTTCCCCGGGCTCCGTGGAGGCGGTCAAACTGAAGTGAAAGCGCGCTAAGGCGTCGTTCTTGTTCCTTCATAACACTCAAGAGCGAATCTGCCCGCGCGATCCAGGTGGTATCCGGATACTGAGGCCGAGCTGTGGCGGGCTTGTGAACAGGCGTGCGGTCGAGCGAGGTGAGAGGTTCAAAGAACGTATCATCGGATACGGTCTGGGGCTTCACACCGGAACATCTGAAGAAGGGAAAGCTTGCTGCGGCCAGGATCAAGAAGAATGATAGTAGCCGAACGACGGATCGCTCCACGATGTCAACCTTCACTCAACAATTGGTGATTTCTTCGCAGTCCTCATGTAGGCAAAGACACCTAGAAAGCTCCCGGCGATAATGGCCGCGGTAATCTGCTCGACCGTGCTCGGCGTCAGTTTTCGCACTGGCGGCTGCGGCGGGAGCCAGTCGGGAATCCGCTGGTCGGTCCATGAGATCTGGCGCACTGAATCAACGACAAATGTGAAACGGTAGATACGACGATCTGTCCCCACCAGGATCGGAAGTACCACATCGATGTTTGATCCCTGCGCTTCCAGGATCGATCTCCGCTTCGCATCGGAATTTTCATCAGCTGTTGGCAGGAGGTCTGCCACGCGCCATCGCATCCCGTCGAATGAGGCATTTCCACGCGGAAGAACGACATCGCGCACCACGCCCAGTGACGGAATGAGAGGGCTGACACGTGCAGCAGCTCCAGAATCGTAGAAGGTCGCGAGATTCCGGACCGGCGAGTATGTACCTCGTATTCCAATCGACGCCTGAGGCCATTCGATACTCATGTGCGCGGGCGAGAGGTTTTGCAGCTGGAATCGAACGGCAGGATCGTCGAGGCGAAACTGAATGATGAGAACATCATCCCGGAAGAGCATGCTCGTCGATCTCTCCGGAGTCACCATCGAGATGGAGTACCGGTACTTGTTGCCGAATGCAGACTGAAGCCTCGACGATGCGCTGCACCCCAGCAGCAAGGCGCTCAGCATGATAGGCAGGATGAATGGACGGAAGTTCATTTGACCTTCCTTGACGGCTTTGCTGATGACTCTCTGGCGAGTTCTTTGGCCGCTCTCACGAATTCGCGGAACAAGGGATGCGGATTGATTGCTCGCGACCTGAGCTCCGGATGGAATTGGCCCGCTACGAACCAGGGATGGTCGGGGAGTTCGATGATCTCCACAAGGGAGTTGTCGGGCGAGAGTCCGCTTAACACCATTCCGCCTTCGGTAAGTTTCTTGCGGAACTTGTTGTTGACCTCGTACCGATGACGGTGCCGTTCGTAGATCAGCTCCTTCCGGTAGGCCTTGAACGCTTTCGTCCCTTTGGTCAGGATACAGGGATAGGCGCCGAGGCGCATAGTCCCGCCGAGAATCTTGACACCCTTCTGCTCGAGCATGAGATCGATGACGTTGTACTTGGTCTTCTTGAACTCCGTGCTGTTGGCACCATGAAGCTTGCAGACGTTCCGGGCAAACTCGATGACCGCGCACTGAAGGCCGAGGCAAATTCCCAGGAACGGAATGCTATGCTCCCGCACGTACCGGATCGCTTCGATCTTTCCCCGGATACCCCTCTCCCCGAATCCTCCGGGCACGAGCAGACCGGAAACGTCGCTCAGGTAGCGCTCCGCGCCATGATGCTCGATATCCTCTGCTTTCACCCACCTGACTTCGACCGCCACTTCGTTCTCGGCCCCTGCATGGACGAACGCCTCCGTGATGCTCTTGTAGGCATCGAGGACATCCGTATACTTCCCGCAGACGGCGATCGTCACCCGTCCAGCCGGATGCTTGATGCGATTGACAAATCGTGTCCAGCGTCGCAGGTCCGGACGATTGCACTTCAGGCTGAGTTTCTCAATCACAATTTCCGCGAGACGCTCCCGCTCCAGGACGAGCGGGACCTCGTAGATCGAATGGACATCCTGTCCTTCTATGACCGCTTCCGGTTGGACATTGCAGAAGAGGGCGATCTTCTCGCGCACCTCACGGGTCAAGTGCTTCTCGGTTCGACAGATCAATACGTCGGGTTGAAGTCCGATCTCCAGGAGTGTCTTCACACTGTGCTGGGTCGGTTTGGTCTTGAGTTCCGCCGCCGACCTGATATAGGGGACGAGCGTGACGTGAATGTTGAGCACGTTGCGGTGACCAAGGCTCATCGTGAACTGGCGAATCGCTTCAAGGAAGGGCAGACTCTCGATATCACCGACGGTTCCCCCAACCTCTGTAATAATAACGTCGTACTTCCCGGTTGCGGCAAGGCCGGAGATTCGACGCTTGATCTCATCGGTGATGTGGGGGATCACCTGAACCGTGGCGCCCAGATAGTCGCCGCGGCGCTCCTTGGCAATGACCTCGTAGTAGATCTGGCCCGTCGTTGCGTTGTTCTGCCGCGTCGTGCTCACATCCAGGAAGCGCTCGTAATGGCCAAGATCGAGGTCGGTCTCCGCCCCGTCGTCTGTGACATACACCTCGCCGTGTTGAAACGGATTCATTGTACCCGGATCGACGTTGATGTACGGATCGAACTTCTGGATCGTGACGCGAAGGCCGCGCGCTTTAAGCAAGAGACCAAGCGACGCTGCCGCAATGCCCTTTCCCAGCGAGGAAACTACCCCTCCGGTGACGAAGATGTATTTGATGTGATTCCTTGCCATAGCTTCAATTCGACGTTCGGACAGGGGATACGTTTGAGTTCATTCTAGCCAGCGGGGCAAGGCCTCAGCAGTGCCCTCACCAAGCAGTTACTGAATTCACAGCTAACGCAACATGGAGAGAATCCGTTCCACGTCCCTCTCGGTGTCGACGGGGATGCTGTCGTAACGCGTGAACCCGACCTTGATGCGAAACCCATACTCCAGAATTCGCAGCTGCTCGAGTCGCTCAGCCCGCTCCAGAGACGACTCGGGAAGTTGACCGTACTGTAAGATTGATTCTCTTCGAAACACATAGATGCCGATGTGCTTGAAGAACGATTGATGGTCAAGCCACCTCGCCCGGTCGATAACGTCCCGCACAAAAGGAATCGGTGAGCGCGAGAAGTAGAGGGCATAGGAGTCCGTCCCGAAGACCACTTTGACAACGCTCGGATTCACCAGATCCTCCGGCGATTCGATCTTCTTGGCAAGGGTACCGATCCCAGCATTCCGATCGTCCAGTACAACGCGAATCGCCTCGTCGATCATCTCCGGGGCAATCAGCGGCTCGTCGCCCTGCACGTTGACAAACACGTCGCCTTGAGCCTGCCGTGCGACGGCCGCAACGCGGTCGCTTCCGCTCGTGATGTCTGCCGACGTCATCACCGCCTCGCCCCCGAAGGATCGCACCGCGTCTGCAATCCGCCGATCGTCGGTCGCAACGATCACCTGATCCAGCAACGTGGCTTTCACCGATTGCTCATACACGCGCTGTATCATCGGTTTCCCGAGCAAGTCGACCAACGGCTTACCGGGCAGGCGCTGGGAGGCGTATCGGGCCGGAATAACTCCTACGACGTGAGGCATCAGTCACCTTTCACCAATCACTTTTGGAACCTTGAAGAACTTCTCAGTCTTCGCCGGCGCGTTCTTCAGCGCCTTTTCCTGCGTTAACCCCGGCTTCACGACATCCGGCCGGAACACATTGCTCAACTCGATGACGTGCGACAGCGGCTCAACGGCACTCGTGTCGATCTTGTTGAGCTGCGCCATGTATGTCAGGATTTGATTCAACTGATGGGTGAATTTCTCCTTCTCTTCCTCGCTGAACTCCAAACGAGCAAGCTTGGCGATATGCTCAACATCTTCTATCGTAACGGGCATACCATAGCCTACGATTGTTCAACATAGTGCTTTTTGATCGCCGCGCGCACTTCCGTCAAAAGCCTAGTTTCCGCCTCCCTCCCCTCGACATTTGACGTCGGGATGGGCTTTTCCAAAACCATTTCAATATCGGCAGGCCGAACATGGATGGATCCCTTCGGCAGGATCCCAAAGGTGTTGTTGATTGCAACCGGGACGATCGGCACACCGGATCGTACAGCGAGGGAGAACGCACCCCGTTTGAAGTCCTGCAGCTTGCCGTCCCTCGTCCTCGTTCCCTCGGCGAACAGGATCACCGATGCCCCCGTGCGCATTCGCTCAGCCGCCCGTTCCAGGCTCTTCATAGCGGCCCGCGCTTTTCCCCGGTCAATCGTGATGTAGTGACCGTACCTCAACGCCCATCCCCAAATCGGCACCTTCGTCAGTTCCTTTTTCAGCACCAATCGCACGTCGTCCGGGATGCCGATGATCAGCGCGGGGATGTCAAACATGCTCGCGTGATTCGATACATACACATAATGTCTCTTCGGTTCAAGGTGCTCCAGACCCCGTACCTTCACCTTGATCCCAAAGATCCAGAGGATGAATCTTGACCACGTTCGCGCAATCAGATGAAAGGACTTCCCGCTCTTGTCGACCGGCACAGACAACAAGGCAAGAATTGACAGCGGAATCGCAAGGAGAACGATTAACAGACCCTTGAACAGTGTAACCAACATGCGAGACTGATCACTCTATTGCTTAACATCCACCGAGATGCATTCAATCGCTCTGATCCGCTTTTCGATCGACGGGTGGCTGTGGAAGAGGAACTCGACCACAGGGTGCGGCGATGTGTCCGAGAGGTTCACGACCGCCAGCTTCCTCAACGCGTTGACAAACGGTTCCTTTTTGCCGGACAGCAGGACCGCGAACCGATCAGCAGCGCGCTCGTGCGAACGGGAAATCATGTTCGACACCGGACCCGTGACAAGCGAATACACCCCCAGCCAGAAACCAAGAAGCGGCAGGGCAGCAAGTTGATCGATAGCAGAGAATCCGAACCACGACACACTTGCCCCATAGACCTCGCCCGTCACGTATAAGCCCAGGAACGTATTGACGGTGCCTACCAACAGCGCCGCCCAGACATGCCTGAGCTTGAAGTGACCCAGCTCGTGTGCGACGATGGTTTCAATCTCCTCGTTCATGAAGTTGGCGATCAGCGTGTCGCCGAGAATGATACGTCTCGATCTACCAATCCCCGCGAACGCGGCATTTGCCTTCTTCGTACTCTTACTCATGTCAAAAACGAAGACGCCCTTAACCGACATTCCGGCCATGCGGCAAAGCTTCACAAGCCTGTCCTTAATTTCCCCGTCCGCCACCGGTCTGAATCTGTAGAACAAGGGAAAGATAAGGACTGGTGCAACACGAGCGAGCACCACTGAGACGAAAAAGAAAATGGCGCCCACCGGCAGCCACCACGAGTCACCGAAGGTCCTCAGGCAATAGTACAGGCCGAGCAGAATCGGCGTTCCCACGAGCAGCCCGATAAACATCCCTTTCGCTCCCTCCCACACCCACGCCGGGAATGACTGATTCGAGAGGTTGTACTTGTGCTCCAGCAAGAATCCCGAATAGAGCCGCAGGGGGAACGCTGCGACAATTTCCACCGATCCGAGTACGGCTGCAAAAGCCAAGAGGGCAATGTAGTTGTTGCTGACAAAACTGCGCACAAAATCTTCCACCGCCCTTGTGGCCCCGGTTGCGACGAGGACAAGCGTCAACGCGAAGAAAACCAGCGTCCCAAGAATGCCCAGACTGATCTTTGTGCGTGCATATCTCTTGGCGACTTCCGGGCTATGTCCCGAGAGCGAAGCTTCTTGTGTGGAGGAGCTGTCGTGCTGCGAGGGGATTTGTGCGTCGGTTGAAGTGTCCTGTAGCTTTGCGAGATTTGCCCCGATTCCACCGGGGCTCACAGCCTGCTCCATGAAATGGCTGGTTGAAGGGGTGAGCTCATCCGTCGTTTGCTGAAAATACCAAAGCAGGGAGTCAAAAGCAAGGAGCTCAACGAATAATGGTGACGACGACCTGGTCTTTCGCTTTGATCTCCTTCTCAGCGCTGATCACGGTTGCAAGTGAAAGATGTGGGCCCCGGACATCGACGACCTCAAGCTCGCCCACTCGGGTCCTCGTTTGATCGACGTCGCGGTAGACGTACAGGCGCAGCTTCGAGCGAACTCCATCCTCGCTCCCGAGATTGATGAACGCGCTCTTGCCTTCGATGAACACAACCGCCCCGGTAATCGTCGTTGATCTGAAACCAAGGGAGATGCTGTCCAGACTCTGTGAATAGAGAAGCAGACTATCCGCGCTCGTCATCGCCCACGCTTTGATTGATGGCAGGGTGCTCTCAAGGTCCAGCGAAACATGCTCGCTCATCTGGAAGCACGCCTGACCGATGACCGTACGATTGAACTCTTCCGTTCCAAACGTGATCTTGTCCAGGTCGCGGTACTCGAGGGTCCGCTCGCTCTGCTTCCCGAATAGCGTCAAGACCAGCGAACGGTCCGCAAATTCCCCTGCTGCTTCTCCCTTCTTGATCCAGACAGGTGCACCGGAGGAGACCGTTCGGTCGAGATCGTACACAATGTACGTGATGTTCACTTCCCCCTTGAAGGCTTCGTACCCACCGAGCAGCGGCTGGCCGGTCATGAATCGCGAGATATCGAATTCCTCCACGGTGCCGGCGACAAGATAACGAATCTCAAAACGGCGATAGATCTCGCTCCAGAACTTCACGTCATCGAGCGAACGATCCGGGAGTTGATTCTCCTGCTGGAAGTTTCTGACGATGACCGGCGAGATCGTCGGAATGCGATATCGTTCTTTGATATAGGCACTGAGAAATCGAGGGACATCAACACCGACATCCCACCTACCTGTAAAACTGGATTTGTTTTCAAACGGCAAGAAGATAAATCCGGGATGCGATGACGTCTGCGCTGCAGACTGGAGACTCGCTGCAAGAAGGAGAATGGCGATCCATGCCGCAACTCGCCTCCTCATGCCGAACCTTATGGACCCGAGGCTACTCATATAGAAGGTACTTTTCACGCTTGATCATGAACAACGCCCGTTCCTGGTCGATATCCCGAAGCAACTCCTCTACGGACTTACCGTTCTGGTGAGCTGTGCGCATCTCGCTCGACCCGACAGCTTTGTCGAAGGCATTGATTCTGTCCGGTTTCGCCCGCTCATAGATGTCTTTCTCGGGAAACACCCTTCTCAAGGCGTCAAGGATGGTGATCTGGACGGCTGTCATGCTGAGCTTCTCCCGATCGGTGACATGGATCTGGACACCATGAAACCTTCCGTTTGAAGTGTCAAAGTAGAACGGCTTGTACGAAAGAGGGCGAAACTCAACGCCTCCGAGTCTACGGCTGTTGAGATAGTCCGCCAGTTTCTCACTGTGTACCCACGGTCCCCCGACGAGTTCAAATGGCAGCGTGTAGCCCACACCTTGATTCGCGGTTCCCAGTTCTCCCAGCAAACCGGTCATAACATAGAACATCGCGGTCTCGGCACGGGGGATATGGGGTGATGTCGGAACCCACACGAGGCCTGTCTCATCCCACCACATCGACCGCTTCCAACCTTCCATCGGGATGACAATCAGCCGGCAGAGCGCACCGTTTTCGAGCCAGCCTTCCATGTTGATCATTTCCGCCAGTTCACCGACCGTCATCCCGTAGACATAGGGAATGGGATACATGCCGATGAACGACTTGAATTCTGGATCCAGCATTGGACCTTCCACCCTGAGTCCGGTCAGTGGGTTCGGCCTATCCAGGACCACAAAGGTCACGTCGTTCTGTGCGGCGGCCTCCATCGCCAGGCCGAGCGTCGAAATGTAGGTGTATGATCTTGCTCCGATATCCTGAATGTCGTACACGAGAACATCGATGCCTCGGAGCATTTCCTTCGTTGGCTTCCGGTTCCTGCCGTAGAGCGAGTAGACCGGAAGGCCCGTCTTGCTGTCAGTATAGTTCTCGACGTACTTCCCTCCCTCTGTGTCCCCTCGAATACCATGCTCGGGCCCGAACAGGGCAACCAACTCGACACCCGTTGCGTTGTGCAACACGTCCACCGTGGCCTGAAGGTCCGAGGTTATTCCAGTTGGGTTAGTGATAAGACCCACCCGCTTTCCCTGCAAGACGTCAAAATTCCGACTGCGGAGGACATCGATGCCGGGTTTCACGGCCGGCTCCTTTCTCGATGTAGCCGTCTGCGAAAACGCCCAGAACATCGCCAAAGCGGTTAGGCATACAACACCAAGCATGGCGAGGATGAATGAACGGAAAACTGAGGCAGTTCGTCTCATATTTAGTCTGAAGTGTGATGATTCGACCTGAGCTGTTGGACGATGAAGTGGCACGCGAAACAGATGTACAGCAGTGAGAGAAGACCCGCTCCTAGGATAAGCCATGCGAGAATCGTGATGGGCGGTTCCAGGAATACGCACAGGACAAGCAAGGCACAAGCAAGAATCGCGCTCGATAGAATCCTGTTCATCTCGGCAATCAGGTTCAGACTCGACTTGTCAGGTTTCAAGATCTGAGTTCAGAACTCACGTATCATTGGTGGGAGATCACCATTGTGGACATCCAACGTGTTACGGAAGGGGGTTCCCGTCTACCCTCCAGTTCTTCACAAGGGAAAGGTCATCCAGAAACTCCATGAATCGCGACAGGCTCTCCTGGTCGAGCGAAAAGAAGAGCGCCCTGTGGTGCTGACGGCGCCCCTCCGACATGGTCTCTGCAATCTGCCGAATCAGGGTCGCCGCCTTGTCGAGGCTTAACTGAAACTCGGCAGAGAGCTTGTCATACCCTTCCCCATCCGCTCCGATCCGCTGCATGACACCGAAAGACTTGGTGATGAACTTCGCATGAAAGATCGCATCTTCAAACAGCCTGATGTTGTCGGATTCCCGGGCAGCGTCAAGAAGTTCCGCTACCTCGTACGGATGATTTAACTTGCGGTTGGCATGCTGTTCGAGTTCGCTGATAAAACGCGATGTTTCCGGGCGGATGACCATGTTCTCAGGCGAAATCCTCTGCCACGAATATACAGGGTTGCCAGGCGAGAAACAAGAATTCAGTGAGAGCCTGCAGCATCAGCCAAGAGAGGTGATAGAATCTCCAGCGATCTTCAATCTTCACCAACCTACCTCCTCATCCACTGCTCGATCAACTGCTCAAGCTTCTTTTTGGATGACCTCGATCTCTTATAGTGTCCCTTCTTCAATCGTTGCCGGACAGCTTCGTACAACATGATCGCCGACGCGACGGAGACGTTCAAGCTTCGTATCATGCCGAACATGGGTATCTGGATTGTCCCATCAGCCTCCGCCGCCGCTTCGCCGGAGACACCGCGGTGCTCGTTGCCAACAACGATGGCGACCCTTCTTGTCAAGTCGACATCATACACAGACACGGCGCTTTCAGTCAGCCGCGTCGCGTAGATCCTAAATCCCTTCTCCCGCAGAGCCGAATAGCAGTCTCGTATCGATCGGTATTCCCGTCGCTCAACCCACTTTCCCGCGCTGGCAGAGCTCTTTCTGCCGATTTTCGGAAATCCTTCCACCGTATAGACCAGTTGGACCTCCGTAACGCCCGCCGCATCGCAGGAGCGGAGAATGGCGCTCACATTGTGCGGATCGTGAACGTTTTCGATCACGACCGTCAGATCGGGCTGCCGGTGCCGGAGCACGTACACCAGGCGGGCCATGCGTCGCTCAGTCCGCATGCTCCCTCCGTCGAAGCAGTCGATAGAAATACTCCCGCTGCACCTGGAGCAGCAAGATAGCGCACACCACCCCGACCGCTCCTAGGAGCTGGATGCTTGTGAGTGTTTCTCCGAGAGCAACGTAGGCGACTGCGATTGCCACCACCGGCTCCAACGTGGTGATCACGCCCGCCGTCGATGCCTCCAGCAACTTCAAACCGTTGATGAAGAAGATGTAGGGAGTAAGAATGGAGAGCACAGCAAACACGACGAAGATCC
This sequence comes from Ignavibacteria bacterium, assembly GCA_016873755.1. Lineage (GTDB taxonomy): Bacteria > Bacteroidota > Ignavibacteria > UBA10030 > UBA10030 > VGWB01. The sequence continues at coordinate 4,526 of VGWB01000061.1, read as the reverse complement.
CCCAATCTTCCAGCGCGTAGCCCTTGGCGGCAATCGCCCATGGCGGATTGACGAGGAGCCAGAACAGCGTGGCAAATCCGAGGGCATACACCAGCATCGTCCAGACGGGGTATTCTCGGAGCACGCGCTTGGAAGCGAGGAGCATGAAGGCGTATGTGAGCATCGATGCGGGACCCGTTAGGAGCGCCCAGCCCGACAGCTTCACATCCCTCAGGCTCCCCCCACTCACAGCAAAGTAGCATCCTCCCAGTGCGAGGAGAAGCGCCAACATCTTGATGACGTTGAACTCCTCCTCTTTCGCGATCAGGACAGCGTAGACCATCACCAGGACGGGCGCTGCATTCTGAATGAGGATGGCCGTCGCGACGGTCGATTCCTTCACCGTGTAGTAATATGTATAGTTGGTCGATGCGATGCCAATCACCCCAACAAGGGCGAAGGAAGAAAGGGCACGCAGCGGCACGCGGAAGACATCCCGGTTCACGAAGAGGAAGTAGGCCGTCAGCATGATAAACGAAAGGGAAACGCGCGTCTGAGTGATGATGAGCGGATCGTAGCGCGTGAGGAAAAGATACTTCGCAAGCGCGGCGGAGTTGCCCCAGAAGAGAACGGCGAGAACAACATAGAGGGTGCCGCGAGTGAAGGTCGAACGAGACTGCTGCATGCTAGTTAGTCGGCCGATCTACATTGTCGGCGAGGTCCCGATAGTAGTTGCTCTGCTCCTCGTCGCCGATCAAGTGGTACAGGTGTGAGAGGCGGGTGAGAATGACCTTCTTGTTGTTGACGTGCCCCAATCCTTGTTTGAGAAACTCAAGAAGGACATCAACGGGCGGGATGTTCAAATCGGGGTCATAGCAATCACACGCGTCGAGGTACGGATCTGGTGAACTTGGTCGTGCCTCCGCTGCTTTTCGGTAGTACGTAATCGCCAGCTCGAAATTGTCGTACGATGAATACGTCACCTCAAATACGCTGGCTAGCCACATGTACGTATCGTAGGCGATGTCGGGGAATTCTTTGGCCAGTTTCTCGCCGAAGAGGCAGAGCTCGTCAGGGCCAAGCGAGTGGTTCCAGAAAAGCAGGCGGTAGAGCTCAACGTCCTGGATCCGTTGAGCAATTGCATCTTCAAACGCGTCGAAGAGTTCGTTGAAGTCCGCGGCGTTGACAAACTTCGTGCGTATCTCTTCCGGTGTGTAGCGCGCCATGCGGGATATCCAGTACGGAGAAGCGCGTAAGCGTCTAGTTGAGGTGAGAAAGCTCTGTAGAAAGTAAAAAAAGGCGGGGTGAAAGGCAAGGAAGGGAACGGTCAGCCGAGCACTCTCCGTGGCACTCGCAACGGCCTAGGTTCTTGGCAGCCTACGGATCGATTCCTTGCAGCATCCGTGACTCATTCATTTTTTCGCGATCTTGTTTATAACCTCCAGAAGCTTCGCGATTGTGAAGGGTTTTTCGAGGTATTCAACCGCGACTCCGGAGTCCCAGGCTCCCGCCGCCAAGGCTGCGCTGGTCATCAGAATGACCGGAATGGAGGCCGTTTTTGGGTCCTGCTGCAACTCCTCCACCATCATGAACCCGTTCATGTTGTCCATCTGAACGTCGCTCAGGATGACTTCCGGATTGTGCTGCATTGCCATCTCCACGCCCTCCAAGCCGTCGCCAGCTTCGATCACATGAAATCCCTTGAGCTTCAGCTGTGCTGCCATCGACTTCCGAAACGACTCTTCGTCATCAACGACGAGAATTCTTCTCATGGCGTCCCTGTTGGTGGTTGGTAGCTCAAACTAGCAAACGACGAAACGAAAATCAAGGCGACGTGAAGCCTGGTTCCAGAAACCCCTCACCTACGGCGTCAAACCCCACAATTGTTGATCGATCACTTCTTCAGGATCTTCTGAACGAGCTGCAGCAGGTCGTTGAGGTCGAACGGCTTCTCGAGATACTCGACGGATGCTGAGGTCTTCCAAGCTCCCGATATGGATACGACGCCCGTCATAATGATGACCGGAATAAGCGAGGTCACCTCGTTCTGCCGGAGCTCATCCACCATCATGAAACCGTTCATGTTGTCCATTTGGACATCGGTGATGACGAGATCCGGAACGTGGGTGGTTGCCATTTCCACCCCCTCGAGTCCGTCCTGTGCTTCAAGGACGGTATATCCTTCATCTGCCAGGGCGCCGGCAATTCCCCTGCGGAAGGCGTCTTCGTCGTCGACGATGAGGATCGTTTGCATGTGCTTGGGTGTGTAAGATTTCCTGGAAGCCAAACTAGCAAACGATGGAGGGAAAATCAAGGAGGCTGTGACAGGGGGCACGACACGAGAGCCGCTCGGATTACTGGCGATCTCTCAGGAGCCTCAATGGCCTATTGAACGAGCATTACCTTCTTTGTCTCAACCCACTCGCGTACCTGCAATCTGCACAGATACATGCCGCTCGGGAGTCCCGAGGCGTCCCATTTCACCGTGTAGATCCCGGGCGCTATCTCCTCATTCACCAGAACCGCGACCTGTCTCCCGAGCACGTCAAACACCTTCAGCCTGACAAATCCGAAATCCGCCATTCGGAATTCGACACTTGTCATTCCATTGAATGGATTGGGAAAATTTTGCGAAAGCCCAAAACCTTCCGGAGCTTCTCCCTTCTCCTTCACGCTCAACACAATATTGTCCGCGCCCCCAGCTTCTTTGTAACGCGCGGCAAATTCCTGAAGATACTGGTTCGCGATCCTATTGCTCTGGATAATCAGGGTGTTCTCGTTGTTTGAATTCTCCGCCGCGCCTGTCCAGTTATGTGAGCCTGTGATCAAATACGGTGAGCTGCCACCCATCTCGGCGTCCACGACCGCATACTTATGATGCAACAAGCCCGCGCTCGGGTCTAACCTGACCTCGATGCCGGCGCTCGTCAGGAAGCCAAACTGTGACCCGCTGTCTGTGTTGTTGTCGAGAAGCGCCCGGACCCTGACGCCGGTGTCTTTCTTTGCCTTCAGCGTGCTCGCGATGTCGGATCGCGTGAAGGTTAAGAGAGCGGCATTGATGGAATGGTGCGCGGTGTTCAGCGTCTTGATGATCGCGCTGGTGGTGCGATCGGATGGGCTGAAATACAGCTCCACAGGAGTTCCATTAATATTGAAGATATGGGGTGTATTATCAAGCTTGCGTGCTCCGAACCGCGAGGTTGTTGAGTTCTGGGTCTCATTCTCACTCCCCCACATTTCATTGAACTCGTGCGTGTAGGCACCGGCAAGCGCCTGATCCTGAATCTCGATCGCATTCTGCATGTCGTCAGCCGTACCCGGATCTGTCAGGTTCCACGACCCAGTCCACACCCAGGCCTGATCCGGCGCGCCCCCCCGATAGTCAAAGATGAAGAACTTATTGTGGTGCAGCCCTGCTCCCGCATTCACCAGATCGAAACTGTCGTCAATCCATGGGATAGCTGCAGGAGTGATAATTTGGGAGAATGTTGTCCCCGTCCCTGCGCCGAGATTGTCCTTCTCGATGATCACTCTGACGCTCACACCCCGGTTCTTTGCCTGAACGAGAGCGTTTGCGATCTGCTGACCCACCGAGCCGCTTATACTGTAGAGCGCGCAGTCGATCGATTTCTGTGCGTTATTGATGCGCTGAAGCAGCCGGTCGGCCAGATTGGTATTCCCCTTTGCTGTGTCCGGGTGAGCGAGGGACGCATCGATTGATTTGTTGAAATAAACGTTGATGGCGCCGCTCGATCCCTCCGAGGCCGTGCTGACAACGCGGTTAGCCGAGAAACTCGTATCCGCTCCACTCACAGAGTACGCTTGGACAGTATATGGCGTTGCTGGCGTCAGGTCAGAAAGCTTCAAGGCATGAAGCGTTTTCAAGGTTGCATCTGCGACCACCCCGTCTTGTGAAGTCTTCAGGTTCCGATAGCGCACGACGCTCGATCCCGGACTTGCGGTCTGCCAGTTGATCGTCAGCGAATTCTCTGAGATGCCTGTTTCAAACGGCTGGACAGTCATCAGTGGCCCGCTCGCAATGATGTCATTCCGCCATCGAGGCTGAAGCTGATAACCGCCGATATAGGGTGATGTGGGAATGAACTGGCCAACGATCCCAACGATGTCGAATTCGCCCGTGGGTGCACTCGTATTGGCGAAGTCGACATCCCTGTCTATCCTCAGTGTTACGGTTCCTGATGTGTCCTTGAGCCGATAGTTCACGCCGGATTGGGCAGGAAGGACCTGCCATGTCGGAATCGGCCGGTCGAGAGTATCGCGGACAATCACTCTGTTCACCTGGACGAGCATTCCCTCGTACAATTCGACACCCCCTATGCCATCACCGGCAAGCTGCGAGGCCGTGACTATCACCGGAACGACGTTGTTCCCGGAACTGTGGATTCCATGCAGCGTGACGTTTTCGAGCTCCGTCAATCCATTGAACTGCGTGACCGTTCCAGTCAGGCTTACCTCATCCCCAACACGCACGCTGCTGACGAAAGCGTTATCAAACACGGCGATTCCACCTGAGACGTCCTGAACGA
>VGWB01000060.1 GCA_016873755.1 Ignavibacteria bacterium | reverse complement strand
GTGCACAATGCAACAACGGAGCACGCCGACGTTGTGCTCGCATGCTCGACATATGCGGAGAAGCACGGCACCTTCACGAACTTCCAGGGAAGGGTCCAACGGATCCGGCCTGCGGTCGCTACGCTCGAGCAGGATCGGGCAATGGATGGATTTGCCATGAGCCGGTGGGACAAGTTCGCCGCGCAGAATGATCGGTGGGGGAGACCCGTGAAAAAGGATGCCCGGCCGACGTGGAGGATCCTCATTGCGGTCGCCAACGCCCTGGGTGCCAAGATGCGCTACAACACAGTTGAGGATGTGTTTAAAGAGATGAGCGAGAGGGTGCCAGGCTTCAAGTCGATGAGCTATAGCAAGCTCGGCAATCAAGGAATGATGTGGACTCGATCTCAACCAGTATCTGCTCACGCTTAGTCTTTGCGACCCATGGATAACGTTTATCTGGTGTCGGTTGTGAAGTTTGTCATGTACGTGGCAATCGTGCTCATCTCGGTCATTCTCATAGGGTGGCTTGAGCGGAGGATCAGTGCGTTCATGCAGAACCGGACTGGGCCGAACAGGGTGGGTCCGTTCGGGCTCCTGCAGATCCTCATCGACGTCGTGAAGCTACTTCTCAAAGAGGACATCGTTCCGAAGAGTGCAAACAAACGGATCCATGACCTTGCGCCGATCATCTCCATTGCTGTTGCGTTGAGCACGTTTGCTGTGGTTCCGTTCGGCAATACGATTGAGATGTTCGGCAGTGAGGTGAAGTTGATGATCGCAGACGTCAACGTCGGTATCCTCTACATGCTTTCCATTACTTCGCTCGGCGTGTATGGACTGACCCTGGCCGGCTGGGCATCGAACAATAAGTACTCGCTGCTGGGCGGCTTGCGCTCGTCGGCGCAAATGATCAGCTACGAGCTTTCTATGGGACTTTCGATCATCGGAGTCCTGATGGTTTCGGGAACTCTGCGCCTCGACCAGATTGTCCTGCATCAGACGAGCTACCTGGGTGGGTGGCTGCCGGCTTGGAACATCTTTCTGCAGCCGGTGGCGTTCATTACATTCGCGGTTGCTGCGTTCGCGGAGACGAATCGTCTACCGTTCGATCTGCCCGAGGCAGAGCCTGAACTCGTCGCGGGATACCACACTGAGTATACGGGATTGAAATTCGGCCTCTTCATGCTGGCCGAGTATTCCAACGTGATCACGGCAAGCGCTGTCATCGTGACGCTGTTCCTTGGTGGCTGGCATTTGCCGTACGCGGAATATCTCGGATTATCTCCGTTCGGCCTGAGCATTCTTCAGATCTTGACCTTCTGTGTCAAAGTAGCTCTGGTGATCCTGTTTTTCATCGTGGTGCGGTGGACAATTCCAAGGTTTCGCTACGACCAATTGATGAACCTAGGTTGGAAGGTGATGTTGCCGGTGGCGATTGCCAACGTTCTCGTGACCGGTCTTGTGCTGCTTGTGATTTAGTTGGCTGTAGAATTGGTCTTTGTGATCTGATGCTACAAAGCCGCTCGAAAAGTGTGACCACGAGGTCACGAAGACACAAAGATGTCTGTAGCTTACAGTTTTTCGGTCTTTCTTCTTCGGGACTTTGTGCCTTCGTGGCAAAATGCGGGTTTCCGGCTGCGCTTCTAGAGTGATGGAGAAAGGCATTTCATGGGTTCAAACGGGAAAATCATTCGGAAAAAGGATCTCAACATCTGGCAGAAAGCCTATTTGACGGAGATCTTCAAGGGGCTGCGTTTGACGATCAGCCAGATATTCAAGCCGAAGTTCACCTATTTGTATCCTGAGGTGCGATTCAAGCCCCAGCCTTCTTTTCGAGGAAGGCCGGTTCTTGTCCACGAAAATGGGACAGAACGTTGCGTTGCCTGCGGACTCTGTTCGCGTGTCTGCCCTGCCCTGGCCATTGAAGTGCAGGCCTCGGAGACCGAGCTGGAAAAGGAGCGCTACCCAATCAAGTTCGAGATAAATATGGTGCGCTGCATCTTCTGTGGCTTCTGTGAGGAGGTCTGCCCGGAAGAGGCAATCATCATGAGCAACGAGTACGAGCTTGTGTTCACGAGTCAGGAGGAAGCCATATTCGGCAAGGAGAGGCTGCTGAAGTCGACGGAGGAAATGAAGGACCGACTCGAGTTTCTGCGTGCGCACAGATGAGCCAACAATTCATTGGAGCTGCAAGGAACTAATTTCCGGAAAATGAAAGGAATAGCCCCGGCTAGCGCAAGAACATACTAAGCTATGCGCTCCGATCCCGGAACGCTCTGGAAACATCAGCAGCGTTCCTGCAGGAGATATCAACTGTTTGCATCCCACCACATCCCTTCACCCATTTCATGTTTTCCCAGGTACTTAGTAGTGCCACATTTGGCGTCAATGCTTATCTCGTTCAGGTTGAGACCCATATAGAACGGGCGATCCACAAGTTCTTCATTGTGGGCTTGCCGGATAGTGCGGTGAAAGAAAGCAGCGAACGGGTTTTCGCGGCAATCAAGAACTCGGGTTTCATCTTTCCGAATCACCGAATCACGGTGAATCTTGCGCCGGCCGATGTCAAGAAGGAGGGATCTGCCTATGATTTACCAATCGCGGTGGGTATCGTTGTGGCGTCTGGACAGCTGGAATCACCTGTCCTCGACAAGTATGTTATTCTGGGTGAACTGGCGCTCGATGGGAGTCTGCGGCCAATCCGGGGCGCACTGGTCGTGGCACTCGAGGCTAAGTCCAGGGGATTGAATGGGCTTCTGCTCCCAAGAGCGAACGCGAAGGAAGCAGCGCTGGTCGAGGGGATTGATGTTTATCCTATAGAAAGCTTGAAGGAAGTGGTTGGTTTTCTCGCTGGCGAATACCAAATGCTGAGTCCGTTTCGAGTCGATACTCGCGAGATTTTTGGACACGAGCAGAGGTATGCGCTCGATTTCGCTGACGTGAAGGGGCAGGAGAGCGTGAAGCGTTCAATGGAGGTTGCGGCGGCCGGGGCCCACAACATCATCCTGATCGGGCCCCCGGGTTCGGGAAAAACAATGCTAGCAAAGCGGCTGCCGACGATTCTGCCCCACCTCGCCTTTGAGGAGGCACTCGAGACAACAAAGATCCATTCCGTAGCTGGGATTTTGCCTCCCGACACAGCGCTGGTGTCGACACGTCCCTTCCGGTCTCCACACCACACAATCTCTGACTCTGCGCTCGTAGGAGGCGGGACGATACCGCGACCAGGCGAAATCTCGCTGGCACATCACGGTGTCCTCTTCCTCGATGAGCTTCCTGAGTTTGCACGTAACGTGTTAGAAGTCATGCGGCAACCTCTTGAAGATGCGAGAGTTACTATCAGCCGGTCAAAGATGTCTGTAGAGTATCCAGCGAACTTCATGTTGGTCTGTGCGATGAACCCCTGCCCGTGCGGCAATTTCGGGAATCCGAACCAGGAGTGCTCCTGCACACCTGCACAGATTCAGAAATACGTCGGTAGGATTTCGGGGCCGTTGCTGGACAGGATCGACATTCACGTCGAGGTGCCGGCTGTGAAATACAATGAGCTGGCATCGAAGAAGAGTGGTGAATCTTCAGCGGATATCCGCAGGCGCGTGGTGCGTGCTCGTGAAATCCAGATGAAACGGTTTGCAGGTCGGCGCGGGGTGTTCTCGAACGCGGATATGAACTCGCAGGAGATCAAGGAGTTCTGTGAAATTGATGCGGCCGGCGCCGATTTGCTCAAGACCGCGATGAACAAGCTCGGTCTTTCCGCCCGGGCCTATGACCGGATCCTGAAGGTCGCGCGTACGGTCGCAGACCTGGCCAGCAGTGAGCACATGCGGCCGGAACATCTCGCCGAGGCCATACAGTATCGAAGTCTCGACCGAAGTTTCTACGCCATCTAGGGTTCAGACGCTACCCGACGGCAGAACTTGCGCGTTCTCTTGTCGGACTACCACTCATCTCTCTTTCCCTCGTTATTGTGACTCCTTCGACTATTTCGTATATTGTCCCGTCACCTGAGTGCTTTTCTTTTATCTTTCAAGCTTAAACGCAACGTGTACAAGATAACGCTCATTCCCGGCGACGGGATAGGCCCAAGTATATCAGAATCCACCCAAAGCATCATAACGGCGACGGGTGTGAGGGTTGACTGGGAAGTGCAGGAGGCGGGAATCCCGGCGATCGAGAAATTCAAAGATCCCCTCCCTCCACAAGTCCTCGATTCAATTGCCCGGAACAAGGTGGCCCTGAAGGGACCGCTAACGACGCCGGTCGGTACAGGGTTCCGCAGCATCAACGTCGCTTTGCGAAAGGAGTTCGACCTTTACATCAACCTGCGCCCGGCGAAGTCGATGAAAGGCGTGAAGACCTGTTTTCGCGACGTGGACCTGGTGATCGTCCGGGAAAATACGGAGGAGTTCTATTCGGGCATCGAGCACTATATCGATGCGAAGAAGAGCGCTGCGGAGACGATTGGCGTTGTCACACGATCCGGGTCGGAAAGGATCGCCCGGGCGGCGTTTGAATACGCCCGGAAGCATGGGCGAAAGAAAGTGACGATCGTCCATAAGGCAAACATTCTCAAGTACACAGGTGGACTCTTTCTCGATGTTGGGAAGAAGGTGGCCGAGGAATTCCCCGAGATCGAATGTAATGACCGGATCATCGACAATATGTCGATGCAGTTGGTCCTGAATCCCAACCAGTTTGATGTCATCGTGACAACCAATCTCTTCGGTGACATCCTTTCGGATTTGTGTTCCGGTCTCGTTGGCGGTTTGGGCCTGGCACCGGGCGCGAACATCGGATACGATGCGGCGATTTTCGAAGCCGTACACGGGAGCGCACCAGATATTGCCGGAAAGAACCTCGCGAACCCGTGCGCACTCGCGCTCGCGGGTGCGTTGATGCTCGATCACCTTGGGGAATTGGAAGCCGCCGGCAAGATCCAGCGCGCGATCGCCGATGTGATCAAAGAAGGAAAATTCGTCACCAGCGATCTGAACCCGGAGCAACACGTCGGCACGGTCGAAATGACAGATGCGATCATCCGGAAGATTGAGGAAACGTAACGACCTGGAGGTATCCATGCGAAAAGTCAAACTGAGCACGATCTACTGGGGACTCTTCTTCATTGCGCTTGGCGGTGTTCTTCTTGCAAGGAATCTCGGATACCTGGATTTCGACTTCTCACTGCGTCTCTACTGGCCGGTTATTTTGATAGTCCTTGGGCTGGCCTGGATCATCGGGAGCTTTGAGGCTAGTTCCTCCCGCAAGGAAGACTCGGACTGACGCTAGTAACTTATGCGCATTGGAAGCATTGATATCGATCGCCCGATTGTCCTTGCCCCGATGGAGGATGTGACGGATGCAGCTTTCCGCATTATCTGTCGACGGCTCGGAGCGGATATCGTCTATACGGAATTCGTGAACTCCGAGGGTCTCATCCGCGATTCCGCTAAGACGAAGGAAAAGGTGATGTTCGCTGATGAAGAGCGTCCGTTTGGAATCCAGCTCTACGGTGGAGAAGAGAGTTCGATGGAGGGCGCGGCACGGATCGCGGATTCATACGACCCCGACCTCATCGATATCAACTGCGGCTGCTGGGTGCGCGACGTTGCGCTGCGCGGTGCCGGTGCCGGATTATTGAAAGACCTGCCGCGGATGGAGAGAATCGTCGCCCGCGTCGTAAACACGGTGAAGAGACCTGTCACGGTGAAGACGCGGCTCGGCTGGGACGAACAGAACATTCGCATTATCCATGTTGCGCGGATGCTGGAGGAGACCGGCATCAAGGCGCTCACCATTCATTGTCGCACGCGGGCGCAGGCACACAGGGGGGAACCGGATTTCTCCTGGATTCCGAAAGTGAAGGCGGCCGTCACGATCCCGATCATCGTCAACGGCGGGATGACGACACCTCAGGCCATCAAGCGGGTGTTCGAAGAGACTGGATGTGACGGCGTTATGATCGGTCGTGGAGCCGTCGAAAATCCGTGGCTTTTCCGGCAGGCGAAACACTTGCTTCGGCACGGTGAGACTCTGCCGCCGGCAAGCCTGGAGGAACGCGTGCGGGTCTTGTTCGACCATCTTCAGCTCGCGGTGAAGCTCAAGGGGGAGCGAAGGGGAGTCATCGAGTTCCGCAAGCACTACTCCGGTTACCTCCGAGGGCTGCCGAACGCCGCGAAAGTCCGTCACGAGCTTATGCAGTATGCTGAAATGTCGCGGGTTCTCGACCGCGTACAGCAGTACGCCCTCTCTCTGCGAACTCCTGAGCCAATCGTCGTTCCTGCGTAATGCCATTCGCTTTGTCCGACCAAGACTTGGATCGATCTTCCATGGACAAGAAACAAGTTGTCGCAATCCTTGATGAAATGGGGACCCTCTTCGAGTTGAAAGGGGAAAACCCTTTTAAATGTCGCGCCTTCCATAATGCGGCTCGGGTGGTAGAGGCCCTCACGCAAGAGCTTGGGGGTCTGGTCGAATCGGGCACCGTCCGCAGCGTCAAGGGCATCGGCGAACATCTCGCTGAAATCATCACCGATCTCGTGGACAAGGGGAAGTCGGAGGAATATGAGAAGCTGAAGGCATCTCTCCCCGAAGGCCTGCTGCAAATGGTACGAATCCCGGGCCTCGGTCCGAAACGAATCAAACTATTGTACGAGCGACTCAAGCTCAAGTCGATTACAGAGCTGCGTGAAGCGTGCGAGCAGCACCGGCTGGCGGAACTGGAGGGATTCGGCGAGAAGACCGAGGAGAATATCCTGAAGGGGATCGAGCTTCTGGCGAAGTCGAGTGACAAGCATCTGTTTCCTCATGCCAGCGAATCGGCCGAGAAGATACTCCGGACCATCGCCAAGCTGAAAGAGGTCAAGCGGTGTGAAGTGGCAGGCAGTCTGAGGCGGAAAAAAGAAATCATCGGAGATATCGATATCGTTGTGAGTGCACAAGAGAAAGATCGGAAGAAGATATTCGATGTGTTCGTGGCGCATCCGGAGGTGCAAAGCATCATTGCGCGCGGTGACACGAAGTCGAGCGTTGTGCTGAAGGCAGGCATCAACTGTGACCTCCGGATTGTGGAGGATGCAGAATATCCCTTTGCGCTCAACTATTTTACCGGTAGTAAGGAGCACAACGTTGAAATGCGTTCACGGGCTCGCAAGTACGGACTTAGTCTGAACGAGTACGGCTTTACGCGCGTGGAAGGAGATCTTGGCAAGAAGGCTCGATCACTCCCCAGGTGCAAGGACGAGCGAGAGATTTATGCAGCCCTTGACCTGGCGTTTGTTCCACCCGAGTTGCGCGAGAATATGGGGGAAATCGAGGCTGCCGAAAAGGGACAGCTCCCGAAGCTCATTGAAGAAAAGGACGTACGGGGGACCCTGCACTGTCACACGGACTATAGTGACGGTGTCAACACGTTGGAGGAAATGGCCGACGCGGCGATGAGCCTCGGCTGGGCCTATCTCGGGATCGCTGATCACAGTAAGAGCGCGGCGTACGCCGGCGGGCTTTCGGAGACGAAGGTGAAGGCACAGGTCAAGGAAATTGAGAAGCTCAACGGGCGATTCAAGAACTTTCGGCTGTTCTCGGGCACCGAGGTGGATATTCTGCCTGACGGAAGCCTCGACTATTCCGACAAGCTGTTGGCATCGCTTGACCACGTTGTAGCGTCGATTCACAGCAAGTTCAAGATGACGGAGGCGGAGGCGACGAAACGGACGATCAAGGCGCTCAAGAACAAGTACGTCACGATGCTCGGCCATCCAACGGGACGCCTGCTCCTGAGCCGCGAAGGTTATCCCATCAACATGGTTGAAGTGATCGATGCGGCCTCAGACTACGGCAAGGCGATTGAGATCAACGCCCATTCGCTTCGGCTTGATCTTGACTGGCGGCTCGTCAAATACGCGAAGCAGAAGAAAGTGCCGATTTTCATCAATCCCGACGCGCACAACACGGACGGACTTCGCGACGTCTTCTACGGCGTTGGAATCGCGCGCAAAGGCTGGCTCGAAGCGAAGAACGTTGCGAACACGTGGGATGTGAAGAAGATGGAGCAGTATCTGAATGATCTGCGGTCATAAAACAGATTCATTTCACTCTTGTTAGACAAATGACAGGAAAAGAAACCCCGGGACAGCTTCGCTTTCGTGCGAAGAAGATCATTACCCTCCTTCACAAGGAGTATCCCGACCCGAGAATCGCCCTCAACTTCTCCAATCCACTGGAGCTTCTGGTCGCCACGATCCTCTCGGCACAATGTACCGATGCGAGAGTGAACATGGTGACGCCAGGCTTGTTCAAGAAGTACCCGACCGCCGGGCATTTTGCTCGGGCCAGCCAAGCCGAGCTCGAGCAGGATATCCGATCCACGGGCTTCTACCGGAACAAAGCAAAGAGCATCATCGCGTGCACAAGGTCACTCGTCCACAACCATGGCGGCGAAGTGCCGAGAACAATGGAGGAGCTTGTTGAGCTGGGTGGGGTGGGGAGGAAGACGGCGAACTGCGTGCTGGGGGGCGCCTATGGAATCAATTCGGGCGTCATTGTTGATACACACGTCCGGCGCGTCGCGCAGCGTCTGGGGCTGTCACGCCACGACGATCCCGAAGAGATTGAGATCGATTTGATGGGCCTTGCACCGCAGCCAGAATGGTTCGACCTCGGCAATATGCTGATCTGGCACGGCAGAAAGGTATGTGACGCGAAGAAGCCGAAATGTGCGGACTGTACATTGATGAAGTTCTGTCGATCAGCGGAGAAGTTCTTGCGGTCGCGCCGCTGAATCCGCAAGCATCAAAGTTTCAGGCTGATCGATACGCCGTCGCGCAGCGGGACGATGCTGGTGAAGAGCTCTTTCGAGGTGTAGAGCATCCGGTTGAAGGTGAGGATGCCGGCCGTCTCCGCATCCGGCCTCTTATCGAAAATCTTCCCCTTCCACAGCGAATTGTCAGCAACAAGAATGCCGCCTCTGCGGAGTCTGGGGAGGGCCTTCTTCAGGGCTTTCGGATACCTGTCCTTGTGAATATCGAGAAAGACAACGTCGAATTCGCCTTCGATCTTGTCGATGAGCTTCAGCGCATCACCGACGTGAAACTCGATCCGCTCCGCGATTCTTCCTCGTTTGAAGAAGCTCTGCGCAAGCGGCTCGTTCTCCGGTCTATCCTCCGTACAGACCACTCTGCCGTCCTTGCCGACGGCCTTTGCGAACCAGTACGCCGAGTAGCCAAAGCCGGATCCCATCTCGAGGACGCGCTGTGCACCAATGGCCTTGGTGACGATGTAGAGCAATCGTCCGACGAGCGGTCCGATAATGGGGTAGTCCTTCTTCGATGCAAGCTCCTCCATTTCTGTGAGGACAGCGTCCCGTTCTGGAATGATCTCATGCAGATAATCTACAACATGGTGATTCACGAATTCCATACAATTCCTCCGCGTGCCGGATCTATGGCGCAATATACAGATTCTGAGTGCAAAATGCCAAGCGAGGAAAGTGCCCCAACAGCACAGCCTGGGACGTGACTCAAGCACTGTTTGGCTTGATTTTCCGTCAATTTTTAATATTTTCTTTTGAATTGAATCAGTCCCCAATGGACGGAAGGAAGAACCGAATGGACTACCAGCAGGCTCTCGACTTGATGCACGAATACACAAAGAGTGACGCCCTCCGCAAACATATGTATGCAGTTGAGGTTGCGATGCGAGCCTACGCGCGAAAGCACGGCGAGGATGAGGAGAAATGGGCAATCGTAGGAATACTCCATGACTTCGACTATGAGATGTTTCCTACTGCTCCTGAACATCCCGGGAAAGGATCGGAGATCCTCGCGGAAAGAGGAGTGACAGAGGACATCCGACGCGCAATTCTCGGGCATGCCAGCTACATGAACGTGCCGCGCGATACGATCATGGCTAAGGTGCTATACGCGTGTGACGAGTTGTGCGGATTCATCAACGCGTGCGCGATCATTCGCCCCAACAAAATCGCGGACCTCGAAGTCTCTTCCGTCAAGAAAAAGTTGAAGGACAAGGCGTTCGCTCGAAATGTCAGCCGGGAGGATATCCTGCAGGGGACACAGGAGCTCGGCGTCCCGCAGGATGAGCACATCCAATTCGTGATTAACGCGATGAAGAGCGACGCCGCGCGGCTTGGGCTTGGCTAAACTCTGTCACGACAGGTATTGAAAGTGGACTGAACTTGTCCCTGAAGTCGCGTCAGCCGATGGCAGCGCGCGGACAAGGAGAAACAATGGGAACCCCTGCTGGGAAAAAGGTGCTCTTCTTCGTCGACGAATCGTACGAAGATCTTGAGCTTTGGTGTCCGAAGATCCGTCTGGAGGAGAAGAGCTACAAAGGCAAGAACGTGACAGGTGTCTCGGTGATCAGGGATGACCTCGTGGACGCCGGTGCGACATTTCACGATCGACCAGTCGTCGTCGACGGCAATCTTATCGGTTCACGCACTCCGAAGGATCTGCCGGACTCTTGCCGGGCAATCATTGACGCTCTGCACAAGTGCTGACTGGCTCGCCGACCTCGCTCTATCACACTCTTGTCGTATTAAGAAATGCCGACAATACTTTCGCAAGATGAACTCAAGCGGTACGCACGACACCTGGTGCTCCCGGAAGTGGGGGAGGAGGGGCAGAGAAAGCTGAAGCAGTCGAGTGTGCTCATCGTCGGGGCGGGAGGACTGGGATCGCCGGTCGCACTGTACCTGGCTGCGTCGGGAGTGGGGAGAATCGGACTCGTCGATCTCGATAAGGTAGATGCCGGGAACCTGCAGCGCCAAATCCTGTATTCAACAGAAGAGGTCGGCAAACCGAAGCTGCATTCTGCGGCCGGGCGTCTGCGCGGGCTGAACCCGACCGTAGAAATACAGACGCTCGAATGCCGTCTCACCTCTTCGAACGCTCTCGGCGTGCTGAAACAGTTCGACGTCGTGGTAGATGCAACCGATAATTTCCCTTCCCGGTATCTCATCAGCGATGCGGGTGTCCTGCTTGAGAAACCCGATGTGTACGGGAGCATCTTCCGCTTCGAGGGCCAAGCCTCGGTATTCGCTGGGAAGAATGGACCGTGTTATCGATGTCTGTACCCGGAGCCGCCGCCTCCTGGACTGATACCGGCCTGTGATGAGGCCGGCGTTCTGGGAGTGGTCCCGGGAGTCATCGGGGCGATTCAAGCGAACGAGGCGATCAAGCTGATCGTCGGGATTGGTGACCCGCTGATTGGCCGGCTGCTGATGTTCGACGCACTGTCAATGCGATTCAATGAGATCGCGTTCAAGAAAAACCCTGAATGCCCTGCGTGTGGGGATCATCCCACGGTTAGTAGCCTCATCGACTACGACACGTTCTGCGGAGTGCAATCGGAGGGACCGGCTCGTACCGAAGAGTCCATTCCTCAGATTTCGGTCCGCGATCTGAAAAAGAAGTTCGACTCCGGTGAGGGATTGTTCATTCTGGATGTGCGCGAGCCGTATGAGTATCGACTTGCCAATTTGAGCGGACATCTGATACCACTGATGGAGTTGCCGAAACGGATGAACGAGCTCGATTCTTCACGAGAAATCATCGTGCATTGCCACCATGGGATCAGGAGCGCGTTCGCGGTGAGTTTCCTGAGAAAGGCGGGATTTCAAAAAGCGGTGAATCTCGTTGGGGGCATTGATCAGTGGTCAAAGCAGATCGATCCTGCCGTTCCTCGATACTAGGTAGATTCCCGAAATCTCAAAGATTTCGGGAATCTCGCAAAACCTACGGCAGCTTCTCAAACCTCGCCTGGAAGAATCTCAGATACTTCGGTTCGTACACCATCCGAAGACCCTTCACGCTCTCCCTGTTCTCGTATACAGCCTCCACGGCTTCTGCAGTGACATCGCAGTGGGCTTGCGTATAGACGCGGCGCGGGAACGTGAGGCGAACCAGCTCCAGCTTCGGATGGTAGTGATCTCCCGTCTCCTTGTTCCTTCCTGCGGAGACAATGCCTCGTTCCATAGAACGGATGCCGGACTCCAGATAGAGCTCTGCTGCGAGCGTTTGAGCCGGGAATTCGACCTGCTTAAGGTGAGGCAGGAAACGCTTGGCGTCAAGAAAGATGGCGTGCCCGCCAATCGGCAGAACGATCGGTATGCCGATGCCGAGGAGCTTCTCTCCCACGTATTCGACCTGTCCGATCCGGGCCCTAAGGTGATCTTCGCTTACGGCCTCTTCGATCCCGCGCGCCATCGCTTCCATGTCGCGACCCGCCAGGCCTCCGTACGTGTGGAGTCCTTCATATACAACGACGAGGTTCCGCGCCTCCTCGAAGATCTCCTGCTCGTGCTCCCGTAGCGCCAGGAATCCTCCGATGTTGACGAGGAGGTCTTTCTTGCCGCTCATGGTGCAGGCATCGGAGTACGAGCACATTTCCCCGAGGATCTCGGCAATCGTCTTCTGCTGATACCCTTTTTCGCGGATCTTGATGAAATAGGCATTTTCCATAAGCCGCGTCGCGTCAAGGACGATTCTGATGCCGTGGTTCTTGCAGAGCTGTCGCACCTGCCGAAGGTTCTCCATCGATATCGGTTGGCCGCCTGCCATGTTCACGGTCCCGGCAACGGAGACGTACGGGACCCTCTTCGCTCCCACCCGCTTGACGAGGTCGTCGAGTTTCTGCAAATCAATATTCCCCTTGAACGGATACGTGCTTGTGGGGTCGTGTGCCTCGTCGATGATAATGTCCACAAACGTGCCGCCCGCGAGCTCCTGATGTAGCCGCGTTGTAGTGAAGTACATGTTGCCCGGAACGAAGTCGCCGGGCTTGATAAGGATCTGTGATATCAGGTGTTCGGCACCTCGTCCCTGGTGTGTCGGAACCAGGTATTTGTACCCGTAGAATTGCTGGACCTTTTCTTCCAGATTGTAGAAATTCTTGCTCCCCGCGTAGGCTTCGTCGCCGAGCATCAATCCAGCCCACTGGTAGTCGCTCATCGCGTTTGTACCGCTGTCCGTTAACAGGTCGATGTAGACATCCTCTGATTTCAGGAGAAATGTATTGTAGCCGGCCTCTTTCAGCGCCCGGTTGCGTTCTTCACGCGTCGTTACCTTCAACAATTCGACCGTCTTGATCTTGAACGGTTCTGCCCACGATCGTTTCTTCAGCTTCTGCATGCCTGTCCTTTTGCGAGATGGGGTGGTGAGTAAGAATTGTTACAAAGGTACGGTAAAACGGGTCGATATACAAGAACTGTACTTACTCGGGAATTGAGAGGACTGTGAAGCGAGTCATCGCGGATCTTTCATGAGAAACTGCAGAGGTTCATGTCTTTCACGACATATGCCCGTTGTCAGCGTCCCGGTTTCCCGGGGGACGTCGTGGTGTCGGGAGCCCGCCCAAACGACTGATCGTTCAGTCGGGCGGGTTTCCTCCCGACACAATCACTGTCTCTGTCGGGACGAAAGTCGCGACAGCACTGCTCAGGAAACCACCTGCCCGTTGCTTTTCTTCGCTTGTTCCGCTATCTTCTTCACACATGATTCCTCAAACAAGCCTTATCAAGCTGCGCTCCATCGTCGGCGGCGAGAACTTTCTCGATTCTGCTGAAGACAAGATCGCGTACTCCTACGATGGCACGCCGCTTTTCCAGCAGCTTCCTGACGCAATTCTTATCCCCAGATCGACGGATCAGATTTCGCAGATTCTTCGGCTTGCGAATGAGGAGGGGTTCGGGGTCGTTCCCCGTGGTTCTGGATCTGGCCTTAGTGGTGGATCAATCCCCGTCGAAAACTCTGTCGTTCTTCTCGTCAATCACTGGAATCGTATCCTTGAGATCGACCAGAATAATCTAACCATCTGGGTTGAAGCGGGTGCGATCACAGGTCAGGTGCACTCAGCCGTCGAGGCACTTGGGCTTATGTACCCTCCCGATCCCGGGAGTTCGACCATCTGTACGATCGGAGGAAATGTGGCGGAGAACGCAGGAGGGCTGCGCGGACTGAAGTACGGGGTAACGAGAAACTATGTTTTGGGATTAGAAGTCGTTCTGCCGAGTGGAGAGGTAGTACTGACCGGAGGGAAGTCTGTCAAAGACGTAGCAGGGTACAGCCTCAAAGACATTCTGATCGGCTCGGAAGGGACGTTGGGAATCACCACGAAGGTGCTCCTGCGCCTCATACCGAAACCCGACACGTCGAGGACAATGCTGGCCCTGTACGATAAGCTAAGCGACGCTGCAGAAACCGTTTCGGACATCATCGGGTCGAAGATTACGCCGGCTGCCCTTGAATTCCTGGACAATACGACGATTCGCTGTGTCGAGGAGTACGCGCACCTTGGGCTTCCCACATCAGTCGAATCACTCTTGCTGATTGAAGTCGACGGCAGGGTTTCCGTCGTTGAGGAAGATGCCGCAAAGATCGTCCAGTTATGCCGCCAGCACCACGCACTCGACGTGACACTTGCAGCCAATGAAGAGGAAGCTGTAAGGTTGCGGTCCGCACGTAAGGGCGCCCTGGCTGCGCTGGCCCGAGTTCGCCCGACCACGATACTGGAGGACGCCACCGTTCCCCGCAGCGAAGTCGCGCCGATGCTGGAACAGATCAACCGCATCTCCAAGAGTCACAATTTGACCTTTGGCACTTTCGGACACGCGGGCGACGGCAACCTGCACCCGACGTGTTTGACCGATGAACGTGACAGCGAGGAAATCCATCGGGCGGAAATGGCCTTCGAGGAAATCTTTTCGGAAGCGATACGGCTCGGAGGCACTATCACCGGTGAGCACGGCATCGGCTTATCCAAGAAGAAGTTCCTGAAAACGATGGTTGGGGAACCGGCGCTCGAGATGATGCGGAAGATTAAGCAAACGATCGATCCGAACGGCGTGTTGAATCCCGGAAAGATCTTCACGCTTCGGCCGCGCTGCGAGGGCCCGCTTCCGACGAACAGAGAACAGATTAAGAAGCTTGCTGATCTTGGAGCATTCACGTAGTCTGTGCCCGTCCCCACTCCAACATACCTGCCCATCCGAGAACACTCAGTCATCGCTTTTCGTGATTCATTGTCGACCGACATTCGACCTCGGTCGGGCATCAGGATCAGCGAGTTGGACATTCAGGGAGTAACCGTCCCGCGTGTCAAGGTGAAACTCCGGACCTCACAGCAGCGTCAGGCTTCCTCGATGCACTCGGATGGTCGCAACGACAAGGGAAGACGCAGCAAAGTTCATGAACCGGCTGAAGGCGAAGAAGAAGCTGACCGTCACTATGTACGATGCTGATCGTGCCTTCGCGAACCCGAGCAATCCGAGGTTCAACAAAGAAGCGGCATCGGATGCGCACGAGCGCACGATCGAATTTCCCAAGAAGAATCTTCTAGAGTGATACCACTGAAGGACAAGAACCCGACGCACAGGGTTCCTATCGTCAACATTCTTATCATCGCAGCGAATGTGGCGGTATTTCTGTATGAGGTTGCACTGGGGGCGAGACTCGAACAGTTTTTTATGACATTCGGCGTTGTACCCAATGAGATCGTCGGTTCGTTCACTTCGGGGCAGTTGCGCCTCGTCGCAATTGCGCCCCTCTTTACATCTATGTTCCTGCACGGCGGCTGGCTTCATCTCGGAGGAAACATGCTGTACCTCTGGGTCTTTGGCGACAACGTGGAGGATAAACTCGGTCACGGGCGCTACCTCTCCTTCTATTTTCTCTGCGGTTTGGCAGCGACGGTTCTGCACATCATCATCGACCCGCGTTCAACCGTCCCGACGGTCGGTGCCAGCGGCGCCATCTCGGGTGTTCTTGCCGCGTACCTTGTGATGTTCCCGAGAGCGCGTGTAATCACGGTCATTCCCATCTTTATCTTCCTGCAATTCGCTGAGCTTCCGGCTTTGATTGTGCTTGGTTTCTGGTTCGTTGTCCAATTCTTCAATGGACTTGTATCGCTGGGGTACGAGACCGGCGGCATGGGCGGAGTCGCATGGTGGGCACATGTGGGCGGATTTGTTGCGGGACTGGTTCTGGTTCTTCCATTCAGAAAGCATCGGTAAGATCTGATGTCGTCCGGACAGCCGACACTCTCCGCATTTGCCGGCGTTGACATCCCAAATTACGATGTCATTACCAACTGCATGCATTGTGCACTGTGCTTGCCAACATGTCCGACTTACGTCTTGACCGGTCTGGAAAAGTCGTCGCCGCGCGGGCGCATTCGGCTGATCAAAGCCGTAGCTGACGGCGATCTCCCGATCACGGACGGATTCATCCGGGAGATGAACTTCTGCCTTGACTGCCAGGCGTGCGAAACCGCATGTCCGGCAGGCGTCAAGTATGGTTCTCTCGTGGAGGCTGCACGCGCACAGATCTATCAGGGGAGACGCGAGCGGTGGCTCTCCAGCACGATAAAGCGGACGGCACTGAACTGGGCCTTTAGAAACCAGGAGCGTCTGAAGTCGATCGCCCGGTTCCTTCGGTTCTATGAGCGGAGTGGACTCAAGGGATTCCTTCTCCGCACGGGGCTTCTGAAGTTCGTCTCTCGAAGACTCCACGACATTCAGCCGCTGACTCCCGCGATTTCGAAGCGGTTCTCAAGCGATTCCCTTGCCGAGGTCATTCATCCCGTCGGGGATGTTCACTACCGCGTTGGATTCCTGACGGGCTGCATTATGGATGTCGCTTTTTCCGAGGTGAATCTCGATACCGTCCGTCTGCTGCTGCATCACGGATGCGAGGTCGTCATTCCGCGCGACCAGGCGTGTTGCGGGTCTCTCCAGGCCCACAACGGTGATATGATAGCGGCGCGTCAAATGGCCCGGCACAATATTCAACTCTTCGACCGAGGTGACTTCGACTATATTGTAATGAATTCCGCAGGGTGCGGAGCGTTTATGAAAGAATACGGGCATCAGTTTGCTGATGATCCGGAGTTGCGGCCGCGCGCCGAGAGAATCTCAGAGAAGGTCCGGGACATCACGGAGTTCCTCATGGAAACTGGTTTTCGGCCGAGGCGCACGGCCTCGGAAAAATCGGTAGCTCCATCGGGCAGATCATTCGACGGCAAGCGGGTGACGTATCATGACGCCTGCCATCTGGTCCATACCCAGAAGATCAGTCAGCAGCCGCGACAGTTGCTCAAGATGATCCCGGGGATCGATCTCGTCGAGCTCCCGGAATCGACCTGGTGCTGCGGGAGCGCGGGAATCTATAACATCGTGCACTTCGCTGACGCGATGAAACTGCTCGATCGAAAGATCGAGAACATCAAAAAGATCCAGCCGGATATCATTGTGACGGGGAATCCGGGATGTCTGGTTCAGATACAGCATGGGCTTCAAAAGGAAGGTCTCGCTATCGATCTTCAACATACTGCTACGTTCTTATGGAGGGCGTGTGAGGACCCGCAAGCCGCTTAAGGCGTATCTTTCCGGAGGGATGGAATTCGCCAAGGGTGAGGGCGCTGACTGGCGCTACGTGTTGGAGGATTGGATTCATCGAAATCTCAAACATACCGTTTTCAACCCGAATCGTGAGAGTGAAAAAGTGCTCTCCAAGAAGATCCCGGGGAGATCATTTCGAGAGCTCAAGCAGGAAGACCTGGAGCGCTTCACGCAAATCGTTCGCAGTCTGGTCGATCTTGACTGCCGGGAAATCGCACATCGGTCGAACTATATCGTCTGCTATTGGGACGAAAGCGCCCAGAAAGGTGCGGGAACAAAAGGCGAGGTGACGATAGCCAGATTCGTTGAAAAACCGGTGTATCTGGTGACCGAGATGAAACCCGCTGATATTCCCGGCTGGGTGCTTGGCTGCACGACGAAGACGTTTGGTTCATTCGATGCCTTGAAGATATTCCTGCTTGAAACATATGCCACCAAGAAACGGATGGGCGTGTGAGTGCACGTATTGTTGGCTGAGTTCTTGTTTTCACGAGCCTCTCGCTTGCATAGACTGTCGGGTGTCTTCCGAAGTGCAACGAGCATAAGTACACATAAGGGTAGCCACCCCTTGAGCTTGGAGATGGTCACCTCGCACA
>VGWB01000059.1 GCA_016873755.1 Ignavibacteria bacterium | reverse complement strand
CTTCTCCACGTGTCCCGAGATTCCTGTTCCTATCGGCAATCGGATCTCGACGAGCTCTTTTCCTTTAACGACCTTCGACCAGAGCTCTTTCTTGTCTGCATCGATGAGGTAGATTGTGCCCCGAGCGGCCTTGAGGTTCTTTGTAGCCAGGTCCAGAATAAGGGTGAGCAGTTCGTCCAGATCCAGCGTGGAGTTGAGAATCCGCGAAGCGTTGATGAGGGCCTCGAGTCGCCGGATCTGGGTCATGTCTTTCGCTGGCGCTTTCTTGGCTTGAGGCATCACGCGCACCTTTTCAGCGAGGGGAAGATCGAATCTCAGTTCAGCAGTTTCGATATGCCCTCAATTATAGGGTGAATCTAGCTCATTGTCAAATGCGAGCGATCAAGTGGTTGCATCCGTTTTTGTGGGGGGGTCACGCTGCGAGCGAGTTGATGCGTTGACAACGCAGGGCTAGGAGATTGTTAGCACCTCGTTTGCTCCAACTCATGCCCTGACGCTTCATCCTTTTGCCAACAACGACATCGACCATTTTTTCGATAACGCCTGAACCCCAAATCGCTCCTGGCCGGAACTGAAGCCCATCGCGATTTTGCTGGAGATATTGCAGAAATTCATCCAAGGCTTTTCGATGCTTCTGATCTGACGGACGAAGGCTCTCCACATAGTGGATGGCCGTGCTGACCAGGCCCGTTCGGACCAGACTCAAGAAGCGCTGTGCTTGATGCTCTAACAACACTTCGTGCGCTCGACGCTTCAGATGATATAAGTCCAGTGTGTACCGACTCCCTGGGAAATGTCCCTGGCGCACCGTGCTGATCCAGCCACCACCATCGGCGATGCAATGCACTCGTTCCTGGCTGCCTAGTCCTAAACTTCGGCAATGCGTATACCATTGTTCACCGAAGGCCTCTACATCACTGACACGTGCATACACACTGCGCTGTAACGTCTTTTTCCGCTTTCCTTTACCTATGCGCTTCGTCCCTCGAAACAACACCCCCACCTTGACTTCCATGCGCTTGCGCCCATACCGATCCCGCTCTGCCGCTTCACGACTGGCAATCATGGTCCCATCTAACTCCATGGTGGCCATCACCGGCGAGCCTGCCTTGTCTGGTCCAGCTTGCGCTCGCTCGTAGATTCTGGCTCGCTGTCTCTCTAACTGCTCCTGTGCTTGCCCTCTTCCTGGACAATCTTCCAGAGCCTCATCCGTCCAAGCTGCAAGCCAAACTCCTCCTGCAACAGCTCTGCACTCCATCCATACGGCCGTTCTACAGCTAAGCGCACGCACCGCTCGCGGGCTCGGACCGTCTCTGACCCTATCCCATACACATCACGTAACGGATAGATCCGATGCCCTTGCTTGTTCTGATAATACCGTATCTGAATCGTCACCTGCCCAAAACTCGTCAAAACCCTTCGCTGCTTTAAACCCTTGTTCTCGTATCCTCCCCACCGAAGAACCTCCCGGCTGGCCTCCCGATCCAAACTCTCCAAATATGCCTTCATCTCCTGCCTCATCTGCTGCCGATGACGCTCCTCCAGCTCTTGCTCAAATCGTTTGACTTCCTCGCTATACTTCTGTAGCTTGTCTTTGCATCCTGTAGCATGCATAGGGTTTACCTCCTACGATCATTCTGTTCAACTCTATCGTAGCGTAAACCCTTTTCTATTTCAACTCCCCCCCCCACTTTTACGGATGCTACTCGATCAAGTTGTAGGTGGGGACGACGTCCGGACTACGTTGTATCAGTCACTCCTGCGGAAGCAGAAGTCCAGATCTAAGCTAATTTCTGGATTCCCGCTTTCGCGGGAATGACGTCAGTCCTGCCGACTCCTTCCGCGTACACAAAGAACCAGCCCCAACCTTTCGGTCGGGGCTGTATTTGATGCGGCACGTCATTCTCATCAGGAGTCTCCTCCTGACACCTCCTGAGCCGACCACGAACGCCGGGTTCAGGTTGTGGATTCGCCAGGAAGAGACTCCCGAAATGCACAGCGATTGCTGCGCAACATTTCGGGAGTCTACAATGCGTGTACATTAAGAAACATATGACACCTCACGAGCCGACCATCGATTCCGGGTTCAGCTGTGCACTTGCCAAGAACCCATCAGGACGTAAGTCCTGACGGCACAGCTTGGGAGAACAATCCGTATAGAAACACACAGCCCCGGCCTTTCGGTCGGGGCTGTATGAGAAAGCGTGTTCGAACTTCGGAGAGGACTTACTTGACCAGCGTCATCTTCTCCCATTTCGACCGAATTTAGCGAGCGAAGCAAAGCTAAATTCGTCGTCGGAATGAGGATCCCGTCCCGCAGGTCGCGGGACGGGATTCGAAGCGCTTACTTAACTAGCGTCATCTTCTTGGACGACACGAACTTGTCAGCCACGATGCGATAGATGTAGATACCGCTCGGCAGGCTGACTCCAGAATCATCCTTACCGTCCCAACTGATGTTGTAGAACGCAGCGCTCATCCTGTCACCCGTCATCAACGTCCTGACTTTCATACCAAGCAGGTTATAGATTTCGAGTGTAACGGGAGCTTCCTTGGGCAATCCGAACCGAATCGTGGTGCTCGGGTTGAAGGGGTTCGGATAGTTCTGCGCCAAGGAGAACTCTGTGGGAATAATAGGGGTCTCTTCGATGTCCGTTGTTCCTGTGACTGTAACCTTGAACGATGTCTCAATTTGGTCATCATCGACGTCTGTTCCAATAACGGTAACGGTGACAGGTGAGCTTGCCGGTGTTGGCATCTTACCGAGAACCAAGAGCGTGTCGCTGCCAAGAATTGAAACCACAACAAATGTCGTATCCGAGGTTCTCGCAGACCACGTCAATCTGCCACTGTTCCCGGATACGACGGGCGGCGAGGACAAGCTGATCTTCCTTGAACGGGCACCATCAGGAAGCACCAAGTCTGCAATCGGGTTAGCAATTGCCAACTTGGCTTTCAAGCCGTAGGCGAATATGGCACCTCCTGGCGTCAAGCCGTCGCTTGCCCCGACACAGACGACAGTTGGCACTCTGTCAACAAGGTAATTGTCGTATCGCGCGCCGTGCAATGACCACGTATTCGTGAGGTCACTAATAGTTCCTGGACGGCGAATGACTCTGATATTGGCCACATCGTCGAAATCCGTAAACCCTTCGGCAGTCAGCTCCAGATTGAAAACTCCATCTATTGGAGCTTCTTTGGTTGCTATGTACCAGGCAAACGTCGGATATCGCGAAATGTGCACTCCTTGATCGACGCCATTCAGGATGGGCAAGCCAATCGTTCCTATTGGCCGTGCGTCTTCGTACCTGACAGTCGCAGAAACGCCAAGGTCTTTGCTTATGCCGACGAAGGTCAGCGACACGGGACGGTAATGGTTTGCGTCTCCGACCGGGAACTCGTTGCGCCCGTAGGTTGTGATATGACCGCTCTTAAGAGGTACAGAGACATTACCTACGACGTGGCTCCTCTCACCTGCGGCGACATTGTGCAGAAAACCGGAGGAGACCGAGCCGACTGTATTCTCTTTGAGAACGACGGAGCTTCCAGCTTCCGTGTACACAAGGCCTCTCTTGAAGGTCAAAGTCCTCTCGCAAGTGAGGGGTCCGCCGATGATTGTCACTTTGCTCCCAGAGCTCGCTTTCTCGATCGTGATCGAACCGACAGAAGACCCGGTGGAGGGAACCACGATGGTCTGATCGGTTGACCCGGCTAACGCCAGAGA
This sequence comes from Ignavibacteria bacterium, assembly GCA_016873755.1. Taxonomy (GTDB): domain Bacteria; phylum Bacteroidota; class Ignavibacteria; order UBA10030; family UBA10030; genus VGWB01. Next base: position 14,556 of record VGWB01000059.1, on the reverse strand, counting down.
ACCGGTACCTCCGATGATTGGCGCGGTCGCTTTGGCAAAGGCAACATCAACTTCGATCTTGAGATGACCTAACGCAGTAACGAGAGTAGAAGTGCCTATGTTGACGCTGTTGCGAACTCCCAATAGTGCGCTGATCGTCACCGATGAGTTGATTGTGGTCTGCGCGTTGGGAACATTGTAGCTTCGTGTAAACACAAGATCTTTGACGCTGGCTGGCAGCTCCGCTCCGGTGGTCATAGCGCCATCTGCCTCGTAGACAACGTGGATCTCCTTGCCACCGAAAGCCAACGTGCCGCCATTGAGAACCACAGAAGCAGAACTCCTCCGCTTGATAGTGCCACGGTCGACCACTGTCAATGTGCGATCGGCTGTGGTGCCCAAATCTAGAACACCGGTCCTCAACTCAAGCGTGTTCACCGATCGGTCCCCTGGCAACTCAATCATGTCCGTGGGCGTGGTGTTCGCAACCCGGAGGGTCGTAACCAGCGCGGACGGCGTAGATGGCCAGACTTCTGCATCCAACAGTGTCCCATCTTTGGCCTGATCGACGACCAACGTGATCGTGCCGTCATATACAGGCGCTTCATCGAATCCGCCGGATCGATAGTTCACTGTCGCTGCATTGCCGACCGCTAGGATTGTAGTGTTGTTTGTGTTGGCGTTGTTAATGTCTGGTGTGGCCTGGACATCCAGATTGCCGGTCACCGTCACGACTCCCGTTTGGTTTGCCAGAGATTGCGTCGCATCTGCTGTAAATCTCAGGTTCGGAATCGAGAATGGGATTGAGCCATGGTTGAACACCGGCGTGTTCATAACAAGGTACCCAGTCGTCGCAGCGTACGAGCCGCTTGTACCGAGCTTTGTGTACGCACCAGTGATCTTCAAATCATACGCGTCTAAGTTCAGTTCGCCCCCGCTATGCACGAACGCCTTCGTGACTTCAACGCTGCTCGCAGCGCCCGTGAGCGCTAGGTGCACATCATCCGAGACGGTCAACCTGTCGATTGTCACATCATCAGATGCCTTGAGGATCAACGGTGGTCTGGCTGCGTCAAGCTCGAGAACAGCTGTAGCAGCAGCCGGCGGCATCGATGCAAAGATCGCCGTCCCAGCACCCATTGTCAGCACAGATCCAGCGGCCGTGAGTGTTCGACCGTCGCCGATCTGGATGCCTGCACCGATCCCGACAGATGATGCTTTGGTGACTGCGAGATTCCCCGAAATTACGAGGTTCTGACCCCCACTCATAAGCTCAAGATTGCCTCCTGCCGCGCCCACGGATACTTCCACGTTCGCATCGATTGTCGCGACGGCCGCGTTGATCGTCAAGGAGGTTGCTCGTATCGTTTCGAACCGGACGAGGCCGCTGCCGCTTAACCTTGCACCACCGGTGATGCTGTGCGCCGATCCACGCATCGTGAGAGTGTAGGTCGCGACGTCGATCAAACCAGCAACATGGTGTAAGTTGTTGCTGACCATAAGGTCCCCGCCTAGCGTCAACTCGTTGCCAGTATTAGCAGTTGCGATAGAGCCAAGGTGAGTGCTGCCCGCACCAGCGCCTGTTCCCATTCTCACCGTCAGCGTGGCGGTGGAATTCGCGAACCGTATCGTACCGTTGGCTGCACTCGGATCACCGTCGATCACGTCGTCCGTTCCGAATGCTCCAGCTCCCTCCGTGAAATCGGCACCCATCTGCCGATCGATGATGCCCCTCGGTCCATCTATCACGTTGCCAGACGAAACCACCAAGATCGGCGGCAGCAGGCCGCTACCCAAGATGGCTGTTCCGCCTGCGCGGCTGAGGATGAGGATGTCTTGAAATGAAGTGAAATCAGCAGCATCAAGGTTGACGATCTGGCCATCAATCTGCATCTCTGCGCCCTTCATCGTGATTGCCTGGTTCTGGGCGATGGCCAGCGTCTGATGCTGGTTTACCGTCAACTTCCCGTTAACCGTCGGAGATGCAGTCAGGGTCACAACGCCACGAGCGGGAGCACCTTTTCCATCTGTAATGGTTCCGGCCCCGTTGCCGCCATTGGCTGTTGCGACGGTGACATTGTTCAGCTTGTCGACCGTTGCGGGAAGTTCGTTCGACGAAACCTTGTCGTGCCCGACGTATGTCAGATTGACCATCGAGTTTGTCCCGATGATCGGGGCTTGCCGAAAAGTCCCCTTGTCACGCACGATCGTCGGCGTCACGGTCTCGTTGTCGATTGTGATGTTGTTTGTATTGTCGAATAGCCCGGCCGTCAGATAAAGAATGCCCGTGAACCTACCGATGCCAGCCAGGGCCGCAACAGCAGTGGCCACGTTGACCTCGAAGTCACCGAAATCCCCAGCGCCCCCGACGTTCTGCGTCGTACCGCTCATCGAAACGAATCCGTTGTTGATTGTCGTGTACCCCGTGATATTCACGAAACTCGCTACTCCGGTGATAACCACGTGAGCACCATCCAACTGAACGACGCTGGATGTGGAGCTTGTGCTGAAGACAACGTCACCCTGGACGCGCAATCTGCCTCCACGTATCGCAACACCAACAGGAAGCATTCTGTCATCTTGAATCCTCAGCGAACCCGGGACATAAGGTTCGAGAGTTCCAATCTCGAGGGACTGAAGGACTGATCCGGATGGTCTCCTCAACACGAGAGCGGTCGCTGAGCCATGCAGAATCTCAGGACTGCTGGCGATACCTCCGATTCTACAGGTGGAGCCCACGACTTCAAATTGACGAGGCGCTTCCCCCAGATCGATCGTCCCGCCCGTCAACTCCAGATCACCACATTGAATTAGACCTGCAGCATTGCCTATTCCATTTTCAGGATCATCGGTGTCCAGACCCTGGAGATCAAGGAAGCCACCATCGAGTATCAATCCTCCAAGGAGCCTGATCATCCCGCTCGTGAGGCCGGGGAATGCCATTCGACCGCCCGCACGACACAACGTTGAACCGTGAACGGTGATGCCTCCGTCCTGCAGATGGCTGAAGACAATCTGAGCCGAGCCGACGAGCGTCAAATCTCCCAGAACCGTGACAGACTTTCCGGCAGTAGGAACGCCGAAGAGGATGTCAGCATGTGGTTGCGTTCGCGAATTCACCATCTCCCCGCGAACAAGTAGATTACCTCCTCCGAACCGAATGATGCCGCCCGCTCCACCCGACGTGCCGACTTTCGACACGGTGATGTCGCCAACAGATTTTCCGTTAAAATCAATCTTCCCATTCGAACGCGACTCAGTGGGAGTGAGGAATGAGGTCAGGTTTGTGACTTCCCCGATTTCCATTGCCCCGGCAACATCGTTGTCAAAGACTATACAACCATTCCCTTCAAAACTGCCCGAATGCGTGTGCCCGCCCGAGAGCACGGCTGTGTTGACAAGCGATCTTGAAACAAATGCTCCCCCGCTGCTCCCGTTGAACGCGAATCTGATCGTGCCGTTTCCCATCGCCGTTGCCACCGACAATGGAGGCAAGTCGAACGACAGATATGCCGCATTGAAGACATCCCCAAGGTAGATGCCGCTGTTCAGAGCCTCAAATACAATTGATCCATTATCGTCATTGCCGGCAGCCGTCGCTGTTCCCTCAATACGGACGTTGTTCCTGATTGCACCGGTTATCGTTGTCGGCATGTCCCCAAATCGAATCTGTGCCTGACCACGGTTTGTGATGCCGGCACGCATCGTCAGCGTCGAAGCGAGCACGACGTCCCCGTTGATCACGATTCCGCGAGCCATCCTGTTGGCAAATACAATCGATCCGACTCCTTCGTTCCGAATCTCTCCCGAAACATACGTGATCCCTTCGACCTCCCGTCCAATGGTGACCGTTCCTGAACCCGAGTTTCTGATGGCCCCCTGTACCTCCGGTACCGTTGCAGACGAGACCCCGGAGAGCTTGATGTCCAAGCTCGCGCTTCCCAGCGCATTGATATGCCCCACTGCCGCGGCGACAATTCGAACCGACGCACGAGACGTCGAGCTAAGTGAAGTGGCTTCGAGCCGCGGCAATGCTGCCGAGGGTGCTGCCACATGGATGCTGTCACCGAGTCTGAAGGTAATACGACCGTTGGTAATTGACTGGACAATTGTGTGCACAGCGTGCTGTCCCTGCTGATTCCGGAGAACTAGCGTGTTGCTACCGAGGTCAAAAGGTGCTCGGATGAACAGCTCGCCATGCGCAGTAATGTTCCGGTCTGCGATGAGTCCGTAAAGCCCGCCGACCATCAAGTTTCTGCATGAAATGGTGTCATCCGCGGGCGGAAACTCATCGCCGAGAGTGACCGGCCTTCTCAGATTGTTATAGTAGAAGTCAACGTCGCCATCGTAGCGTATCCGTCCAACACAGGTTCCACCCGCTCTCGTGATGGAATTGCTCACCGTGAAGAGATTTGCCAGACTTCTAAGCTCTCCGCGCGTCAACCAGAGTCCACCTCGCAATCTGAACCCTTCACCGTCGAATAACACGGTATGTTCCCGCGGCGGTAGACTGTTATTGATCTCCAGCCCTGAAAGAATCTCAATCACGCCGTCAATGGCGCGCAGCGAGATATGCTTTGCTCCGGTCTGGACAATCGGGAGTTCACCCGTGTTCGGACCATACGCGAGTCCTGTGGCCGCGATGACGATTACGTCGCCACTCGAAGCAGACTCGATCGCAGATGAGATGGTACGCCGTGGTCCTGTTCTCACCCCCGAGACGACAGGCGCCAAACCATCGTACTCATCAGATCCAATCCCATTGTTCACATAAAGCGTCTTCTGCTGCCCCACGCCTTGCGCCGATGCGTGAACAATGAGCCACAGGAGAATGAAAAAGATTCCTTTGGTCCTGAATGAACCCGTCGAGCACACATGTCCCGCTATCTTCTTGAGAGCCATAGGTTGCAGATCACCGGTAACCAAGACTGTCACCTAAAAGTCATTCTGATCCGCCGGCGGCGGAACAGAATCTGACTCAGATCCTAATGCCATTCTGATGCGCCGGCGCAGAAGAATCTGACATATGCGCTCTCCTCAGATCCTTCGCTTCGACGGTGCTTAGGCTCTGAACTCCGCTCTTAATGACGTAACACTTGATCAGATCGTTCGCTCCGACGGGCAAGGGGCTTTGAGCTCCACTCAGGATTACGATCTGGTCCTTTTGGTTCAACCTCGTTTCTTGACCTGTCGCCCGGCAGGCTGCGCCCCCACGAACGACTCGTCGCTCAGTCGCGTAGGTAGCGGGCCGGGATTCATCCAACGGTGCCCAGCAAAGCCAGTCTGCCGACGCGTTCGTGAAGACTTAATTGTCCGCCCGTCTGACTAAAAAAAGGCATCCCCGCTGGGGGATGCCTTTCCATTTTCGGACGATATTGGCGGCAAGGTTACTTCAGCAGCGTCATCTTCTTCGATGCGTGGAAATCCCCCGCCTTGAGACGATACAGATAGATGCCGCTCGGCAGACTGACACCGGCATCATCCTTCCCATCCCACACGGCCTGATGAAAAGCTGCGCTGAGTACCTGGCCATCGATGAGCGTTCGAACCTTCACGCCAAGAACATTGTAGATCTCAAGACTCACAGGAGCCTCTTTCGGCAGCCCAAACCTCAACGTGGTAGTCGGATTGAACGGATTGGGGTAGTTCTGGCTCAAGGAGAACTCTGTTGGTACAATGTCCTTGTCACTTTCCACATCTGTGATCGTGAATTGCCAGAAAGTGGAATCCTTTAACCCTCCAGCATCCGCGAAGACTGCGGTAACAGTCTGAGTCCCCGCTACGAACGCAAACGTTTTCGTAAAGGTTGAATCAGGTCCGGTCTTTTCGACCACAGCGTTCACCTTCCACGTGTACGTCAACGCATCACGGTCCGGATCCGATGCACTCACCTTGAATGTGAAAGGTTTGTTGAATGAAATAACGCTCACACTCGCAGGGTCTCTGGAAACAAATACCGGCTTCCGATTCACGTTCGTGACGGTCACTGTCGCCCGAGCGGTATCTGCCATAAGACCGTCACTGACGACCGCGGTGATCGTGTATATGCCTGCTTGCTCATAGTTGGGCGTCCACGAGAAAACCCCGGCGGGCGTGATCACAGCACCCGCTGGCGGGCTAACCAATGAAAAGGTCAGAGGATCGTTGTCCGCATCGCTCGCCGTATAGGTGAACGACAGAGCCTGGTTTTCTGCAATCGTCGTATTCGCCAGCTTGTTGACAAACATGGGCGCTGAATTGGATGTGATGATCACCTTCCCGTCAACGCCGCCAACCGCAGGAACCCCCTCGTTATATTGGACGCTGAGGAATTTGACGTCGCTTGTTCCCACCCCTACGACAGTACCGACGAGATTCACCAACGTCCCGGTTCCGCTCAGCGCAGTCGTACCCGCGGCGCCAACCGTAATCCGCCCAGAAACATTGGTGTTCGGCACAATCGTCATTGCGGCTGACTTCGTTCCTTGAGCGCTAACGCCCGTCAGCTTGATGACCGTTGTGTCGAATGACACGGTGAACTGGTAGGATAGAACATTCAGACCTGTTACATCATCCGTCGCCACTGGTACTGTGATGGACGTTCCCGGTGTGGCCCGCAATGTCACATCGGTGATCCGAGCCGCTAGCTGCGGCACAACCACGCTTCCGCTCGTGACGGTGGCGGTCGGTGTTCCCTCATTGAACTTGAACGAAACGAAGGTCAACGGACTCGTTCCTTTTCCAACGAGGTCGCCAACTAGATTGATAAGCGTGCCACTGCCGCTGAGAGCTTGAGTGGTGGCGGCGGCAACCGCAATGCGTCCGGATGTAACATTCGGCACTATCGTCATGCCTGACGAAAGTGTACCGGACGACGAGATGCCGGTGATCTTGACGATCGTCGTATCAAATGTAACTGCAAAATCGTAAGCGATTACTCCCTTGCCAGTGAGATCGCCTACCGTGACTGGTATTGTTACTGAAGCTCCTTGCTGACCCTGAACAGTCGGCAAACTAACGCTGACTTGCGCAGTGCTCACAGACAATCCGAGGACAAGCAGAATCAGGACCAATACCAGCCGCTTCACCGATAGAAATCTAAAGTTTCTCATCTTGGCCCCTCTATATGTTTGGTCATGTATATCGGGTTTTCCCAGCAGAAAATGTGTGGGGCATCACGCGCCCCACACACCTGCTGCCCTCGACTACTTCATCAAGAGCATCTTCTGGGTAGAAACGAATGACCCTGCTTGAATGCGGTAGATGTAAAGACCAGTCGACACAGTCCGGCCACCTTCGTCTCTCCCGTCCCACTGGACTTTGTAGAAGCCTGCCTTCTGTTCTTCACTCACCAGCGTACGAACCTTCTGACCCAACGCGTTGTAGATATCCAGCTTCACAGAAGCTGACTGCGGTAGCTGGTACCTGATCGTCGTGCTCGGATTGAAGGGGTTCGGGTAGTTCTGCTCAAGAGCAAAGACGGTCGGAACCGCAGCAACCTCCACAGCTTCGACTGTCTTCCGTGCCTCATTAAGCAAAATCGAGGTCGAGAAGTTCAGGCGCTCCCGTACGTCCTTGAGGCGCAGCGTCACCGTGGCGAGATCGCCACCGGAAAGGGGCTTGGTGCCCGCCATGGCAATGCGCAGCTCGCCGTCAACGACATTGTGAAGAGCCTGCCATCCCTCGGGGAGCTTCATCGAGATTCCCTCAAGAGACACCTTCGACACGTCCATCGGGCTTCGCAGCTCGACGGAGTAGATGCCGCTGGCGTCTTTCGAGAGTTTGAGAGCCATCGAAACGACCTCTGGATTCTTCGTCGCGGAAGGCTCGCTCCAATTCAGCGAACCGATTGGCATCGCGTTCATGGCAGCGCCGTCAGCCTTTTTCAGAGATGTCGACGGAATGACGTACAACCCTGCCACATGCTGCAGGATCAACGCTGCGTCGAAGGCAGAGATCGTGCCGTTTGCAGAGGCATCTGCGGCAAACAACGCTGCTGCATCGGTCAACCTCGCGATTCCCGTAACGTGTTGCAGCACAAGCGCTGCGTCGAACGCAGAAATCGAGCCGTCACCGGACACATCGCCGCGGACGCGGCTCCGGTTGACGCTTACGCTGATCGAGAGCGTGTCCGTGCCCGGCACGTCGCCGGCGCCAGTGCTGACACCATCTGTTACTGCAACGCTAATCGCGTAAGTGAGGCTCGCATCAGCAAACGATGGCTTCCAAGTGAGCGCACCGGCGGCGGTGACTGTGGGATTAGCGGAAGCTGCTGGGTTGATGCTCACAAAGCTATACGTGAGAGCATCACCATCAGGATCAGTCGCTGACAGCGTCAGCTTCAGCGTATCTTTGTCAGTGATGGTTTGAGCAGAAACTGCCGCAAACGCTGGTTTACGGTTCACATTGACAACTGTGACGGCTGTCGTGGTTGTGGTTGTGAACTCACCGTCGGTTGCAGATACTGTGATTGTGTAGTTGCCAGCCTGCGCATACGTCGGTGTCCACGTAAATGCACCCGTGCTGCTGTTGATTGACGCACCAGTCGGCGGACTCACAAGCGAATATGTGATTGTCTCGCCAACGTCCTGAGGAGTAGCGGTATACTGCAAGCTCAGCGCAGAGCCTTCATTGACTGATGCAGTCGTCGGCGCAGCCGTGAACGCCGGAGGACGTGTCGGGATACCAATTGAGAACCGTGCGCCTTGCGTCACGACACCACCGGTGGAATTGGTGTTTCGCACAGTGACAACGGAATCGCCTGCCGACACTTCAAGGATATTGCTGTAGTTCACCCCCGAGCCTTGGATCGACCACGGGTTGATTTCAGCCGCACCATCAAACCTGCGAATGATTCTCAAGTCGTCGACCGTCGTGAATGGGCGACCCAGGTTCGTTCCGACGAGTTCGACATCAAACGACTGAGATGCGCCGAGACTGATGGTGGACCTCACAAGCCAGTAGAAGTCGGGATAGCCGCCGATCCTCTTATTCGTACTCGGATCAAGTACAGGCAATCCTACGCTTCCTAGCGGACTTGAGTCAATGTGCTTCACCGTAATACTCGTCCCCGTGATCACATTGCTCGGGAAGGTAATAGTATACGGACGATATCTCGTCGATGAGCCAACCGGATATTCATACCTTCCGATTCCCGCTGCTCCTGCCGGAATCGCCCGCTGAAGGTTCCCGATTACATGGCTTTGGTTAGACCCTGTTACTCCAGCCCTGGTAAAGCCGGGGTTAGCGCCAAGAATCAGATTGTTGGTTCCGGTGTTGACGAGGCCATTCGTAAGCGTGAGCAGCGTCCCAACTGTTAGGTCTGCACCAGTAATGGTTACCGTGTTTGCAGCACTGGTTTTGTTGATTGTCACGTTGGGTATCGTCGTGGCCGCCGCCAACGTAATGGCTTGATCATTCGATCCGGTGAAGCTCAGGGATCCAGCCCCCGCGATCGCACCTGTGCCCGAAATTGTGAGGTCACCTTGGAGCACCAGGGTTCCAGTGACCGTGACAGTGACGCCTGTCGCGACAGAAACATTGCCCACGATAGTTGTCGTGACGGCCGCATTGACAGTCATATTGCCATTGATCGTCGCCGTCCCACTGACAGTCCGAGTCGAATTCAGACTCACAGAGGCACCCGAAGAAACCGTTAGATTGTTTACCACCGTGGGTGCACTATACTCTGGACCGCTGTTACCCACTGCACCGCTGGTGTATGTAAGATTGATGCTCGCGGCACTGAGGGCTCCATTCGTGGTGTTTCCATCTGGATCGAGGTTTACAGTAGCATTGTTGGTTCGTGACACGGTACTTCCGCTGGCCAGCGTTACAGTGATATTATCCGCCGTACCGAAGACACCGCGTGTCAGCGTCAAGTTGCCGTTGATAGTCCTGCTTGCTCCGAACCTCACTTCATCCCCGGCCGTGGCCATGTTTACCGTGACATTGTTAGCAAGCGTAGTCGGAGTGGTCGGCCAGTACGTCGAGCTAACGGTCAATGGAGCACCGGTGCCCGTAAACGTATAGTTTGCCTGGCCTTGCGCAAACGTCGGCGCTACATCAAGCATGCCTGCAGTTGTGGCGGTAATGGTGGGAACCGAACCACTAGCCACTCCAAGAGACAATCTCGCAACGCCGCCGACCGTATGGGTAAGTGTAGCGTTGTTGAGGTGGAGATTATCCGTCACCGTGAATGCTGCCCCTGTTACGACCGTGAGACTACCCGAGATCCGGAGATTCGGAATACTAAAGCCCGAACCTTGTGTCAACGCGGTAGTCACATCAAGATAGCCTGTAGTTGCCGCGTAAGTGCCGGCGGACCTAGTGAATGTCGCTACGCTGATATCCCTTGCGCCGAAGTCAAGCAGACCGGATGTGTGAGTCAAAGTGCCGCTAACGGTCAATGTACCTGCAGCGCCCGCTAACGTTACATTTCCATTGATCGTGAGATTGCTCAGCGTGGTCGCCCCAGCAAGGGTAACAGTAAGTGTCGTTCCAGTTGCCGGCGCAAACGTTAAAGCACCCGTACCTGCGGCCGACGCGTTCGATGTCAGGCTCAGTGAAGTCCCGGAGATCGTCACTGCCGCCGTGTGAGTCAATGTTCCCCTCGTCAGCGTCACCGAGCCGCTCAAGATCAGCGGGTTGGTCTGCACCGTCAAGAGCGTGCCTGCCGCATTAAGGTTCATCTCGACATTTGCAGCAATTGTCGCGGCAGAAGTATTTACGGTTAATGCCTGATTAGCCGACGCGTTGAAAACAAGTTTTCCGGTCGCGCTGCTTGTGATCGTTGCTCCCCCAGTTATCGCTGGTGCAGTTCCCTGAATCGAGAGCGAATAATCACCAAGGGATATTGTGCCGGCCGCATGCGTCAAGTTGCCCGATGCAATGACGTTCGACGCCAGCGTGATTGTATTATTCGCGTTGGCGGTCGTGATGTGCCGAACATGTGGTCCTGCACCCGTAAATGAGAGCGTGATGGCAGCAGTGCCGTTGGCAAGCGTCAAGTCTGGATTCGTTCCGACGCTGATCCCGGTGGACCCGGAGACACTGTTGCCACTCGAGCCAGCGGCGACCCGGATTTCTGGCAGAGCTCCTGCCGCTGTTATCGTTGTGCCCGTTGCGCGATTCAGATTGACATAGCCTGTCGTGGAAGTCCAGCTCCCATTGCTCACGATGGACGCACCGTTTGCCGTGACCACCTGGCTGCCAATTGCAAATGTTTGACCAGAATTGATCGTGAGCGTCCCCGAGAACTCAAAGTCGGCATTCGCCGTAACAGTGGACGAACCGGTTGTTGCTATTGTCATGCTCGTGAGCTTGTTGGACCCTGATCCAGGGACCTCATTAGAGAAGGTCTTGGACCCACCGATGTACGTAACGCTCACGTTGCTTGTAAACGTTGGCGCCGCAGCGAAAGAGCCAGCGTTGCGCACAATAGTTGGGGGACTGGTTGCGTTGTTGAATGCAATGACGTCAAGCCCCGCACCGACGGCAACTGTTCCGTTCGTGAGGTGGAAAATCCCCGTTATTGTATAAGTAACGGCACCTCCTGTACCGTCTGTGAACGTAACTCCAGCTGCGTTGTCACAAGCGATGTTGGAAAAGCTACCGGTGCCGTCAACTGTTTGAGCACCAGCTCCTTGCATCGTTACAAATCCTGTGGACGAGGCAGTGTAGCCACTGTTGTTTACGAAGTTGCCCTGGAGAAAGATAGTGTTCGACCCCAGGGCCACGCCATTTGCGGCGCCACCAGACGTGAATGTCACGTTGCCGCCGACGATGAGGTTCCCGCCCAAGAGACTCCACGTGGGAGCGGTCGGGAATGTATTGTTAATGTTCAAATGCCCCGGCCATGTCACACCGACGCCAGACGTGAGAGTTTGAGCGCTCACGGCTCGGTTGAATACCAACGTCGTTGCAGCACCTGTTATCGTCACTCCTGGAGAAATGGTACTCGTGGCACCAGTGACGGTAAAGTTCTTCGCGCCACCTCCAAGGGTGAGGGTACCTGCCGTGAGGCTAAAATCTCCGCTCACAGTTATGTTACCGCCAGCACCGCTCGTTCCGCCATGATTAAGCGTTCCACCACTGATTGAGGCATTTCCAGTTATGCTCAGGGTGGCAGTGGTCACAGCAGCCGCGCTAAACGTTCCGCCCGTCTGAGTGTAGGCTCCATTGATGGTTATGGTGCCTGAAGTAGCCGTCGTCGAAATCGTTCCTGCGCCAATCGTGACATTGCCACCAGTGGTGACCGTCAAGGTGCCGGTCGTGCTCGCAAAGGTGATCGATCCGGCTCCCGTCTGACTGAGAGAACCTACACTCACATTCGTCCCCGTGCTATTGAACTGTATTACGGCACCCGAGACAGTCCGTGCATTCGATACAGAACCGGTTACAGTTGCCGCACCAGCGCCAAAAATTATGTCGCCTGTTCCAGCGCTGGCATCCAGCGAAACGTTTCCGTTTACGGTAATAGCCCCGGTCGCTCCGGCCGTGAAGTCAATGTTTCCGTTCGTACCGCCAGTATTAGCCGAGTTATTCTCCACGTTTTGGTTCGCAGCAACCGTGCCGACTGTCACTGTGCCCGCCGCACGCGCAGAGAACAAGATCGTTCCGTTCCCAGCCGTGCCCGCGAACGTGAAGCCATTTGAGCTATTCCTCACCCCGCCCGTAAAAGTCACATTGCCGCTTGTGTTGGCGAAGGTGATCCTCCCATTGCCAGTGAGTAGTCCTGCATCCGGCGCCGCACCAGTCAATGTGAATGTGCTGGCAGCTGAGTTCGTCAGCAGTCCAGTGATCGTTACTGCGTTCGTGGTACTACCAAATGTGATATTTCCCGAGGTGGCAAACCCACCAGTGGTGTTTCCACCCCCAGTCAGACTCGTGGTCCCCGCAAAGCTCACAGAGTTAGTGACGGAACCTCCTATTGAGACAACGCCATCTCCAAAATTTATGTTTGCAGCAGCGGAGATCTGCGCTGTGTTCGAGCTGTTACTCAGAGCTCCGGAATTGGAGACATTACCAGTCACGGTAATGTTCACGTTAAGAAACGTGATGACACCAGTTGAACTATTGGAAACGTTCCCACCAATTGTCATCGCGGAAGATACCGTAACTGTCTGAGCACCATTATTTGTCAGACTGCCGGTGATACCTGTTGCGCCGGTCGGTGTAGTAAGGGCAACTGTGCCCGAATTCACTGTCACATTGCCATCGATACCTAAAGGTCCGTTGATGGTCAATGTCCTGATCGTGGTTCCCGTATAGGAAACGGTAAGGTTCGGGAGTCTACCCGCACCAGGATTGAATGTGACGTTACCCCCTGACATAACGATATTCAGACCGCCGCTCCCAACTGCAGTGGAAGTGATATTTCCAACATTAGTATGAGTGACGGCACCACCAGCGTTCGCCAGCGTCAGAGTATTGGAACCTAGCGCCAGCACTCCGGCGGCATTGTCAACTGTCAGCGTACCGTTCACGGTGATATCTCTATTGACAGTGAACGTAAATGCGCCTGATCCCGTCAGATTGTTGAGTGCTGAGGTCGATGTGGGAAGCTCTGGTCCGATAGTCTTGCTGGCACCAGAGTACGTCACGTTCACCGTGCCCGCGAACGCTGGCGCTACATCGAGAACTCCAGCTGTTGCCGTCGTTCCATCGCGTACTATGCTGGCTCCGCTGTTAATGGTAATGTTGTTCGCGTTCGTCACAGCACCTGCGGTGAGCGTCAACGTGCCAGTACCTGCGAGCGTGAACGGGGCTGTAAATGTCGTGTTCGCCCCAATTGTTATGTTGGCAACCGCTGGCGAACCACCAGTTGAAGTGAAGGTCAGCGTCTTGGCGCCTGTGGCCAAATTGCCGTAGGCCACACCAGTGTATGCGACAGAAATCACGTCGCCGTTAACCGCTGCCGCAATCGCGTTCGCGATAGTCAGCTTTGGACCATTCACGCCGTCTCCTGCCGGTGTCGCCTGCAACCCGTTATAACCGTCTTGCCCAACTTGGTTATTCACGAAGTAGGTCGTCTGCGCGAATACCAAGCCGCTGAGTGCCAAGGTAAATACGAGCACCAGCCAGGCAAGTCTTACAAACGTTCTTGTATTCATTTAATCCTCCGAAAAGAGATGGTTTGATTAAACTACTACAACCCTTCCCTCCTTCCACGCAGACTCGCGAGGCAAAAGCACTCCCCGGGAGTCTCGCCGGCAGTGTCAACTCGAGTTGATTCCCTCCATAGCGTAGCTCCTTATGTTAGTGGTGATATTCGCGTGGATGATCGATGTCAATAGACTTGTAGGACTTGTGAAGCGTTTTGTGGGGAACGTTAAGGTTACAAAATGATAGATGGAGAGTCCCGTCGAACTCTCACCCGCAAATTCTCGCACTTAATCTACCACTTCGCGGTGCGGAAAAGTGACTCAAATTGTCGTCCAAATATAGGAACATTAACGGTAGTTGTCAAGCGTTTTTTCAAGGTACACCCTCGTTCGGCATTGTCTTTCAAGCACTTCCACCCTGGTCGGGGCGATGGAAACCTTCTTACCCAGAATGCCGCCGCAGGAGGATCCCTTGCAGGTGGGCTGCAAAATA
>VGWB01000058.1 GCA_016873755.1 Ignavibacteria bacterium | reverse complement strand
TTCGCCAGGCCGGTTCCGGTGTACAACACCGTCGCCGATGCTGTCCAACATGAAAAGGCAAACGCGTCGGTGATCTTCGTTCCGGCTGCGTTCGCAGCAGACGCAATCATGGAAGCAGCCGATTCCGGTGTCAAGCTTGTCGTGACCATCACGGAGGGAATCCCGGCGTCTGACCTCGTCAGGGTGTACGAGTATCTCAGGCTCAGAGGAGTGCGGATGGTCGGACCGAACTGTCCCGGTGTCATCACTCCGGGCCAGTGCAAGGTGGGGATCATGCCCGGTTTCATCCACAAACCCGGCCGGGTCGGTGTGGTGTCCCGCAGCGGAACATTAACCTACGAGGCCGTCTGGCAGCTCACCGAGCGGGGAATCGGTCAGTCGACGTGCATCGGCATCGGGGGAGATCCTGTGATCGGTACACGCTTCGTCGACGCCGTGAAGCTGTTCAATGAAGATCCGGAAACCGATGGGATCATTCTAATCGGCGAGATTGGTGGAACGGACGAGGAGGAGGCGGCGGAATACATCAAGAGACACGTGAAGAAGCCTGTCGCGGGATTCGTAGCGGGACAGACGGCTCCTCCGGGAAGGCGGATGGGCCACGCAGGCGCGATCATCTCCGGGGGCAAAGGAACTGCAGCCGAAAAGATCGAAGCGTTCCGCCAGGCGGGGATTCACGTTGTCGAAAGCCCGGCATTGATCGGCGAGACAATGCAGCGAGTCCTGAAGTCAATCAAACGCAGCTCGCGAACAACGAAGAAAGCCAAAGTATCGAGAAGTGGTTCGAGAGCCGCTCGAGGCTCGAAACGGTCTGTTCGTGCCCGGGGAGGAAGAGGGGTGAAGGCGCGCAGGCCGTCACGAAAACGGCAATAGAAAACCGGCACGGTATTGCCACGTATACACATCAAGGGGAGACCCCCATGTGGGAAGAAAAACGTATCGGTGTCGTCCGTGAAGTGACCAACGCGTCTCTTACGGTCATGCTCGATGAAAACATCACATCTCTGTCAAAGAAGATCGGGAAGAAGGTCTATTTCATCGGCCAGATCGGCACCTATGTGCTCATTCCCGTAGGTCAAATGCTGGTTCTCGGGATGGTTTCAGAGCTCAAGAAAGGTGATTTCCACGAGCAAGGGACGATTGTACAGCGATTTCTGATGACCATCATCCCTATCGGGACGCTCAAGAAGGGGAGATTCGAAAGCGGCGTCTCGGTCCTTCCGACAGCCGACGTACCGGTGTACCTTCTGGAAGACAAAGACCTAAAGGCGGCGTTTGCAACGTTTCAGAAATTCAACTTCTCCATAGGGCAGCTCTCGCTGTTCGAGACCGAGCGCGCCCATCTCGACCCGAATCGGTTCTTTGGCAAGCACGTTGCAGTTCTCGGCTCGAGCGGCGCGGGGAAGTCCTGCACGGTCGCGTCGCTGCTCCAGAAGGTCGTTGAACTTCCGGATACAAACGTTGTCATCCTCGATGTCCACAATGAATACAGGAATGCCTTTCCCGAAGGGTGCCAACATTTTGATATCGCCGCGCTGGAACTTCCGTACTGGCTTATGAACTTCGACGAGATGGTCGAGATGTTCGTCGATCCGCGGGATGAGAATGCGACCACGATCATCTCCACTCTTCAAGATCTCGTGTTTGCATCGAAGAAAGCCGCCAATCCGCGGCTCGCCAACATTATCACCGTTGATTCGCCGGTATATTTCGACTTGAACGAAGTCCGGGCGAGGATGCAGTTCTTCGACACGGAGAAGATAACCGGTCTTCCGGGCGGGGGGAAAGAGGGACCGCACTTTGGAAAGTTCACGCGGTTCCTGGTGAGACTGACCAGCATGATCAATGACCCGCGATATGCCTTCATGTTCAAGCCGCGGGTCTGTATCGACTCCGAGTCCGCCAAAGGACTGCTGACAATGGTCTTCGGACTCGACGGGAAGTCGAAAATCACCATCATGGATATGAGCGGTATTCCCTTCGACATCGTCAATACCATCGTCGGGTTGATTGCGAGAATTGCGTTTGACTTCAACTTCTGGAACCCGCATCGGCGCGACCTCCCCATACTGCTCGTGTTCGAAGAAGCGCATAATTATCTCTCCGTCAGTTCGAAAGGATCCACATCGGCACGCTTGACCGTCGAGCGGATCGCGAAGGAGGGCCGTAAGTACGGCGTCAGCTGCATGATCGTCAGCCAGCGGCCGTCGGAGATTTCAGAGACGATCCTCTCCCAGTGCAACAACTTCCTGATTCTGCGGCTCCTGAACCCTATGGATCAATCGTATATGCGGCGACTGGTGCCGGAGACCTTCACCGGCCTTGACACGGTGATCCCGACGCTCCGACAAGGGGAGGCCATCATCGTCGGGGATTCAGCACCGATGCCCATGCGCGTGCAAATTGACCTTCCCAATCCACCCCCAGCCAGCGCGGACATCTTCTTCTTCGACAAATGGAAGAAGAAGGGGGCCGAGACCAATGCCAGCGACGTCCTGGAACGGTGGTGGAATCAATTGAAGACGTGACCGGGTGGCGAGAGATCAGGAGGTAGAACTCAAAACTCTAAACCTGATATACACAGGCACAAACTAACGAAACAATGGCCCTGGAACGAACTCTCGCGATTCTCAAACCTGATTGCATAGAAAAGAACCTCCAGGGGGAGGTCCTCTCTCGATTGCAGAAGGCAGGCTTCAAGGTTCTGAGCATGAAGCAGGTTCGGTTGACGAAGGAGACTGCTGCCGCATTCTACGCCGTGCATAAAGCTCGCCCCTTCTACGGAGCGCTCGTCGAGTACATGACCAGCGGGCCATGCATTCCCGTCGCCCTGGAAAAGGAGAATGCCGTTGCGGATTTCCGCGCCCTGATCGGCGCGACCGATCCGAAGGAGGCCGCGGAGGGCACCATCCGGAAACTCTTTGCGGAGAATAAAGAGAGAAACATCGTCCATGGCTCCGATTCTCCGGAAAACGGGAGGATTGAAGTCACCTTCTTCTTTTCCGAGAGCGAGCTCGTTTCCTAAGCTATCCACCCCTTATTCATCACTCGGCGATCCGAAACCGGCAATCTGCCCATGGCCCTTTCCAAATGGAAGAAACTCAGTGAGAAGGAGCTGTTCAAGAATCCCTGGTGGATCTATCGCCACGATACGTTCGAGCTGCCGAACGGCGAGGTTGGCGACTACTTCTACGTCCACACCAACGGCTCGAGCCTCGTCATTCCGGTGCTCGACAACGGCAAGATCGTCATGGTGACACAGTATCGATACCTCTGCGATGAGCAAAGTCTGGAGTTCCCGTGCGGAGGGGTAAAGGCCGGCGGTGACTATCTCTCGACAGCCGTCCGTGAGCTGGCAGAAGAGGCAGGGTATCGATCCCGGGATCTGCGACAGGTCGGCGTGTTTAACCCCTTCAACGGCGTTACGAACGAGATGTGCCGCGTATACGTGGCTCGCGAGCTGCAAAAAGTCACCCCTCAGCCCGACGTCACGGAGGAATTCGAGCGATCCCACCTCACGCCATCAGAAATCGACGACGGGATCAGGTCAGGAAAGATATGGGATGGAATGTCGATCGCCGCGTGGGCGATTGCGAAGCCGACGCTCCTCTAGCTCATCAACCGCACGCTGCGTACGGCGTTTTTCTCATCCAAGATCTGATAAAGGCAAACGCGTGAAACAGAAGGCGGCAACTATTGTTCTTCTTCCGCTCATCTGCGGCGCACTCAATGCGCAGGTCAAGACTGGAGCCGATCTTCTTTTCGAGAAGTATTTTCATCTGATCGAAGGGAAGAGCGTCGGACTGGTCACAAATCATTCCGGTCTTCTCTCGAATGGAAAGCATCTTGCTGACGCGCTTTTCGAGGACAAGCGCGTCAAGCTCGGTGCTCTCTTTGGGCCGGAGCACGGCATTCGGGGCGATGCGCCGGATGGGAGGAGCATTACGCACGGCGCCGACGCGAAAACCGGCGTTACCGTGTACTCACTCTATGGTTCGGTGAACAAGCCGACAGAGGAGATGCTCACGGGTATCGACGTATTGATCTACGATATCCAGGATGTCGGGGTGCGATTCTACACATATACCAGCACGCTGTCGTACACAATGGAGGCCGCCGCGGAAGGGAAGATCCCTTACATCGTGCTGGATCGCCCGAATCCGATCAGAGGCCTATGGGTCGAAGGATTCGTTCGTGAGGACTCGCTGAGATCGTTCGTTGGTCTGCACCCGGTGCCGATCGCATATGGAATGACGGTCGGTGAGTTGGCAACGATGTTCAACGACGAAGGGTGGCTCAAGGACGGCGTCAGAGCGTCGCTGACCGTGATCGAGATGGATGGGTGGCGACGCACGATGTGGTACGATCAAACCGGGGTACGGTGGGTGAAACCGTCTCCGAATATGCCCACACTGAAAACGGCGGTGGTTTATCCTGGAACGTGTTTGATTGAAGGGACCAACCTCTCCGAGGGCCGGGGGACGGACCGCCCGTTCGAGTACCTCGGTGCGCCGTTTGTCGACGGCAAGAAATGGGCGGATGCGTTGAACGCCCAGGGACTGAGTGGCGTGAGGTTCGAGCCGGTGGAATTCACGCCGCAAAGTATCCCGAACGTCACGTCCCGCCCGAAGCACGAGGGAAAGCCATGCGGCGGCATCTTTGTGAGGGTGACCGACCGGGATACTTATGAGCCGGTGAAGGTTGGCGTGTACATACTCACAACTGCAAAGAAGCTTTTTGCGGACAGTCTGAGATGGAGAGAGCGGAGCATCGATCGTCTCTCGGGTACGCCGACGCTGCGCATGTCGATTGATGCGGGCGTTACCCCCGAGAGGATCGTATCAATGTGGGAGGGTGAGGTGGGGAGGTTCAAGAAAATCCGGCAGAAGTACCTGCTGTATTGATGCTGTAATTTCAGCTTTGAGCCTGTCTAGGGCTTCGATATTCGGGTTCAGACCTCGTAATTCTTCCGACCTACTCCGTTGTTATCCCCCAACCGTAGCGCATCTTCTCTGTAACCGTTACCGGCAGTCTACCGTGGAATGGTATCTTGCCGAACAGCGCTTCGGCCGCCGTCTCTTGTAAGGCCTTCGCGTTGTCGTAGGCACAGATGTACGCCGGCACGTCCGGCACGGACGAGCCGATGTAGGGATTGCCGAAGGAGATCAACACGATGTTCGGATTCGCTTCGACCAGCCGGTTCACAAAAGCAGTATGTGCAGTAGAAAGCTCAACGGTACCGCTGTTCAAGACAATCTTGATGTATGCAGCAACAACGACGAGGTCGGCGTTCTTGGCAAGCGCGAGCGCTTGATCGACTTCGCTCGTCGTCATGGCATCAC
This sequence comes from Ignavibacteria bacterium, assembly GCA_016873755.1. Lineage (GTDB taxonomy): Bacteria > Bacteroidota > Ignavibacteria > UBA10030 > UBA10030 > VGWB01. The sequence goes on along the minus strand of VGWB01000058.1, from coordinate 13,184 downwards.
TCAGCCGAAAGTCCGCAGCGGCCGGGGACAGCTTCCGAACTTCATCAGGGAACGACACGAGTCCTCGTGAGACCATCGAGTTCCCCTCTTTATTGCTCATCGTCAGGACAAGCACCTTCTTCGTTGAGGGCACCGGAACAAGGCTACCCTCGTTCTTCGTCAGCGTCAGGCATTGGGCGGCGACCGCCTTTGCCGCCCGGTAGTTCTGCTCTGTCCCGACTCGCTCGCCGATCCTCATGATATCTACCTCCCGCTTCTTGTGGAGGCCAACCTGAGTCTTCGCCCGCAGGATCCTTCTCACGGATTCTTCGATTCGCTTTTCGGAGAGCTCTCCTCGTTCAACAGCGTGCTTGACGGCCTGTATCCCTTTTTCGAGATCGCCAGGAAAGAGGATGACGTCACAGCCTGCCTGCAAAGCCTTCACGGTGCCGACATCGAAGGGGTAGCGCGTCGTGATCCCGCCCATCACCATGGCATCTGTGAAAATGATTCCGTCGAAGGAGAGCCGCTTTCGCAGCAGATTGGTCATGGCATTCGATGAGAGAGTCGCAGGCACAGTGTCTGCATCGAGTGCCCTGATCCAGAGATGAGCGCTCATGATGCCGGCAGGCCTGGAGGTCTGGAACACCTTCGTGTAAGGGAACAACTCGGTCGACTCGAACTCCTTCTGGTCTGCCGTCACAACGCCCAGCATCGTGTGGGAGTCCACGCCGGTGTTTCCGTGTCCGGGGAAATGCTTCCCCGTGGCGAGGAGGCCGTTGTCTTGATATCCCTGGATTGCCGCAGCCGCCAACGCTGCCACCAGCTTCGGATCCTCACCGTAGGAACGCGTATTGATGACGGGATTTTGAGGATTGTTGTTCACATCCATCACAGGCGCGAAGTTGATGTGGACACCGAGAGCCCGCGCCTCGACCGCTGTGAGTGCTGCAGCTTCGTAGACGAGTCTGGGATCCCGCGTGGCGCCCAGCGCCATATTGATCGGCAGGTCGGTTCCGCCATCGACATACGTTCCCGCGCCTTTTTCGAAGTCGACGCTGACAAGTAGCGGGTACTTCGAGCGGGTTTGGAGGACGTTCAGTTCTTCTGCGATCTTCCTCGCCTCCGTGCGGGCAAACCAGATTCCCCCAATGTGATAGTGCTGCACCCACCCCTCGGTCTGCTCAACGGTTGTATGGACCGGCATGAAAAGCTGACCGATCTTTTCATCCAGAGTCATGCCGTGCAAGGTTTGTTCAACCCAGTTCCTGTCGACGGGAAGGAGCTGGGCACGAGACGCTGCCGAAGCTAACATGATGACGAGTAGAGCCAAGATTCCCCGCTTCACGTTCGGGTCTCCTTTTTCAGAACGGACCTTGCTGCTTAGACCTTCGCTAACGCCTGTTTCAGATCGGCGATGATGTCTTCCACATCTTCGATGCCGACCGAGAGCCGTACCAGTCCGTCGGTGACTCCAATCCGTTGGCGCTCTTCAGGCGGAACGGAGGCGTGAGTCATGGTGGCGGGATGGGAGATCAGCGTCTCAACGCCGCCGAGGCTCTCAGCAAGCGCACAGAGGCGAACAGATTTCAGAAATCTCTTCGCATTTTGGAGGCTCCCGAGATCGAACGCGATCATTCCGCCGAAGCCGCGCATCTGCTTCGTTGCCAGGCGGTGGTGCGGATGGGAAACGAGACCGGGGTAGTGCACTTTCTTGACCTTCCGTTGGGTGCTGAGGAATGCGGTCACTTCCATTGCATTGATGTCATGGCGCGCCATGCGGAGCGCGAGCGTCTTGATGCCCCGGAGACACATCCACGCTTCGAAGGGGCTCAGGATCGCGCCGACAGACTTCTGAATGAAGCGCAGCCGTTCGGTCAGCCGTTTGTCATTGAGGACGATCAACCCGCCGAGCATGTCGCTGTGGCCATTCAGATACTTGGTCGCGCTGTGGATGACGATGTCGATCCCGAAGTCGAGCGGATTCTGGAGATAGGGGGTAGCGAATGTGTTGTCCACGACCGAGATCAGCTTTCGGGATTTGCACAGTTTCGCCACGGCAGCAAGGTCGGTGATTTCCATGGTTGGATTCGTCGGCGTCTCAACGAAGACTATGCGCGTTTGTGGTTTGATCGCTGCCGTGATGTTGACCACGTCGGTGGTATCGACGAACTCGAAATGGAGATTGTAGGCACCAAGTACGAGCTTGGCGAGCCGGTACGTTCCCCCGTACACATTTCGTGACACGATGACGTGATCACCCGCCTTCAGGAGCTGAAAGATGGCCGCCTCAGCAGCCATGCCCGATGCAAAGGCCAGACCGTGTTTCCCGTTTTCAAGGGCCGCGATGTTCCTTTCAAGCACGGTCCGCGTCGGATTGGAGATACGGGAATACGCGTATCCCTCGTGCTTGCCCAGTTCTTGCTGCACGTAGGTCGACGTCAGGAAGACGGGGGTCATAATCGAACCGGTCGATGGATCGGGCTCGATACCTGCGTGAACTGCTTTCGTCGAGAAACCCATTGGCCTACCTCGGTATAGAGTGCTCGCTTTCGATTTGCGGCCGAAGACCGCTACTTCGTTGATTGAAATCCCGGTGAGAGATGCCAATTCAGCGTCGAAGCCGCCCATCGTGGCAGAATTCGTTCAGGATGCAGAAACTCGCGCGGTGGGTGTTGCCGGAGAGGCTTCTGGCGCCGTTCACAATGGATTTCGGGCCAATATACGAAACGCTTACGAAAGAATACGACCTTCGAGGCGTCATCCCCCTTTTCCAGCAAATGCAGGTGCAATCCCGAGATCACTTCCCGAAGGCGGAAGTGACCCTCTCTGACTGCGTGTCCTTGCCATCTGCAGACGGTGGTAATCGGGATTATTTAGCTTGACATTGGGGGCACTTTTCCTTATAATTTCACCCCATTTTGATGCAAAAATCGGGCAGTTTTGTAAAAAAACGAGAGGATTTTGCAGAGTTTTATGGCAACAACGGCAGACTTTCGTGTTGGGATGGTTATCAGATTCAACGGTGAGTTGCATCGGATCGACGAGTATATTCACCGGACCCCCGGGAACCTTCGGGCCTTTGTTCAGGCCAAGCTTAGAAACCTGAAAACGGGGCGAACGTCGGAAAGCAGATTCAGAGCTGGTGAGGAAGTCGAGGAGGTGCGGCTCGAACAAAAGGAGTATACATACCTATATCATGACGGGTCGACCTATCAGTTCATGGAGAAGGAGACCTACGAGCAGATACCGGTCACCGATCTCGTCCTTGGAGAGGGTGCTCGGTTTTTGAAGGAAGGGGAGAGCATCCAGCTTCAAATGGTTGGGATGGAGATCGTCGGTTGTGAAATCCCCTTTAATGTGGAGCTCAAGGTAGTTGAGACAGTGCCCGGTGTCCGCGGTGACACTGCCACGGGAGCCACAAAGCCGGCAAAAGTTGAAACGGGCGCGACCGTCAACGTACCTCTTTTCATCAATGAGGGGGACATCATTCGTGTCGATACCCGCACGGGTGAATATCTGGAACGGGTAAAGAACTAGCGCATCCCACAACAAACCCGGGAAACCCATGGATCTTTCATACATCAAGAAGGTTATCAAGCTCGTCGAGAAGAGTGATGTCGAGGAGATTGAGATCGAAGAGGAAGGAAAGAAGATCCGCGTTGCGAAGCGCCGCAATTCGGTAGCTCCGATGATCGTTCAGGCGGCGTATCCGTCCCCACCGGCTGCAATGCCGGCTCAGCCCTCCCCCGTCGCGGGACCTTCTCTTTCGGTTCAGGCTCCGACACCAGAAGTACTCCAACCGCCGGTCAAACCAGAGGCAAGATTCCACGAAGTACGTTCCCCTATTGTCGGGACCTTCTTTCGGGCCCCGGCTCCAGATGCTGAACCGTACGTGGAGGTGGGTCAGCGAGTGAGCGTTGGTACAGTGCTCTGCATCGTCGAGGCGATGAAGTTGATGAACGAGATCGAAGCCGATGTCAATGGTCGCGTTGCGCAGGTTCTTGTGGAGAACGGCAAGCCGGTGGAATACAATCAGGTTCTCTTCCTGATTGAGAGATCCTGACACCGGAGAGCAGGAAAAAGGGAGCCTCGTCGCCCCTCCGAATTCACGGAGCTGTTTGAAAAGGGATCGATTTGTTCAAAAAAGTCCTTATTGCAAATCGTGGTGAAATTGCCCTCCGCATCATCCGTGCATGCCGCGAGCTTGGCATCAAGACCGTCGCGGTGTACTCCGAGGCCGACCGGTATTCCCTGCACGTGAGGTTTGCCGATGAAGCTGTTTGCATCGGTCCGCCGCCCAGCAAGGAGAGCTACCTGAGCATTCCCCGATTGATCGCCGCTGCCGAGGTCACCAACGCGGATGCCATTCACCCGGGATATGGATTCCTTGCCGAGAACGCGGGCTTTGCTGAGATCTGTACGACCTCCGGTTTGACATTCATTGGACCGAAAGCCGAGTCGATCTCGGCGATGGGTGACAAGGCTCTGGCAAAAGAGACGATGCGCAAGGCTGGTGTGCCCGTCGTTCCGGGGAGCGACGGCGTCATATCCGATTTCCATGTGGCCAAGCGTATCGCCAGCGATTTCGGCTATCCTGTCATCATCAAAGCGACGGCAGGTGGTGGCGGAAGAGGCATGCGGATCGTTCGTGATTCTGCCGACCTTGAGAATGCGTTTCGCACAGCGAGCCATGAAGCGGAGACAGCTTTTGGAAACCCGTCTCTGTACATTGAAAAGTACCTGGAAGAGCCGCGACACATCGAGATTCAAATCCTTGGAGATCGCTATGGCAATGTCTCGCACTTCGGAGAGCGTGACTGCTCGATCCAGCGGCGGCACCAGAAGCTCGTGGAGGAATCTCCCTCCCCGGCCATGACGGCTGAGTTCCGGGAGGCAATGGGCGCGGCTGCAGTCAAAGGAGCGAAGGGTGTTCACTATCTCGGTGCCGGAACGATCGAGTTCTTGCTTGACAAGGAAAAGCACTTCTACTTCATGGAGATGAATACCCGCATTCAGGTTGAACACCCTGTAACGGAGGAAGTGATGGGGATTGACCTGGTGAAAGCCCAGATCGAGGTGGCGGCGGGTGAGCGGCTGAAGAAGATCAAACCGAAGCCGCATGGGCATGCCATCGAGTGCCGGATCAACGCAGAAGACCCGAGCCATGACTTTCGCCCCTCGCCGGGGAAGATTCTGAGTTTCCATTTGCCCGGTGGGTACGGCGTTCGCGTCGACACGCACGCCTACGCGGGTTACGAAATCCCTCCGTACTACGATTCGCTTGTCGCAAAGCTGATCGTGAATGGGAATACGCGTGAGGAAGCGATCGACAAGATGTATTATGCGCTTGACGAGTTCATTATCGAAGGAATCCAGACCACGATTCCGTTTCACAAACGGGTGATGAAGAATGAGCGCTTCCGGAGTGGTCACTACGACACGAAGTTTATTGAGAATCTCGATCTCACCGACTGATCGTCGACGGCAGTGGAACAAGACCCATTCTGACAAACGATCTTGCAGCAACCTCTCACTTCCCAAGTACACTTCAGACGTATCGAGGGCATATGAACTTTCCGGAAAACCTCAAGTACACGAAAGACCATGAATGGATTCGCGTCGAAGGTGGCACTGGCTGGATAGGCATCACGGATTATGCGCAGGGTGAGCTAGGGGACGTGGTCTATGTCGAGCTTCCATCGGCTGGAGCAAAACTGCAGCAAGGGAAATCCTTCGGCACCATAGAAGCCGTGAAGGCAGTCTCTGACCTCTATGCGCCGATCGGGGGCGAGGTCGTGGAAGTCAACGGCGACATTCAAAACACTCCAGATCTCGTCAACAAAGACCCGTACGGTCGCGGGTGGATGGTAAAAGTACGCATTGCCGATCCTGCAGAGATCGCAACGCTGCTTGATGTAGAGGCATACAAGAAGTTGGTGGCGAAGTAGCTATCGGCTGGGTCGAGCCGGTATCATCCGTCGGCGTTGTATTTCCGCCCTTCTTTGACTATTTTTGAAGAAGTCGTAGACGGGGGGAATCCAACGGATGCTTTGATGGCGCCTCTCGACATCAAACCTCCACAGTGTCGTGATCCTGTATGACGCAGAAGGCCGACGCGGAACCGAAATCTGCCACGCCAGGGAGAGTCAGCCGGTTACAGCGTAATCTCATTGCCGTTCTTGCTGTTCTTCTTCTTCTCACCTTCATCGGGCTCGGGTACCTTCTTTCCGAATTCCTCACGGTAACGGAGCGAGCGAATCGGGACGTTACCGCCGCGACTGTTCGCGATACCCTTATCCTCTCCGCTTACAACCGCTCGGTAGATCTCTTCTACATCGCCCAGGAAGCGTACACGCAGCCATCGAGGCGTGCCGTCCTGGTCTCCCCCTTCAGAGTGCTTGCGAGATCGCTCGACTCGATGCATGCGTCGTACGAAATGCTCTTGGTGCAAGCGCCCGGCGGTATCAGGCCCCTTCTGCAGCGACGTTTTGACGCTCTCTGGGGAAGTCTGGATTCGCTCGTTGCGTACTCTGCGACAGCGTTCGGACCGATGGAGGATGTTGTCTTGAACGGCGTGAGCCGCCGAATCCGTGTACGTCCCTTAAGAGCAACAAACTCAGGGATACAGGCGGAGACCTTCTTGCCCGGCGCCAATGCCTTCTTCAGGAGGATGCGCGTACACCTCGATGAGATACTGCGGATTGAGCTGGAAGAGGATGCGATGCAGCTCGGCATCGCTCAATCTTATTTCAACCAAATTACCTATCGAGGTTTCAGCATCACATTTTTCTTGCTGGTTGCAGGCGTGACGCTCGCGTTCATCCTGACACGAAGCGTTCGGCGGTTCGAAGAACGGACGCGGCGGTACCAGACGCTCCTGGAATACTCGCTGAATCCGATCTTCGTTATCGACAAATCGGGCACCATACAGTATGCCAATCCCGCCTTCGAGCGCTGGATTGGTTCGTCACCGGGAAATCTGCTGGGACGGCCTGCCTTTGAAGGAGTGACACTGCTTGATGAAAACCGGAGGGACAAAGAGGCGTGGGCTGTTGTTTCGGAAACGGTCCGTCGAGGCCGGGCGTGGTCCGGTGAAGTTGAGGTCCGGTGGGGAAACGGAGAGGCTTCGCATACGATGTTGGTCATATCGCCCGTCCTCGATGCTCAGGGCGAATTGGTGGAGTGCATCGGCATCCATCACGACATTACGGAACGAAGGGAGCTCGCGCGCCGATTCGAGGAATCGCAGGCGAAATACCATGATATCATTGAAGGCTCTCTTGACGGAATCGTGATCATCCAGGATGGTCACCTAGTTTTTGCGAACGCTTCTGCCGTGAAGATCTTCGGATATGATTCCGAACTCGAAATGAAACAGATCAGCTTCTCACAGACTCTCGCTCCGTCAAGTCGGTTCTTCTCGCTGGAGGGATCCCCCGGCCGAGCGATCAGCGATGATATCGTTCGGAATCAGGAGATCAAAGGTTTGACGAAGGGGGGGAAAGTGATCGATCTGGAGGTCAGCGCAAAGCTCGTCCCGTGGAAGGGCAAACCGGCCGTCCAGGCTTCGGTTCGGGACATCACCGACCGGAAAGCGATGGAGCGTGAGCTCGCTATGTGGCTCTGGGAACAGGAAACATTGAGCACCATTGACCGGCAACTGATCTCGAGCGTGGATTTGCAGACGGTACTCAATACTATTTGCTTTCAGGCGAAAATGCTCACACGGGCAGATTGGACAGGCGTGGTCATGGTGGACCTACCGACCAACCTCGCCCGTTGGAGCGCCGTGAAGGGGAATATGGCACCCATTCGTGATGAACCATTTCAGCTCGGCGAGCCCCACTGGAAGATCATCCAGAAGCGAGAGCCCGTGTTGTTGCAGGATCTCGGGACGAATCCAGAGTTTTCACCACAGGACTTTCCGACACTCGCATCGGAAAGCATCGTGTCGGCGACGGCCTTTCCGTTGATTGTCGACAACGAGATTCGCGGTGAGCTCGTTGTCGGTTACAGACAGCACCACAGTTTCTCACCGCGTGAGGTTAGACTGTTGAATTCGCTTGCGGAGAAATCCTCCATCGCTCTCGCAAACGCTCAGCTGTACGACAACTTGCTTGCGCGGGAGCGCGAACTGGAGTTGCTCTCTGGCGAGCGCGTAAAAGCACAGGAGGAAGAACGCAGACGGATCGCCCGGGAAATCCACGATAGTCTTGGACAAATGCTTACCGCCATCAAATTCAATGTGGAGATTCTCGAGGACGCATCGGATTTGAAGAATGATGAGAACCATCGGCGGATCGGCGACATCAAGATGCTGCTCGACAACGCTATGGCGGAGGCGCGAGAAGTCTCATACAATCTGATGCCGAGCGTTTTGGTCGATTTCGGACTGGTGCCTGCTCTGCAGCTGCTTTGTGACCAATTTTCGAAACGGAGCAACCTGCAGGTGAAGGTTTACACAAGCGGCGTGGGCACGCGCCTGGATCCGGGGATCGAGGTGAGTCTCTATCGGATTGCACAAGAGGCCCTCACCAATACTGCGAAGCATGCCGGCGCGCAGGAGGTCAGCGTGCAGCTGCTGGGGAGTACAGCGAGCATCCGGCTGATGGTCGAAGACGATGGCAAGGGTTTTCGAACTCATCCGTTTCATCTGCCCGGCAGGCACCGTCACGGCATGGGTATGGTGAGCATGCGCGAGCGGGCAACGTCCTTCGGCGGAACGTTCACGATCGACTCCAGCCCCGGGCAGGGCACGACCATTACTGTCGACATTCCACTAAAGGACACACGCGAGGATGGAAAAGATTCGCATTCTTCTGGCGGATGACCACACGCTCATCCGAAACGGCATTGCCACGCTCCTCCAGAGCTACCCGGACATCGAAGTTGTCGGTGAAGCGCAGGACGGCGTAGAAGCGGTGAGGAAGACCAAGGAGATCAAACCGGACGTGGTCGTCATCGATGTCTCGATGCCCAAGCTCTCGGGTATAGAAGCGACAAAGGCCATCAGGAAAGAGCACCCGGACATCCACGTTCTGGTACTCACCATGCACGAGAACGAAGAGTACGTCTATCAGATCCTGAAATCAGGCGCAGCAGGGTATGTCTTGAAAAGCGCCGGGAAGGAGGAGCTTTCCGCTGCGATCCGGGCGGTAGCCAAAGGGGAGAAGTTCTTCAGTGCTCGCGTTTCGGAGATCGTGGCGGAGTGCTACGTGCGACGAGCGGAGGGCAGAGAGTTGCCGCTAGAAGCAGGGAAAGTCCCCCTGACGAAGAGAGAGCAGGAGATCCTTGGGCTTGTGGTACAAGGGCTGACGAACCAGCAGATCGCGGATCAGCTCTGCATCAGTCCGCGGACTGTCGACACGCATCGGACGAACATCATGCAGAAGCTCGACATCCACGATGTCGCGAATCTTGTTCGGTACGCAATTGAGCACGGGATAACGAGTGTTGGAAGGGGGGGCGAAGACTCAGTGGATTCCTGATCGCTCGACAAGGGGGGAGAAGCTGGGGCTATCTCTGCTCCGCAATCTTGTACTTCTTCATCAACCGGTACATCGTTGCCCTTCCAATCTTCAGCCGCCTCGCAGCGTCGACGATATTTCCTTCCGTTGCCTTGAGCGCCTCGCGGATCGTCTCCTCTTTCACTTTTTCGAGCGGCCTGACGGTTTCAGCCCCGACTGTGAGCGGAGACTCCGCCCCGCTTTCGTCTGAGGAACCGAACGCCACGACGGCAAGAGGAAGATCCTTATCGGTGATCGAGTTTCCGTCAGCCATCAATGTAGCTCGCTGGATGGCGTTTTCCAGCTCGCGCACATTGCCGGGCCAGGGATAATCGTACAGGAGCTTCAGCGCTTTCTTCGAAAAGCTCAAATCCGGTTTCGAGAGCTCCTGCGAGAATCGTTTGATGAAATGTTCTGCGAGCAAGAGAATATCGGACCTGCGTTCGCGCAGCGGCGGAAGGACGATTGGGAATGTCGCCAGCCGAAAGTACAAATCCTCCCGAAATTCTTTTTGTGATACAGCCTTCACCAGGTCTCTATTTGTCGCGGAAACGAGCCGTACGTCAGATGATAACGTCTCATTTCCTCCCACACGCTCGAACTCTTTGCTTTGAATGACGCGCAGCAGCTTGGCCTGCAGTCCATGATCGAGTTCGCCGATCTCATCGAGAAACAACGTGCCGCCGTTCGCTTGTTCGAATTTCCCGATGCGTCGCTGGTAAGCACCGGTAAATGATCCTTTTTCATGTCCGAAGAGCTCGCTCTCCAGCAGTTCTCGCGGAATGGACGCGCAATTGACGACGATGAACGGTCCGTTTTTCCGGTTGCCGTTGTAATGGATGGCGCGCGCGATCAACTCCTTGCCTGTTCCACTCTCTCCGAGCACGAGCACGCAGATGTCGCTGTCCTTCACTTTCTGAACGAGCTTGAAGACCTCCTGCATCGCCCCGCTGTCGGAGATGATGTTGTCGAAATGCACGGGTTTCTCGACCGCCTCGCGTAACCGTGTGACCTCGCGCGAGAGGTCGTGAGTCTGGATAGCGTTCTTGAGGCTGACTTCAAGCTTGGCAAAATCTACGGGCTTTGAGAAGTAGTCGGTTGCTCCGAGCCTGAGCGTTTCGATTGCAACGTCGATCTTTCCCTGGGCGGAAAGCATGATGACCGGGAGATCCTGGTAGCGATTCTTGATTTCCTTCAGCGTCTCGACGCCGCCTATACCTGGCAGCATGATGTCAAGAAGGACTGCGTCGGGGACGACGGTGAGGTTTTCCAGGCATTCTTCACCGCTGGTGAACGTCCGGGATGGGTAGCCCCATTTCTTGCTGACCCAGTGCTCGAGAAGACGCGCAATGGCCTCTTCGTCGTCAACGATATAGACCAGTCGTTCGGAGGTCATGCTCGCAATCTATGAATCAACTGTGAACGTTCGTGGATGTTGAGCGATTTGGGAACTTGAGCAGGAACGTGAGACCCTCTTCGTGATCGCTGACAGCCGACAATTCTCCTCCTTCAAGTTCGACAACATGTTTCGCAAATGCAAGACCCAGGCCATTTTCGCCGATTTCGACCCCGGGGGATTGAATCCAGCGGAAGTTCTGGCAAACGCCATTCAGCGATGTGTTGAGAATCCCCAAATCCCTATTGATTATGCGGATTTCCACTGCCGTCGTGCCGGGCTCGATCTCAATCTCTACAGTGCCACCCCGTGGCGCAATGTGGATGGCGTTCGACAGGATGTTCTGAAAAATATGAACGAGATGTGTCGCGTTGACGCTGGCGAGAACGACAGTATCCTCCGTCGTCACGTCCACTGTCACAGATTTCGCCTCCGCGTCGGCGGAGACGAGGTCGATCGACCATTTGATGAGCACAGAGATATCCTCCTGTGACCGCGTGTGCGGCTTCCTTTCGCGCTCAGCGAACGTTTCGTCGAAATAGTTGTCGAGAAAATTCGAGAGCCGCTGACCCGCGTCTCTGATGATCTCAACATATTCACGCTTCAAGTCGGGGGACAATCTCGGATCGCTTAGCATGACTTCGGCGTACCCGATGATCGAGGTCAGAGGTGTTCGCAGCTCGTGCGAAAGCCTCGATAGCAGTTCACTCTCGCCCCCTCTACCGTCAACAATGTGTTCCATGCTCATCCCTCATTGTGTGAAGTCTCGGGATATTCTAAAGAAGAGACTCATCGCCGCGCGCAAACACAACGTCGGAGAAGCCTGTTGAGATGAGCGCGCGCTCTTCCTTACTGGAGGCTGTCCTGAATTTTGTGTTTCTGAGCCATACGTTATACATTATGAGTTGGAGGACGTATGGCAAAATCAAAGTTCAAGCCCGAGTTGCTGGATGAACTGCTGAAGGGCCAAGACCCAAAGACAGTTCTTTCATCCAAAGGGCTATTTGGAGAGCTGAAGAAAGCTCTCGCAGAACGGATCCTGAACGCTGAGCTGCACCATCACCTTGCCCAGCCGGAGGAAGAGGCCTCAGGGAACCATCGCAATGGGAGGAGCTCGAAAACAGTCCTGACTGAAAGTGAAGAACTGCGCGTTGAGATTCCGCGTGACCGTCAGGGACATTTTGAGCCAGGCCTGATCCGTAAATATCAACGCCGACTGCCAGGCTTCGACCAGAAGGTCATTGCGATGTATGCCCGTGGGATGACCACACGGGAGATCCAAGCACATCTGGAAGAGCTCTACGGTATCGAAGTCTCGCCCGAGTTGATTAGCGTTGTCACTGATGCTGTCCTGGACGAAGTTGCCCAGTGGCAAGCGCGACCGTTGGAGCCGGTGTATGCTGTCGTATTTTTCGACGCTCTCCGTGTGAAAATCCGTGACGAGGGAGCGGTCAAGAACAAATCGGTCTATCTGGCCATCGGTATCCGATGCTCAGGCGACAAAGAGGTCTTGGGCCTCTGGATCGAGCAGACCGAGGGAGCCAAGTTCTGGCTCCGCGTGATGAACGATATTCGGAACCGGGGCACGGAAGATATCTTGATTGCGGTCATCGACGGCCTCAAAGGTTTTCCTGAAGCGATCGAGACTGTTTTCCCACAGACACAAGTTCAGACGTGCATCGTGCATCTGCTTCGTTATTCGATGCACTTCGCCAGTTGGAAGGAACGCAAGCCGCTGGCTGCAGCCCTGCGCCCGATCTACCGTGCTTCGAACGCTGAAGAAGCCTGGCGCCAACTCGAAGAGTTTGCAGCTGGACCCTGGGGCCAGAAGTACCCGATGATCGTCGACAGCTGGAAGCGAAACTGGGAGCAGGTCATTCCGTTCTTCGCTTTTCCAGACTTCGTGCGCAAGATCATCTACACAACGAATCAGATTGAGTCGTTACACAGCCGTGTTCGAAAAGCTGTTCAAGTCCGGGGCCACTTCCCCAGCGACGAGGCAGCCATGAAACTTATCTGGCTTGTCCTCCGTAATGTCGCAGCCAAATGGATCAGGCCACCAAGATTTTGGATGGATGTCCGAGCCCAGCTTGCTATCCACTTCGGAGATCGCTTCCGTGTCACCGATCAATAATCAACATCAAGGCTCAGACACAAAACTCCGGACACTACCCATAAAAGAAGAAAGACTCACCGTTAACATTCCGGTCGCGATTGGCTCGAATGCAAGAGTCTAACAGACCCGGTCGGATATGGTAGCTCCCGACTCTTGCCAGAATGCCTGCGAAGAAGAGCGGCCG
>VGWB01000057.1 GCA_016873755.1 Ignavibacteria bacterium | reverse complement strand
CCTGGTACGGCATCGTTTCCATCCTGACGATAGTCCAGTTGGAGGGCTCAACCCAGAGCAGCATCTGGCGGAGGGGGATCTGTGCCGCTTTCGCGTCCAGTTGTAGCTTATGAACGATCCTGCCATCAAGCGTATCCTTGCCCAGCTCGCTCGCGTTGTATCGTTCCCGCAGAAGTGATGGATTGACGACGATCCCTTCGCGAGGCAACATTACGAAGCTTGATGAGGTGAAGTGCACCCTGTCTGGTTTTTTGAAGTACATCGTTGCCTGCATCTTCGGCACCCTGACTCTCTCTATATCGACGTCCGCCTCGAGCGTCACCTCAAAATCGTCGATCCCTTCAAATCCTTTCTCGACATTGTTGAGGATTGTCGAAGCGTTCTGGGCGTGAGCGTCGCCAAAGGGGACCAGGAAAACGAATAGCGCGAAAGCGACCATGCCAGACAGCAGCTTCATGTCACGCCCCCTTGTTCTGCGCAAACGGCTTCCACTTTTCCTCGGGTGACGGAGCGGTCATCAGACTGGCCACAATCAGACAAATGATCGATGCGGCAGCAGAGGGAAGTATGATGTAGTCGGTTTCCAGCAATGGCTCATGCAGGATGAAATTGGCGACCGTGATGACAAACGGCACGCCGAGCCCGGCTATCATCGAGGCAACGCCGCCTTGTATCGTCACACGCTTCCAGAGGAATGCGGCCAGCAAGGCGGGAGTGATCCCGGCTCCGACCATCGAGTAGGCGGTGAACGCCATATCGAGTATGCTCTTGAAGAAGTTGGCTACGACATAGGCAAGGATGCCGAGAATCACGATGGTGATCCGTTGGAACTTCACAATCGTGCTCTGGGAGACCTGAGGGTTGATGAATCTCTGGTAGATGTCGCGGGCAACGTTCGTTGAAGGAATCATGAGAAAACTCGTTGCTGTCGAGATCATCATGGCGACAGCCGCACACAGCAGGACCATACCCGCGATGAGCGGAAGGTCAAAACGGGCGAGTTGCAGGATAATCGTCTCCGTTACCGCTTTGTCGAGGGTTCCATCTGCATTCGCAAACGGGGCCATGGTGAAATACTTCGAGCTGCCCACGACAGCGAGCACACACAACAACGTTTCAAGAACAACGACCCCAACGACCATGCCGATGACAGCCCTGCGGGCTGAGACCTCGTCTTTCGCCGAGAAGAACTTCTGGTACATGCTGCTCTCGCCCAGGAGGAGGAAGAACGTCGGGAAGAACACACCCATGGCCCACACCCAGTCGTTCTGCCCGAAGATCTCGAAGCGGTCCGCAGGAAGCGTCGCGACCTGTTGGGCACCGCCGACGGCAAAGTAGATAAGCGGTAGCGCGACGACCAGGCCGAGCGTCTTCATGAGCGCGTTGAAGATGTCAATGGACATAATCGACACCATCCCGGCAACAACCGCGAAGGTGACTATGACTCCACATGCAATGGCACCGCCGACGATCGGATCAATGCCCAGCAGAATGTTGAGAAGCCTGCCCCCGGCACGGAACTGATATCCGGCGATCGTCAGGTAGGCGATGATAATCGTGACCGTCCCTAGAAGACGCGCCGTGGCGTTGTACCGTTTCTCGAGAATGTCGGGTACTGTGTATTCGGAGATCCTCCGCACCCGGTGAGCGAGAAAATAGATAATGATGATGCCCACCCAGGCACCTGCGCTCATCCAAAGCTGGGAGAATCCCATACGAAACGCCAAGCCGGCGCCCCCGAAAAGGCTACCCGTGCCGATCCACGTCGAGACGAGAGTTCCGACGAGGAAGATTGTCGACGTGCGGCGTCCGGCGACCATGAAATCATCCTGGGTCTTGACAGAACGGCTCCTGTAAATGCCGACACCGATGAGAAAGAGCACGTAAATGACGACGGCGAGAATGTAGGCATCCATGGTGTGGTTTTCCCTTCCTAGCGTTGGAGTATCGTGGTCCTTCTACGAGAGAATGTCTTTTCGCCTGAAGATCAGCCAGGCTGCCAGAACGAACGCCAGCGAATACCCTCCCAATGCCGCGACAGATGATCCGATATCCTGCCACGGGACAGGGTCTTCGAAGATCTTCTGCCAGACGTTCATGTAGTTTGTGAAGAGATACGGCTTGATCTTTCCAAACAGCTCGACCGGGATCACGGTGATCATCAGAAAGATCATGTTCACACCCAACGTCGCAATGATGGGACCGATCGCGTTTTCGACGAACGATGAGAAGAGGAAAGCCAGAGAGGCAATGGTCAGCATCGCCCACGCTGCCAGCAGATACCCTACCAGGAACCTCCAGGCGACGTCGTTCCCCGGCAGCACGAGGATTCCCCGCTGTAGAATGATGAGGTCGCCCGCGCCGAGCAAGATCAACGCCAATCCGATACTCAGTGCCCCCAGAAAGAAGACGAAGATGACGGTGTAGAGTATCGTTGTAGAGTACTTCGACAGAAAGATCCGTGTGCGCGACACCGGCCGTATGAGGATCAGCCGGTATGTTCCCGCCGTAGCCTCACCGGCAAGCTGATCCCCAGCAACGAAAGAAATCAGCAGCGGGATGTGGACCCAGAGGCTGTTCATCATACTATGGGCGACGAACCAGCCGTTGAAGAGAGTGCCGACAAAAATGAAATCTTGCTGGAGCGAGCGCGTAGTGTATTGGAGAAATCGGCCCCCCTCTAGCTTCATCGCGACCTCAATCAAAGGCACGACCACCGCAACAAGCAGGAAACCGATGTAGGTCCTCTTCTTGAGGAAAGTCTTGATAAGTTCGTAATAGACGAGGCGACCCATCGCCACTTCCTGTCAATAGCTAGATCTTCGTCGCATGCTCAGTGATCGAGAGGAAAAAGTCCTCGAGCGAGCGATGCGGTATGAGCGCTTGGACAGCAATCCCTGATTCAACGAGGGTCCTGTTCAGCTCCGGGATATCATCGAATGACATCGACACGTCGAAAGAATCCCCACGGTCAACGACCTTCTTGACGGAATGCTGCGTCTCCAGGACGGCCCTGAGGCTTTCCTTCGGCGTCCCGCGCACAACAACATACTTCTCCCCCTCATCCAGCAACTTCGTCACCTCACCCTGTGTCACGAGCTCTCCCTGGTTGATAATGGCCATCCTGTTGGCAACCATTTCGACCTCGTTGAGCAGGTGCGACGAGAGCATCACCGTTTTCTGCTGGTCGTGAGCGAGATGCCTGATGAGATCACGAATCTCCTTCATCCCCTGCGGGTCCAGGCCGCTTGTTGGTTCATCGAGGATGACGAGCTTCGGATCGGAGAGTAGAGCCTGTGCAATCCCCAGACGTTGCTTCATTCCGTGGGAATACGTTTTCACCTTTTCGAATGCACGTTGTGAGAGACCGACGAGATCCAGCACCTCAAGGATCCGCTGCCGCCGCGCGCCTCCGTTCAGTGCCCCGACGATTTCGAGATTCCGGTACGCCGAAAGATAGAGGTAGAAATCGGGCTTCTCCACAATGCCACCGATTGACTGAAGCGCTTTCTCCCGCTGCCTCTTCAGAGAATGACCAAAGAGAAACACATCACCTTCGGTTGGCTTGACCAGGGAGAGCAACATGCGGATCGTAGTGCTTTTGCCGGCACCGTTGGGACCAAGGAAGCCAAAGACATCCCCCCGGTGAACCTGGAGATCCAGGTGGTGCACGGCCCAACGTTGTTTGTACTGCTTCGCGAGATTGCGCGTTTGAAGGATGATCTCGTCGGTCAAGAGAATACCATTGCGGGGGGATGGAAAATTTCGCCGCAATGTAGAACTTATTTGAGGGAATTTCAAGAACGGAAGAGACCGGAATTCCGCGCGTTGATAGGGCAGAGAAGTAATGAAAACGCCGCGAGAGGTCTCGCGGCGCTTGTATCGGTTACAGGAAGCGGCTTATCTTGATTGGCTCAACCGATCAAGTGAATCCTGGACTACTTTCCGTTGGCTCGCTGTCAGGTTCTCCTTTGCCAACAATGAGTACTCTGTGATCGCCTCGTTATTCAGCTTCAGCTTCTCGAACGCCTGGGCAACCAGTATACGAGCACTGTAGTTCGCGCGCAGGTCGGGATTGTTTCGCAGAGTGGCCTTGGTTTTCAAGACCGACGTCGCATAGTAGGTGTTGTCGAAGAGCACCTTTGCACCCTGGAGCTGCATCCGGCCGACACTCGCCTGGGAGAACGGATCGGCATCTTCTTTCGCCTTGTTGCTGCCGTGGAGCACTGCCGCTGATGGAATGGTGATTTCATCGCTCTCCCGCGGTGGAACCGACAGGATGTTCTCCATCGCAAGGCTCAGAAGAAAATCCTCCTGGCTCATCTGCCGAACGTCGGAGAGGTCCAGCATCGTCAGCGCCGGGATGGCGAGTCGCTTCGCGTCGCATTCGATCGTTGCCGAGGAACTCTTGCCCGTGCGCATCGAATCTTCAGGCTTCAGAAGGTCTCCCACCTTGACCATCTTCCACTCTTCGGAGACGCCGCGCCGGACCTCAACAACTCCCCTGACAGCCTTTACCAGAAAATCCTTCGCGAGAAGAGGAACCGCAATGAGGCTCGCGACGAAAAGGAATATCATTCGACCACGCATAGGTTTGTCCTTTCACATCGAAAATTCACCTGGGCATCACATCGACGAGGCGAACCCAGCCCCGGACGACGCCCAATCCAATTTCAACATCTTCAAAATACTCCCGGGCACCTACGTCCCACGCTTTCTGGAATCCTTCCGTAATCATCGTCGTTTCAACAGGAATCCACACCGTCTCGATTCCGCGCTCGTTCTTGCGGATCACGAAGCGCTTCGAGTTATCACTGATCAAGCTCGACTGCGAGGCCGGAACCTCGGTGTCAAAAAGAAGATAGATGTGCGCGTCGTTCACCCTCTCAGGCGGAATCACATCGACGAAAGCAGTACTTATGCCGATACTCGATAGCAGGGACGCGAAACAGACTGTCATATCATCGCAATCGCCGCCACGCAGCGCCAGCGTCTCCGACGGAAATTGCACGCGGTCTTTGCTGTTACGCGGATCGCTCACATATGACAGTCGGGACGCGAACTCATTGAACAACCTTTGCGCTGACTGGATCTTCTCCAATTGCTTCGGGGCGCTGGCGATCGCTTCTTTGTGCTGGCTCATCACGCCGCGGCTGAAGCGAAGCACGTCAGGATCCTCCGGAGTTATGAAATATCGGAGCGTCAACGCATCCCCGTCCCAGTCATTCCGTCCCCGAATGATCAGCCTTGTCTGGCTTCTATCGTCGTACCCTTCAACCGGGGAAGCCTTGACGAAGACATCCGCAGCCCGCAGGACCATCGTCGGCACGAACCGGATGGCGTCGTTGAAGATCGCCGTGAAGGGAATCTCGATCTCCTGGTTCGGCTCGATATAGTACGGCCGGGTCTCAGTGGGTGAGTCCATGTATTGGTCGACGAAGAACGCGACCCGAGCCTCGATCGGCTTCTGCGAAACGTTCCGCACCCGGGCTTTTCCGAGTGGTCGATACGCGAAGATCTGGTATGAGGATGGATAGACTTCGCTGGATACTGTCACGTGCTCGATTTTTGCCAGAAACTCTCTTGTCCGTCCGAGCGGGACGTTGACAGTCAACATCAACTGATCCGTGGTGAACTGGTTAAACGCAATGTCCTTGACACCGTCAGCGACGAAATCGCGTACGGTCGGCGTGGTGCGCCCCGACCGGTTGAAGAAATGGAGATAGCTCACGTCAAACCGCAGCGCTTCATAGGTCCATCCCAGTCCGGCTGAGATGGCCGCGAAGAAAGGTGAATACCGTGCACCGAAGATCGTCCCATGACGCATTCTGAGGCTCTCCAGCAAACTCCACTCTGCGCCCAATCCTCCCTGTCTCTCCGTGTCGAAATCGAGTGTGAATATCGCCACAGAGGATGGTCTGTAGCTCATACCCACACGCAGCGTTTTGAGGGTCCGGAGAGCGTAGGACCGGACGTCGAGCGGGAATTCGCTCTCGCTCATCCGGAACAGGTTTTTCGCCACGAGACCGAGGCTGAAATCAGACCGCGGCATCCACAGCATACCGATGTCGACATTCCATGAGCCTGCACTGTAATCGATATTGCGAATCCGTGCGATGGTGTCCTGCTCTATGAACGGTTCTGTGTCTGTAATGAATTCCTGTCGGAGACGGGCACTGCCTCCCAGGGAAACCGTCGAGGTCATTTGATATGCATATCCAAACGCGTACGATTCGCGGTAACTGATACGCTTGTCGAACGAGATCTGCTGACCGTTGTGGAATCTGAACGTGCTCGGCACGACAAACTCCATCGAAAGTCCCGGAGAATACCTCAGTGAGAACGCATGATAATCGAGAAATCGCTTGCTCCCGCCGATCATCTGAAAGATCCCCCGAGACCCCTCGTTCGGCTTGAACGCAAGCAGGTTCGACGCACTGATCTCCCAATCACGAACCGAGATCAAACCGGCGGGGTTCCAATCGAGGCTGGAAAGGTCGTTAACAAGGGCTGTATACGCCCCGAGGCTGATGCCGCGGGACGAGCTCATATGCTGTCCGACGGCCAGCGAGGAGACGGCGGCAAGCATGAGGACTATGCACGCACGAAATTTCATGAACCCCCTGAGTACGGCGCTTCCCTCTCCGGCGAAGCACTCGTTTCGCGTGAACCAGAGGATGTTATTTCACAACCGAATCTCTGCGCAGGGGAGAAAATCAGCGCAGGGTGATGATCAGATTGCGAATTGACGCTGCCTGCACCAGGATCCGATCGGGATACCCCTCAATCGCTCCCTCCTCCTTGTTCGCTGACACGAAGGTCATCATGAAGCGCCCTTGCGGAATCAGCTTGAGCAGTTTGGAGGAAATCAGGAGCGAGTTTGAGCGCGGGCCCTCACCGAATTCTTGGCCGAAGACGATCACAGGCTTAACAGCACGACCTGTTATCTCGTTGTAGCTGCTCATGATGATCCGAACGAGATTTCCCGGCTTCCCATTCCACTTGACCACTAGATCCTCATCCCGAAACACCAACGCCTCCGGTATGGGGGCCAGAACATTCACTTCGTCCGGGGCATCAACCGTCAAGTTGAACGGCCGGATTGCGCCCCTTCCCTCCGCACTGATGACATACCGGTGCCTGGGTAGATAGTCAATCGGCCTCGTGACGCGCAAACCGTCAAAGCCCAATTTGTAAAAGAATCCGGCCTTGACCGGAATGAGCGTCAGGCTCTTGATCTGAATTATCCACTCGGCGACGTCGAATTCAACATCATCGAGTTTCGCCTTCCCGACATCCAAATGCAGAAAACCCGTATAGCTCCCGAAATTGCCTTTCACGGGTATGGGAGAGCGAAGGTCTTTCAGGAGAATACGCGCATAGGACAGCTGAGTCCGAACACCGCCAATGTCGGAATTCACGCCGGTGACGAGCACAGTACCCGGATAGATATCTTCGTCCTGCTGGATGAGTCCGGTGAGATCAAGGGTCGTTTCCTGGACAATGGTGGTATCGCGCTCTCTGGGAAGGGAGACTTCGAGCGGTTCGAGAACGGAAGGTTCGGCTAGCTCGATGGGGTTGTTTTCCCGGCATGCAGGTAGTAACAGCAGCAGCGCCAGAACTGTAATATGGATTACCTTGGGTTGCATATCACCCAACAACTCCCTTTTCAATATAGCAAAATCCTCGCAATAGTAAAACCCCGGGGACGGGCGTTGTTTATGAGTTATTTGAGGTCAATCCACGCGAATAGATTGATCCCGTCCCCGGAGGTTTCCTCCCCACGATTCCAACCACAGCACATCAACAAATAGTGGCCTCCGCCGTTCCCCACAGAAGCGGAAGCCTGGGGTACCCATCCACGCTTCGATCGTCATCGAATTACGTACGGTACCCCCAAAAAGCTTGAAGAAACGGGAGCGTCCAGATCGCATAATGTCTCCCGCGTGATCGCCTCAACCACCGCATGAAAGACACCCGGTCGCGGCTGCGGTCGGACCGTGCTTTCGTACGTGTGGACGTAGTGATTTCCAGCCTTGTTCTCGAATGTCAGAGGAAGAAGCGTTCTCTGACCCCACTTTCCTATGAATCCTGAGCGGAGCACGACCATGTTCGGCTCGACCTCGCTTGTCTCCAGCTTGACCGCCACGTTGAGATCGCTTTCACTCTCGACGGTCGCGACCGACGGATTATCCTGGCCAAACGGCCAGATGTTCTCGTCGGGCGACTTGATGGAGACCTTCTCACCGCTGTCCGCCCGAATCACGAGTTCGTCGATCACCACGTTGCCGCTGTCCGTCCCTCCGCGCACAATGGAGACCGCGTTGAGCTTCCAATTCTTAGACGGATCCTTCGTTCTCCCAATACGAAGGAACTGAGCCTTTCGCGTGCTCCGTTCTGTGAATGGCTTCGAGATGACCGAATGCCGCATCCGCGTACTGAGCTGATACGGTGCGGAAATCTTCAAGATGCCGTTCAAGGTCCGAATCACTGTCGCGATGATCCACTCGTCGCCTCGCTCATGGAAATCGACGGACTTCGAGACCTTTTGAATGACCCTCCCCCACCGCAGCGGATAGCCCCGCTCGTTCAAGGGTGTCGACCTGCCACAGTAGTCGGAAGAATAGGCGTCACCATCGTCCAGCGGAACTACATCGCTGTTCAATAGAGGATTGTTCTCGATGATGAACTCAAGGTATTCTTTGTCTTTCGGATTCATTCTCCCCACCCCGTGCCTTCTAGTGTATCCAACTCTTATGCCATCAGCCGTGGCCCGGCATGGTGAGTCCGCTGATTCTCAGCATATTGAACTGAAAGGAGTTAGGGGGAAGTCGAATGTGGCAATGCGTGCAGGGGGTAGGTAGAAGTGCGGGATTCCTTCCGGGGAAGTGCCGGAAGGGATTCGAACCGGCATCAGGCACTGTAGAATTTACAGCGCTGAAGGGAGATAGAGCGGAGTGACGAATCCTCGCCGTCTCATTTCCACTTTCCGGCGACGTACGAGCGGACTACTTCGTCAAGGATGGTGTGGTAGCGTTGGGGAAGGTTCTTGTACTTCGGGCGCAGGTTCTGTTTCGTCTGTTCGAACGAAAGTTCCCCCGTGATACCGTCAACGACGTTGGCCAGGTACTCCGATAGTTTCTTCGTCACACGGTCATTCGTCTCCTCTTCCTCACTCTTCGAGATCGCCCTCACCGTCTTCTCGGTATCCCACAAATTCTCGAAGAAGTACCTGAAGCAGACACCTCGAAAATATTCGGCCACCGTTCCCCGGTTAAGCCCGCCAAGCTCTTCGGCCGTTTCCGAGATTGAGCTCCGTGAGAACTTCTTTGCGCGCAGCAATTCGATGATCTGGTCCTCCAGGTCAACCTGCCCTTTCAGCGCAGACGCAATCTGCTCCGGCAGATCCCTGAGCTGAAGCAGCTCACGCTGCTCCGCACGAGCCATGATAGTAGCGCGGGTGATGGCGCTGTCGAGTTCACGTACGTTTCCCGGCCACTGGTACTGCAGGAACGCATCCATGACAGTCGACGAGAAAGAGAGCTTCGCGTCGTTGCGCTTCAGAAAATGCTCCGCCAAGATCGAGATGTCCCCCTTGCGCTCCCGGAGGGGCGGCAGCTCAAGGCTGAACACATTCAACCGGTAATACAGGTCTTCACGGAACCTCTTCTCGGCGACCAGGTCTCGAAGGCTCTTGTTCGTCGCAGCGACGATGCGTATGTTTGCGCGTCTTGACAGCGTCGACCCGACCCGTTCGAATTCACCCGACTGAACGATGCGCAGTAGTTTCACTTGAAAGGCTTCGCTTGTTTCCGCGATCTCGTCAAGGAAAATGGTGCCGCCGTCTGCGTACTCAAACCTTCCGACCTTGTCCTTCACCGCCCCCGTGAATGAACCGCGCTCGTGGCCAAAGAGCTCGCTTTCCAACAGTGTCTCGGTAAGCGCCCCACAGTTGACCGCGGCAAACACGTTTCCCTTGCGCGGGCTGAGGTTGTGAATGGCTCTTGCAACCAGCTCCTTGCCTGTTCCACTCTCCCCAAGAATCAACACGTTTGTATCGCTGGCGGAAACCTTTTGAATCAACTCCACCGCCTCTCGCATTTTGCCGCTGGTGTTGTAGACGATCCCTTCGAACACGGCCTTTCCACCGTCCTGACCGATCTCCAGGGGTTCAAAGCGGACCAGGTCGCTCACCTGCGCCGAGAGCGTCTTGATATCGAGCTTGTAGCGCTTGATCTCGTCAACGAGCTCGGTCCCACGGGCCGGCCGATCGCCGGTCTTCTCGTCCATCAACTCCTGTTCAAGCATCTGTAGGTTCAGCTCGCTTGCCCGCAGCTTGCTTTCGACTTCCTCCTTGTCCCGCTCGAGCTGAGCCACCCGTTTGCGGACGGTCAGGTGCTCGTAGAGAAACATGCCGAGGGAAACCGTTACCACAAGGAACACGGGCTGAACGATCGGCAACGTTGCACACCACATCGAAAAAGCAATCTGTGTTGCAACGACGTAGATCAGGAGCGTCAATCCCGAGAACATGAACCCGTTCAGATAGCCAATTCGGAAGACCAGGACCAGCGCAAAGACCGCGAGAATCAGCGAAATGGCAGCGGCATCCGCGGCGGGAGCTCTTGTGAGAAAGCGGTCGGTCAGCGCGTTGTCGATGAAGGTGGCGTGAATGCCAACGGAGGGGAATTCTCCATCGAACGGTGTGACGAAGAACCTGCTTCTCCCCTCACCGATCACGCTCACCAGCACGACCTTGTTCCGGAGGGCAGCGAGGTCTATTGGCGGAGTCACACCCAGTTGTTGGAGTTGATACGATCGCAGGACCTCAACACACCGGAGTACTTTGAACGACGAGAGCGATCCTGGGAAATTGAGATCGACGATTCCAGGCCGACTGAACGAGAGGCTCCTCACGCTTCCGGGAGAGTGCAAGTTGATGGAGCCAGCCGCTATCCGGACGCCCTCTCTCGGCACATCGAGGAACAACCGAACGGCTTCAAAACCGAAGGCCGCAACAGACCCACCCCCCACATTCACGAGCACCGGCACCCCGATCGTTGGTCCCGGATCCAGATTCGTGTGCCCGAGCCCCTTGACGGCCTCCCGCAATTCCGCGAAAGGAAGCTGCAGCTGGCTTCCGAGCAGTCCGCCCTCCGAAACGGCCGGATAGAGTTGTAACGCCAGCTCCGGGCTTGCCGAGGCGCTGGCGTGTGGATCGATGCGGCGAAAGTAGCACGACGCCACGACATTCCCAGCCGCTGTAGCAGTGGACGCCAGGAGGCTGTCGTACTGAGGGAATTGAAGGTTATGCTCACCGAAGAATACGTCGATCCCAATGACCGAAACGCCGCTTTTCTTCAGCACGTCAATCAGGAGGCCATAGTAGAGGCGCTTGAGGTCTGAGCCGCCGAGTGACGCAATATCATCGTTGTCAAAGTAGAGGATAACGATGTTGGTGTCCGGGGGCAGCTCACCGCGGAAACGGAAGCGCTCCGTGAGGAGTTGCTGCTCGAGGCCGTCGATTGGTCCCGAAAGGATCAACGAGACCGCTAGAAGGCCGAGCGTCAGTCCGACTGCAGCGATGGATTTCCGTTTCATTGCGGAGGAGTACCTGGGGCCACTGTTAGAGATCTAGCAAATTGCACGGGTCTTCGGCATATGGCGAGGGTGCCGGCGAGGATTATCGGCAGTGACCCCGGCGCGACTCGAACGCGCGACCCACAGCTTAGAAGGCTGTTGCTCTATCCACCTGAGCTACGGGGCCAATCACTTTGATCAAATCTACAAAACAATGCCTGTGAAGGCAAGGGACGGAGGATGGTTTCGAAGCTTGGAAAAGCCACCGTCGTCCAGGGACGCCTTTGGTCGGGACCTCATCTTCAAATGCGGACCGCTCTCATTCCCACGGTCTCCGTGGAAACGTGCATGCCAGGCGCTCCGCGCCAAAAAAAGCCCAGTCACCCTGAGCGTAGTCGAAGGGTGCTCCCGGCCTGTTCATCTCTGACTGCACGCAGTGGCCGCTGCTATCCAGCCGAGTACATAGTTCGACTCCGCTCACTATGACCCAGGTTGTTTGAACGGCTTTCATCATCGTTCCCGCCGGCCCCCGTTCAATGATTGGTGTTGCCTCCCCTCAATCATGATGCTCCGCCGGCTCCATACCCTCGGCCCCGGGCAATTTGCCGGTGAGCGTCTTCGGGTCATGGATAAGCATGGGAAGATGCTGCGGACAGATCCAGAACTTCTGATTCTGGTATTCGAGTGCGATCAAGGGAACCTGCTGTCCGGTGCGATCGCACGCTAGACAATGCGGCTCATTCGGATGGCTGGCAGTCATGATGTTCTTTCCGGAGTTTCTTTGTGTATGTAAGGACGTTCCGCGAGGATTGGTCATCTGTTCCGACAGGTCCACTCTATCGATCACGACACGCCCGAAATCACAAGTTCTGTTTTTCACAACGATCGTCACGTAGTACCACGATGGGTGGGCATAATCCCAACTTTTGAGCCGGATTGATCGGCGTGCATGTTTTTGGGGATTGAAGCGCATTAGTCATTAGCAACGGCAGCCGGGGAGGGCGGCGAGACAGGCGATTTCCTCTTCCTGAAGAGGGCTGTCCCCCTTGAGCCTCACTCCAGCCAGCGCGAAGGTGACAAGGAGAGAAACTCCTCGAGTGCTATGCCGCCGGATCCGACGAGAAGCTTGCGCCGTGGGCGATAGCGGTTGCTGAATGCATCGATACCGGCGAGGCTTTCGCGCTCTCGGCCGCTCTTGACTTCCACTGCCGTTAATGCCTTCCCCTGCTGCAGGATGAAGTCCACTTCCTTTCCCCCCTCGCGCCAATAGAACACCCGGAGGGCGCTCCCGACGCAACCATTCACCAGATGAGCACCGACGGAGGACTCAACCAGCCGTCCCCAGAGATCCGGCTGGCGCCTTGCCTGAGCGAGAGGGGCATCGACTTGAGCGGAAATCAATGCGGTGTTGAGAACGAGCAGCTTGGGGCTGGATGCCCGCTGACGAATCTGTTTGCCGGAGTATTTCTTCAGGCCGGCCAGCATCCCCGCTCCATGGAGGAGCTCAAGATAATGTGCCAGGGTTGTGGTGTTGCCTGCGTCCTGCAGTTGCCCTACGAGTTTCTGATAAGAGACAATCTGACCTGAGGAGGAGCAACCAAGCTGAAAGAGTCGTCTCAGCAGTGCGGGTTTATCCACGCGTGTCATCAACAGGATATCCCGCGAGATCGTGGTTTCGATCAGGGAATGGACGATGTATTGCGTCCACCGCTCGTGGTCTCGGATCAACGATGCGGAACCGGGGTATCCTCCATAGTAGATGAACTCCTCGACGCTCCATCCAAATGCTCCCTTCATCTCGATGAATGACCAATGCGTCACCGGGATGATCTCGAACCGTCCGGCCAGGCTCTCCGTCAGGCCCTGTTGCACAAGAAGGGGTGCCGAGCCCAGAAGTGCGACGCGGAGCGGGACTTTGTTCTTGGTGTCGGCGTCCCAGAGACGTTTGACCGTTTCAGACCAACCCGGGATCTTTTGGATCTCGTCCAGAAGAAGAACGGCTCCCGCGCGATTCGTCTTGGCCGTCAGGAGGCGTGCTGACTCCCATTGCTGGTCGATCCACGCTGTTGCGCGCAGCGCGGGCTCATCAGCGGATGCGTAGTGGGAGGGTATCTTCAGTGCCTCCACGACCTGTTGGGCGATAGTGGTCTTCCCCGATTGGCGGGGGCCGGCGAGGACCTGGATGAAGCGGCGCGGTTCCTGAAGCCTGGCAAGAAGGATTTTGAACTGCGGGCGTTTGAAGGGGATCGGCACAGGTTTTACTCAGCATTTTGAGTAAATTTACTCAGAGCACTGAGTAAATTTACGAAGCCGGCAAGACATTGTCAAGTCTGTCGATGAGAGCGACAACCCGGCCAGGGCGGCAGTGGGCTGAGATTCATTCCGAGTCCCCTATCTCCACATCTCCAGCCGCAGTCCCTTGAAATCTAAAGGTGGGTTGGATGGAATACAAATGGCTTCATCCTGCTGCCCGTGAGATTACGTCCGACGCAGCGGGGTTTGTTTGGATGATGAGATCTCCGGATTCTCCTCATCGAGTGCCCATTTGACAGGATTGTCCCTGATGTATTCGCGAATGCGGTTCAGGTCGTCTTCGTCCCTGACGATGTGGTCGTGGAATCGCCCCTGCCAGGCGAATTCGGCATAACCATTTGCACGCGCCCACGTGGTGACCGCGGCTTTGTATGTTCTGATGATGACGGAGAGCGAACCTTTCACGGGAGAGATCGATTTGCCGATCTGATGGATCATCGGTCGGTCCGCGGAGACGACCGGCTCAACGGCATTATCCGTGGGGACGTTCAACATTGATCCGTTATCCGTAGGGACGTTCAATTGAACGTCCCTACGATGAATTTCCCGACGTGGTTTTTCATTGATTATCACAATTCCGTGCACGTGATTCGGCATGACCACATATTCATCGAGACCGACGCCATCGTGGTGTTCCGGGATTTTCCTCCAACACGCGTCCGCTGCGCGGCCCAATTCGGACAGGTCCACCGCGTCGATCACAACCCTTCCGAAATCGCATCTTCTCTCCTTCACGACTATCGTCACGTAGTACCACGACGGCTGAGAGTAATCCCAACCCTTTAGCCGGATAGACCGGCGTGCGCGCATATGAGGATTCAACTGCATAGGTTATGGCGAGAGCCAGGAGGCAAAGGTGCGCGAAAGCGCAGACAGAGCGAATTGCTTACCTCCACATCTCCATTCGCAGTCCCACCTTTCAGAAGGTTAATTCTGCGAGTCTATCTGGCGGTTCACTCTGTTCTGAGTCCCCTCAGGAAGCCATCAAAATGTACGAGATTTCCTGCGAAAATCATACGCGGCGGTTACCAACTCAGCTTGACAAAGTCAATCGGCTCAAACACTGGATTTTCTTGTACCGCAAATACGTTACAGGACGGCAAGAAGAAGCGCTCCTTCTTAATACTTCGGATGCCGGATGAAATGTATGGGGACACACTGGAAAGCGCAATACCGTAAACCCGGTATTTTTGTAGTCAGTCCGCAGCCGGCAGAAGACAGATTGCAGACCGGCGGATTGGCCGTTTTCGTGCGATGAACGTCACGTGTCTATGCCTTGGCAGCCGGGCTCCGGCAGAACTTGGGTGGAAATTCGGGCTAGGAGCATCCTTCTCCCGGCCCCCCAATAGAAAGGGCGATTCACGCTGAGCGGAGTCCCGACGTCTTTTTGTCGGGACGGAGTCGAAGAATGTTCCAAGACGGCATACGGCTTAAAGACACCCGAGAGCATCGAGATTACGCCTTCAAGCTTGCACTTGTCCACGAGGATCTTGCGTGCGTTGGTGTGTGCGTTGCTCGTGCCGAAAAGGACTCCATCGGGCACAATCACGCCGCAGCGACCGCCGGTTACGAGGAGGTCATACATCAGCTCAACAAAGAGCAGCTCAGTTTTTGTGGTTTTCAGCGTGAAGCGCTCGTTAATATCGCTCTTGTCGATCGATCCCTTGAACGGCGGGTTCGCAAGGATCGCAAAGAAATATCTCCACACTGCCTTAGCGCACTTGGCGGCTTGGCGTGAGGACTTCGGGGATGAGTCGTACAGGTCCTGGCTACCTTTCACCCTCACTCGGAACTTGGCATTACCGAGATCCGGGCTCGTGATTCCCGAGGTCTCCTTTCCATCGGCCCTCTTTTGACAGTGGAACTTCGTTCTGCAAAAAGATATATTGAATGAGCGCTTTCCACTCGTGAGCTGGGTTTATCCTCGTTTCCCTATGTCTTGCCTCGTACTCAATTGTCTTCTCCTTGCGTCAGCAATTCTATGCCTTCACCTTATGGACGACAAGCTTGAAACTCAACACGGCGGGATTGTCCGCACCGACAAATCAAAGAAAGAGATCAACCTGGTCTTCACCGGACATGAGTTCGCCGAGGGCGGCGAGCTTGTTCGCCGGGTCCTCAGGAAGCACGACGCCAGAGCAGCGTTTTTCTTCACCGGCGACTTCTACCGCAACGAGGAATTCTCGCCGCTCATCACGTCCCTGAAAAACGAAGATCACTATCTCGGTGCCCACTCTGACAAGCATATTCTGTACTGTTCGTGGGAAAAACGCGATTCGCTCCTGGTGAGCGAGCAAGAATTCAAGGAAGACTTGATAGCCAACTACAGGGAGATGGAGCGATTCGGTGTCGGGAAGACGGACGCGCCCTATTTCATGCCACCCTTTGAATGGTACAACGACACGATCAGCGCGTGGACGCGGCAGCTCGGATTCCTCCTCGTCAACTTCACGCCGGGGACGTACTCCAATGCGGACTGGACACACCCGGAGCTCGGCGATCAGTATCTCAGCTCCGACACCATCTATGCCAGGATCCTCCGCTATGAAGCAAGCGACCCGAACGGTCTCAACGGCTTCCTTCTTCTGACGCATATCGGAACGGACCCCCGCCGCACGGATAAGTTCTACAACCGGCTCGATGACCTTATGACCGAATTGAAGAAGAAAGGTTACCGCTTCACGCGACTCCACGACACCATCATCTTGAAGCATTGACGATGAGCACCTCCAGACCGACAGTGCGTTACGGCATTATCGGTTTCGGCTCGTTTGCCGAGCGAGCGATCGCCCCGGCTATCCGGGCGTCGGCCAATTCAGAGTTGGTTGCCATTCAGAAGCGATCGAGGTCCGCTGCACAGGAAAAAGCCTCAGCTCTCTCCGTCCCTCTTGCGTTCGATTCAGTGGACGAACTCGTGAATCACCCTGACGTTGACGCCGTGTTCATCGTCTCGGCGAATTCTGCCCACTACGAGGAGACATTGGCCGCAGCGCGGGCTGGAAAGCACGTCCTCGTGGAAAAGCCAATGGCGATGAACGCTCATGAAGCGGGGGACATGATAGAGGCGTGTTCTCGTGTCCGGGTGAAACTGATGGTGGGACATATGATCAGGTTTTCCCCTCTCGCGCGGAGAATCCAGCACCATGTGCGGTCAGGAACAATTGGCCGGGTGAGCTTTGCGCGCTCGGAGTACTTCTATGACGCGCGCCTGACCCAGCGCTCCTGGCTCACCGACCGCGCTATCGCGGGCGGCGGACCGATCTACGATGTCGGTGTCCACTGCCTGGATACGCTGCGGTTCGTCCTTGACGACGAGGTCATTTCAGTCAAAAGCCATCTGAACCCGCGCCCAACCGATTCAGCGACAGAGAGAACCGCGAGCCTCTCGCTCGAATTTTCCCGGGGCACGGCCGCCTCTATCCTCTGCTCGTTTGAGGCTCCCACGCGCCGGTCATTCATCGAGGTGATCGGCACCGAGGGGATTCTGTCTGCATCCGATTTCACACTTGGTGACAGAACGCTACTGCTCGAGATCAGCCTGAGAACGGACGGGAGCACAGTGGAAGTGCGGCATGAAGAAATGAGCGTGCCGAACCTCTACGTTGAAGAGGTTACAAGCTTCTCGTCGAGTATCTTGACGGACGCAGATGTTGCCATTCCGGGCATTGTTGGCTTGATGAATCAGCGCGTCCTGGATATTGCCCTGACCGGTGGTGGTGTGATTTCCCATTCCTGGTAGCTGAAACCTTTGTTCTGGCGTGACGTAACTTCGCGATGAAAGGAGGCCCTCATGCCGAAACGTTTATACCTTTCCCGGAAAAACAAAGTCATCGCAGGCGTCGCCGGCGGTATCGCTGAGTATCTCGACGTCGACCCCGTTCTCATCCGCATCGCGTTCATTATCGCTGTGTTCGCCGGCGGTTCCGGAATCCTTGCCTATATCATTGCCTGGATCATCATTCCCGAACAGCCAAAGGAAGAGACTATGACCACACCGATCGAAACACCGGCACCTCCTCAACCTCCGCCTGAGCCAAAGCCGGAGCCCCGCCCCGGTCGCGGAAGCGTCGTGGGAGGCGCGATACTTATTGTGCTGGGCCTTCTGTTCCTCGGTCACAACTTTCTGCCGGACTTTCACTTCATCGACTACTGGCCGCTGATCCTCGTCGTCATCGGCGCGGGCTTGATCTACAGATCGCTTCAACCGAAAAAATAGCAGGAGGAAACCATGAAAGTCAGCACTCTCTTCTGGGGAGCTCTTTTCCTCATCATCGGTGGACTGATCCTGCTGAACAACCTCTGCGTGATCGACGTTGAATGGACATCCATTTTCAGACTCTGGCCTCTGATCCTTATCTTCTGGGGAATATCCCTGATCGTCGGTAAAGCCCGGCCCAAATGGTACGTAGTGGTTCTCCTGATCCTGATCATGCTTTTCATGATTCTCGCCCTCGCGGCAATCGACTGGTATGACCGCGACCGCGACTGGGTGCACGCCGAATCTACTCATCAGACCTTCAACAAGCCGTATAGCGCCGCGATCGAACGGGCGTCTTTTACCCTCTCCTCAGGAGCGGGAAGATTCTATCTGGAAAACACGACCACCGAGCTCCTCGACGCTTCAACGTCTGTCAGCTTCGGCAAGTACACCCTCTTGACAGATCGATCCGGAGACTCCGAGTCTCTGTCGCTGCGGTTCAAAGGCCGGACGCGAAACTGGGTCTTTGGGAGGTTCCAGAACCGGGCAGACATCAAGCTGAATGTGAATCCGGTCTGGGATGTCAAAGCGGAGATCGGCGCGGCGTCGCTCGATTTCGATCTGAGTCCCTACAAAGTGGATAATCTCAGGATCGATGCAGGCGCTTCCTCGCTGAAGGTACGTCTGGGTGACAGGGCGGACGAAACGCACGCGAGGATCAAGGCCGGCGTCTCATCCATAGAGATAGAGGTTCCAACGGCTGTGGGATGCGAGGTCCGCGCGGAGGCGCCGTTGTCGAGCAAGAGAATACGCGGTTTTGAGAAGATCGGAGGGAACACGTACGAGACGTCGAACTTCCAGACAGCTGCGAAGAAGATCTACATCGACATCGATGCCGGCGTCTCAAGCATTCGGGTGTCTCGTTACGACTAGCTGAGGTTGTCGGCTGCCCCTCTCACCGGCCGCAGCATTTGTTGGGGATGATCTTCTTGTCCGCGAGGTCACGGCATACCTGCCCTTTCGCATCCCACGACACTCTTCCACTCCCACATTCCGGACTGGCGGCAGGATTATCTTCCGGTTTGCATGTGAGGTTTAGCGCGACCGTTACAGCAAAGAAGAGAAGAAAGAGAACGACCTGAACAGCACGCCAGGCTCGCGTTGTGCTTCTCATCATGATCACCACCTTTCCAGAGTCATAGCCCCCGCTTGAACGTACGAATCTTCCTTCCACCATTCAGTGGCCTGCCGTGAAGGAGCTCCGCGCACGCCCTCACGACACCTCCTGCAGGAACTCTCTCACTCCTCCATATACATCA
>VGWB01000056.1 GCA_016873755.1 Ignavibacteria bacterium | reverse complement strand
GCTGTGTTTCGGTCGAGGCGAACGGCATTGATGCTCATCGACGCTGAATTGCCTTTGATCCAGTTCGCCTCTGCAACGACGGTCAGGCCTTCGTGCAGGGAAACTGTGCCGAACGCTCCGAGTATGTTGTGTTCCCCACGAAACGCTTTCAAGGTGGTGTCAGGAGTTACCTCCTGACACTTCTTGCTTACCTCGTGACTAAGCTCGTGGTCCTTGTCAGGCCCGAGTTCCAACAGCCCAATCTGTCGTCACTGGCAAAATAGTGTGATCGTCTCTGAGGTAGTTCCTGGCGCTGGAATATTTCCAGTCCTCGGGATTCGACACCAATCCCGCTCGCACAGGATTGTTATGCATATACTCAACCCTGACCGTCAAAGTCTTCTCGCTCTCGATCACGAGGTCATCGAACCTGTCCTTCCACAGTTTGAATACCTGTTTCCTTCTGCCGCGTGCGTTGTGGTGAAGAATGCGGAGAAAAGAATCTTGTCCGTCTCGCTCGAGTTGCTGGCGGATTCTGGTCGAAGTATACTTCTTGAAGTCCCTCATCAGATCTGAAATGCTCTCTCCTTCGGGGAGTGCCATGATGAGATGAACGTGACTCGGCATCAAAACGTAGGCTATGAGGGCCGCGGCGTGTTCGTTCAGAAGATACCTCAGCGAGGCCAAGAGGATGTCATAGTATTGGTCTCCTGCCGCAAAAACCTTCGCGTGGCCCACGACAGATGTGGTCATGAAGAAGGTGTGACCTTGACTTCCGAAGAGTGTTCGTCCTCTCAGGCCCATCTGTTGATCTCCCTAGGGTGAGGGTGTGCGTCAGGACGAAAGTCCTGACGGCACACTGAGAATTGTGTTGTCCTGACACGTCTCAGGTCAGGGCCTCTTTGTATAGGATCTCAACCAAAGGCTCGTCGGGATGACAGAAGGTGTGGAATCCGTCCTCAGGTTACCGCAATCGAGATGAAACGAGGAAGCTAGAGGTAGAGATGGAACATCACGTGTATATCAGTGTAGTCCCGATTGGGGATCGTGGTGTCTTTTGTGATCCGCAGGAGAGGACGCACCTCGACACCGCTGAAGGGCATGAACTCGACTCCAGCAGAGTACCGCTCCGCTTTGCCGCTCTTTGCATCTGTGTTCGGATCAAAGAAATCATAGAGAAACTTCAGATCGAGTCCCTGGATCAGGGGATAGTCGGCTTCGACCATCAGAGTAAATTGCCTCAGGCTCCGGCTGGCTGTGTTTCGGTCGAGGCGAACGGCATTGATGCTCATCGACGCTGAATTGCCTTTGATCCAGTTCGCCTCTGCAACGACGGTCAGGCCTTCGTGCAGGGAAACTGTGCCGAACGCTCCGAGTATATTGTAGCGTTCCCCGCCCGACACATCGTTGTATGATGATATTCCCGCCATAACGTTCAGGGGACCGACTCCCAGCCGGCCTTCAGCTTTCCCCAGGACCGCCTTTGCCATGTCGACGTCGCGATCTCCAGACGTTCCGTTCGTCAGCGCGCCCAACAGGCTGAACAGACCCGGGTTGAATCCGATCTCCAGGCCCGTTTGCTGTCCCGAGTTGTTGCGAAACGGCGTGGCCTGCCTGACGAAGGATGTATGATCATCCAATCGCAATCCGTACGATGGCGTGAATCGCCCGAGCTTCACGTAGCCCTTAGCCGGAAGAATCCTTGCGACGCCGAAGACCTCGTACCGATTGTACGGCCCAAATGCGGGATTGATGAAAAGGTTGACCTTCTTCGAGATCGCCAGGTTAAGATAAACATCGGCCTGCATGGGGAAGAAGGTACTACGGGAGACATCAGCCTGCCCGGTTTCTTTGATGATTTGGTAGACCGCAAGGAACCGGAAATCAGCTCCATAGGAAAGGAAATCCGTGATTTGCGTCGAGAAGTCGTTTAGGGCATACTCCTTCTGCCAGGCCTTGACGCTGATATCGTCTCTTCCATAGCTCAACCCAAATGCGTTGCGCATTCCTCCACCGGAGGGGTTGACATGACAGCTCTGACACGGCATATTGGTTCGGCTGGCGAAACGTGGGAGGGCGTGTGTCGACACACTAACGAGCAGACACAGGCCGGCAATAAGTGGGACGCGGTTCTTCATTTCATCCTCGCATGAGATATTTGCGAATCGTTTCTCGGCTAATTGCGCGCCAAATTAGACAAAAAGGTTTTGAATTTCAACTTTGAGAATGATGATTGCATCTGGTTTTCACCTTGATTCTCCATCTTTCTCGTTCTACATTGGGTTCGCTTCGTCCGCGGTTCCGTCTGAAATCCTGATTGATTCCTTGATTCTCGGAGATAAGCCGTGACCTACTTGACTCATCTCGAATGCAGCGTGTGTGGTGATCGCCACTCACCTCACGAACTTCAAACCGTATGCCGGTCTTGCGGCAAGACTCTGATTGCCCGGTACGACCTTCAGGCGGCGAAGGCTGTGCTGAAGAAGGAGGCACTTCGGGATCAACTTCCTTCTCTCTGGAAGTACTCAGCTCTCCTGCCAATCGAACGAGCGGAGAATATCGTCTCGCTCGGCGAACGAATAACACCGATCACACCGTTGCCGGTCCTCGGGAAGGAGCTTGGCCTTCAGGACCTTCTCATGAAAGACGAAGGACAGCTCCCTACCGGCTCGTTCAAGGCGCGTGGGCTTGTGATGGCAGTCTCCAAGGCGAAGGAGCTCGGTGTGAAATCGGCGTGCATGCCATCAGCGGGGAACGCGGCTGGCGCTCTCGCGGCATACGCCGCGCGTGCCGGCATGGAATCGTACGTCTTTCTCCCCGAGGAGACGCCGGAGATCAACATCAAAGAATGTCTTGTCTGCGGGGCTCACGTGGAGCTGGTGAAGGGGAACATCAGCGATGCCGGTAAGCGAATGAACGAGTTACGGAAGTGCAATCCCGGCTGGTTCGATATCTCCACCCTGAAGGAGCCGTATCGCCTTGAAGGAAAGAAGACGATGGGGTATGAACTCGCTGAACAGCTCGGATGGACCGTACCCGACGTGATTGTCTATCCGACGGGTGGGGGGACAGGCCTCATCGGGATGTGGAAGGCATTTGACGAAATGGAGCAGCTCGGCTGGATCGGGAAAAAGCGGCCGAGGATGATCTCGGTGCAGTCAAGCGGATGTGCCCCGATCGTCAAAGCTTTCCGTGAGAACAAGAAGGAATCTCAGTTCTGGGAAGGCGCGGTGACCATTGCTTCAGGTCTTCGCGTTCCCAAGGCATTCGCTGACCATCTTATTCTGGACGCAATCTACGCAAGCGGAGGTTGTGCAGTCGAAGTCAGTGATGAAGAGATCGTCGCCATGACGTATGAGTTTGCGCAAAAAGAGGGATTGTTCATCTGCCCAGAGGGAGCAGCTGCTTTCGCAGCGCTGCGCTATCTGGTGAAGGAGGGAAAGATCTCGGGCAGCGAGCGCGTTCTGGTATTCAATACTGCAGCCGGAATCAAGTATCCAGAGGTGGTGAGAAGGTGACATCTGCTGTACGGCGGATTGGCACATTGACGATTGTTTCATTGAGTCATCGGGACATTTCTTCCTCTGATGAATTGAAATACTGGGGGAATGGAAGGATGTGATGAAAAAACCAATCTGCATACCCGGTTATTGCTTTCTTCTTATTTCAATCGCAGCGGGCCAGCAGCCGCCTCCAAAGAATCCGATCGTCGCGAAGATCGTGAATGACGTCTCGGCGGAGCGAATCAAGGTCACGATTGAGAAGCTCGTAGACTTTGGGACCCGCCACACGCTTTCGGACACCGTCAGCGAAATCCGTGGCATCGGTGCCGCGCGCCGGTGGCTTAAATCGGAGTTCGAGCGGTACGCGCGCCAGAGCGGAGGGAGGATGGCAATCGAATTGCACGAGACGCTCGTTCCCGCCTCGAGTCGGGTACCGTCTCCAACGAATGTCGTGAACGTCGTCGCCACGCTGCGACCGGCGGCATCCAGCCCGCCTGCCGACAGGATGATCGTTGTCAGCGGACACTATGACAGCAGGGCGGGAAATCCGCTCGATGCAACAAGCGATGCTCCGGGAGCCAATGACGACGGGAGCGGCACGGCTGTGGTTCTGGAACTCGCTCGTGTGATGAGCAAGTATCCTTTTGACGCAACGATCGTCTTCATCGCATTTGCAGCGGAGGAGCAGGGACTGCTCGGTGCTACCGCCTGGGCTGAGAGGGCAAAACAGGAGGGCTGGAACGTGGAGGCTGTGTTCAACAACGATATTGTTGGGAGTTCGCTCGCGGGGGATGGAACGCGGGAAACCGGATACGTCCGCCTGTTTTCGGAAGCCTTCAGCCCACTTGACACAGGGCGGGTATTTCGCCAACGGGTCTCCCTGGGACTGGAGAATGACGGCGGCTCTCGCACGCTGGCGCGATACATCAAGGAGATAGGGGAGAGATACAATCCGAACTTTGGCGTGGAGCTGGTGTACCGGCTCGACCGCTTCATGCGCGGCGGGGACCATCGGCCGTTTCACGAGCGTGGATTCAGTGCCGTGCGGTTCAGCGAGGTCAAGGAGAATTACGATCACCAGCATCAAGATGTGCGGGTTGAAGGCGGCAAGGAATACGGCGACCTCCCGAAGTTTGTCGACTTCGAGTACTGTGCCAACGTGGCCAGGATTAATGCTGCAGCCGTTGCAGTTCTGGCCGGCGCGCCGGCACCGCCAAAGAGGGTGCAGATCCTCACTGCACACCCCGGGTATGAGACGGTGCTGAGGTGGGAGAAGAATCAGGAGACCGATCTCGTAGGATATTCCGTGCGGTGCCGGAGGACAAGCTCGCCGATCTGGGAAAAGTCAGTCTTCACAAGTGACACTACCATCTCTCTGAAGGTTTCCAAGGACGAGTACCTGTTCGGTGTGCAGGCGGTCGATCGGGAGGGGAACGTCAGCCTCGTCACGCTCCCGGCTCCGGCGGGACGGTGAGCGTACGCAGAAGTCCGACTTCTACCTCATTCTTCTACCTGGTTCGGTACTGATACTTCAGCAGGTCTTCGGCCGTCTTCAGCCCTTCCTTTCTCTGCACGTACGACAAGAACTTCACGAGGATCAATGCAGTTGCGTAGGCATCGCCGGAAGCGCGATGGCGTTCTGGGATCTTGACGCCCAGGAATTGTGCGAGGGGGCCCAGCGATTTGCTGGGCAATTGGGGCAGGATGCGGCCGGCCAGTCGTACAGTGCAGAGCTGGTGATTCAGGAGCTGAATGCCTCGTTCCCGCTTCGACGTCTGAGAGACAAATCCCCAATCGAAGGGGGCGTTGTGGGCAACGAAGATTGCGTCGGAGAGGAACTCTGTGATGAAGGGGACCACCTCGCGCGCGGTCGGGGCGTCCTGAACCATCACGTTATCGATGCCGGTCATCGAGGTGATGTATGCGGGTATCGTAACAAGGGGGTTGATGAGCGTTGAGAACTCATCGACGAGGACGCTGTTCTTCACCTTCATCATGGCAATCTCGGTGATGCGATCGTTGATCGGGCTCATGCCTGTTGTCTCGACGTCAACGACCACAAACGTTGCCCTGCTGATGAGGTGACTCGACTTCACGGAGTTCTTTGCACTTTCAGGTGCGTTTCCCTTGAAGGAATTCCTCTGCGATAACAACGTCCTCCTCGCTGCCGAGGAACAGCGGTACTCGTTGGTGGAGTTGTCTCGGCTGGATATCGAGGATGCGTTCGCAGCCGTTGGTGGCGCGCCCGCCTGCCTGTTCGAGCAAGAAGGCCATAGGATTGCCTTCGTACATCAGTCGGAGCTTGCCGTGGGGTCGCTTTGAGTCGGCTGGGTACATGAAAATGCCGCCGTAGAGCAGCGTTCGGTGCACATCACCCACGAGGGCGCCGATGTACCGGCTGGAGTACGGCCGTCCCGTCGTCTTGTCCTCCTCCTGCAAATAGCTAATGTACTTCTTCAGGTTGTCCGACCAGCGGTGATAGTTCCCTTCATTCACGCTGTAGATTGAACCTCGCCTGGGAATCCTGATGTTCTCGTGCGACAGCAGGAACTCGCCGATGGCCGGATCCAGCGTGAAGCCATGAACACCATCACCCGTTGTGTACACCAGCATTGTCGACGATCCGTACACCACATAGCCGGCGGCGACCTGTTTATACCCCGGCTGAAGACAATCTACCATCGTGCCCTGGCCGGAGCGCGTCACGCGCCCGTAGATGGAGAAGATCGTACCGATGGTGATGTTCGCGTCGATATTCGATGAGCCATCCAGCGGATCATAGATCAGCACGTACTTGCCCGTCGGATAGTTCTCAGGGATGTGCAGGACGTCTTCGTTCTCTTCAGACGCCATCACGCACAGATGACCGCCATGATCCATCGCCCTGTAGATGGTTTCATCGGCAAAGAGATCGAGCTTCTTCAGATCATCACCATGGATGTTTTCCCGGCCAAGCGTTCCAAGTATGTTGACCAGCCCCGCTTTGCTCACCTCCCGCCAAATCATCTTGAAAGCGAGCGTGAGATCGCGGAGCAGACCCGAGAAATGGCCTGACGCACCAGGATGAGCACGCTCACCTTCGATAATGTGGCGCTCGATCGTAATCACTTTGTTCTTAGACATGATTCCTCCCATGGGGAGCCCGAAATCTTCACGAGTTCGGGGCTCCGCCTTGTGTTCGTACCTCTTGATCCTTGTACTGAAGCCGGTACAGCTTCCGGTAGATCCCGTCCCGGCTGAGCAGCTCCTGGTGCCTTCCCATCTCCCGTATCTCCCCCTTGTGCAGGACGATGATCTTGTCGGCATTCTGAATCGTCGATAGCCGGTGGGCAATGACTATCGAGGATCGTCCTTTCAGGAGCTTCTTGATGGCTGCTTGAATCAACAACTCGCTCTCGGTATCGATGCTGGAAGTTGCTTCGTCGAGAATCAGGATGCGCGGGTTGAATGCGAGCGCGCGGGCAAATGAGAGAAGTTGTTTCTGCCCGACGGAGAGCGTTGCGCCGCGTTCCTTGACTTCGGCATCATACTGGCCCGGCAGCTGCTCAATGAAGCGGTGCGCTCCAACGACGCGGGCGGCAGCTTTGACGCGATCCAGCGAAATAGTGTCGCTCCCCAGGCTGATGTTGCTCTTGATATCACCCGAGAAGAGAAAGACATCCTGAAGAACGACAGCGATGTGTTTCCGCAGTTCCTCCGGTTTGGCCTCCTGAATGTCGACGCCGTCGACAAGGATCTTGCCCTGCTGGATCTCATAGAACCGGGTGAGAAGACTGATGATGGAGGTCTTGCCGGCACCCGTATGTCCCACCAACGCCACCGTTTCACCCGGCTTGACGTGGAAGGAGATGTTCTTCAGGACCCATTCGGGTGAATGAGCTCCGTTCGATGGGGGGTTGTACGCGAACCAGACATTCCGGAACTCGATTTCACCGGCGATATGCTCCATCGGTTTCGGCGTCGGGTGTATGTTGAGCAATGTCTGATCATCGAGGAGCTGAAAGATCCGTTCCGATGACGCCATGGCCGTTTGCAGGATGTTGTACTTCTCGGAGAGATCGCGGATCGGTCTCCAGAACATCTCATTGAACTGGACGAACGCCATTACCGTCCCGACGGTCACGATGCCGTCCAGGATGTTTCCGCCTGCGTACCAGATGATCAAGCCGATAGAGAGAGCGCCGATGAGATCGACGCCGGGATAGAAGACGGCATAATAGAAGATCGATTTGATGTTGGCATCGCGGTGAGCAGCGTTGATGCGGGAGAATTTCTCGTACGATTTCTTCTCCCGGTTGAAAATCTGATCAACCATCATGCCGGTGACGTGCTCCTGCATGAATGAATTGATGCGGGCGACCTGGATTCTCACTTCACGATAAGCCTCCCGCGCTTTTCGCCTGAAGAGGAACGTACCGTAGAACAGAAGCGGCAAGACGCTCAGGGAGACGAGCGTCAGCTCCCAGCTCATCATGAACATGAAGTAGAAGATGCCGACGATTGTGAAGATATCGGTGAACACCATCACGATGCCGGAGGAGAACATCTCGTTCAACACCTCGACATCGTTGGTCACCCGCGTGATGAGTCGGCCGATGGGATTTCTGTCATAGAACCGCAGGGAGAGGTTCTGCAGGTGCCGGAAGATCTGCATGCGGAGATCGTAGATAGTATGCTGACCAATCCACTGCGTCAGGTACGCGTTACCGTATTGAATGAGGCCGCGGATCATGAGAACGGCGAAGAAGAGAAGCACTGTCCACAGCAGTCCCACCTTGTCGTTGTTCGCGATGTTGACATCGACAGCGATCTTGGTAAAGTACGGCCGCACGGCCTCGAGCGCGCTGGTGAGGACGCTGAGCCCGATCCCGAGCGCCACGTGCCACCGGTACGGACGCAGATACGCCAGAAGCCGCCGCATGAGGTGGGCATCGTAAGCTTTACCGAGGACTTCTTCTTCGTGCATAAACCAATGAAAAATTCACTTCTTGTCGGTTGGTCGCCCTTCAGGGCGACTTTGTCAGAGAACAGTCTTGATTGCGCGCAAGATTCCCATCAACGCGAAATCGTCAAAACCGCTGGTCGATAAGTACGGGCTGCCGAACTGGCTACAATAGAATTGAGAACTCGAATATCTATAGTCTTCAGCTCTGGAAACCAAATTCCGGCGGACGGGGTTGTCATGAACATAATTCACTTTCACGGCAAACTCCTGAGCCTTACGAATGACAACGTCGTGGAAGCCTCCCTGCCAAACTTTAGCATAGCGTTCTTCGGCGGTCTCGTTGATAGCGTGTGAAGTGGCGCCATTGATATGATTCATAAGCTTCCAGATGGTAACCTGCTCAGGCAGTTGAAAGATAAGATGATAATGATCAGGCATCAGGACGTATGCAAGGAGACTAAAACCGAACGCCGATCGCTTTTCCCTAAGAACTGCCAAGAACGCCTCACAGGCGGTTACTTGATTGAAGGCAGCAATCCCTCTTGCACAACGGGTGGTGATGAAGTAGATGCCGTTCTCAATGTTGTAGTGTTTGGGTCTCATCGTACCCGCCTATGACTTGGTTGGGTCGGCATGAATGCCGACCTGCCGAGGATTTTTCCTTATTACAACTCTTCAAGCTCCCGCTCCAGCAACTGCTTCTCGTTCAGGTCGGCGTAGATGCCGCCTTTGGCGACCAGCTCATCATGAGTGCCGCGCTCGACGATCTCACCTTTATCGAGCACGACGATGACATCTGCGTCCTTCACAGTGGAGATACGGTGACTGATGATGATACTGGTTCGTCCCTTCATGAAGAGACGGAGGCGTCTCAGGATCTCCTCTTCTGTGTACGTGTCGACGGCCGAGAGACAATCGTCCAGAATCAGGATCTTCGGCTGACGAACGAGGGCGCGCGCAATACTGGTACGTTGCTTCTGTCCACCCGAAAGGGTGATGCCCCGCTCACCGATCATCGTCTCAAACTGTTTGGGGAACTCGAGGACATCCCGGGCGATCTGAGAGATCTCGGCCGCCTCGCGCACATGTTCGGGCGTACCATCATCCGTACCATAGCGGATGTTCTCGGTGAGGGTATCGGAAAAGAGAAATGTCTCTTGAGGGACGTAGCCGATGTTGGCGCGGAGGACCTGGAGCGGTATTCGTCTGATATCGATTCCGTCGATCAGCAGCTCGCCGTGCGACGCGTCGTATAATCGGGAGATGAGATTGATCAGCGTCGTTTTGCCCGATCCCGTATAGCCTACCACGGCAACGGTCGTTCCCCGGTCGATCTTGAGGCAAATATTCTTGAGGGTGGTGGCGCTGGCACCTTTGTGTGTGAAGTTGACCCCGCGAAACTCAATTCTCCCGTCTACACTCCGAACGGTATGATCTGTCAGCTCGGTGTCCCTGATTTCGGGCTCCGTGTCCAGGATCTTGCACAGCCGCTGCATCGAGGCAGCGCCCTGCTGGAGCAGGTTGATGACCCACCCGAATGCGATCACCGGCCAGATGAGCATCAGAAGGTAGGCCAGAAACGCTGTGAGGGACCCTATGGTGAGCTGTGCGCTCATCACGCGCAATCCGCCGGCGTAAAGAGTGATGACAATGGAGATGCCGATGAGCAGGAACATCAACGGCCACATGATCGATTGGACACGGGCAAGTACCAGGTTCTTCTTCAGGTAATCCGAGCTCAGTTTGCCGAACTCCGCTGTCTCAAATGCCTCGCGCACGTAGGATTTGATCACGCGTATGCCTGAGAGGTTCTCCTGAGCCCTCGTCGTGAGCAGTGAAAATTGTGCCTGTCGCTCCAACGATTTCTCGTGAATTCTCTTGCCGACGCGATAAACAACGAACGACACAAGAGGAAGCGGAATCAGGGCGAGCAGCGTGAGCTCCCAGTCCTTGATCAGCATCAGCGCCAGGACCATCGTGAAGGTCATGATGGTGTCGGTCGGATACATGATACCTGGTCCAAGGACGTTCCGCACTGCGCTGATGTCGTTCGTCGCGTGCGCCATGATGTCGCCCGTCGGCGTGTTCTGGAAATAAGAATACGACAGCTTCTGAAGGTGCGAGAGCAGGTCGTTCCGAAGATCGAACTCGATGTGACGGGAAACGACGATGATCGTCTGGCGGGTAAGAAACGTGAAAACTCCGGCGACTACAGCGAACCCCACGATCAACGCAGCCCACTGAAGAAGATC
The DNA here is from genome assembly GCA_016873755.1 of Ignavibacteria bacterium. Classification (GTDB taxonomy): domain Bacteria; phylum Bacteroidota; class Ignavibacteria; order UBA10030; family UBA10030; genus VGWB01. Next base: position 8,874 of record VGWB01000056.1, on the reverse strand, counting down.
GGTGCCCGCGAGCCCCTTCGTCTCGATGCCGGTTTTCAGCGCGTCAACGGCGCGGCCGAGGAGCCACGGCTGGACCACGGTGAAGATGTTGCTACCGATGACCGTGAGAACGCCGATTACAAGCGTCTTCTTGTAGCGAGCGAGATAGGGTATGAGGCGAAGGAGGGGCTTCAAAAGAATGAAAAATGGAAAATGAAAAATGGGAAACGATAAACTGGGCGTCCCGTCGGTCAGCCGATCACTTCGAACTTCGTGTACGGGTGAAGCGCCTTCGGAACGATGACCTTCCCTTCGGGTGTTTGATAGTGCTCGATCAGCCCTGCCACGACCCTCGGCAAGGCGAGGCCCGACCCGTTGAGAGTATGAACGAATTCCGGCTTCGTTCCGTTCGCCGGGCGAAAACGGAGGTTCATCCGCCGGGCCTGGAATGCCTCAAAGTTGCTACAGGACGATACCTCCAGCCATTTTTGCTGACCCGGGGCCCATACGTCCAGATCGTACTTCTTTGTCTGCGTGAATCCCATATCCCCCGTGCACATGAGGAGCGTCCGATAGGGGAGACCGAGGAGTTGAAGCAGACGTTCCGCGTCCTGACGAAGGGATTCCAGTTCGTCATACGAGGTCGAGGGGTGCACGAACTTGACCAGCTCGACTTTGTCGAACTGGTGGATGCGGTTGAGGCCGCGAACGTCTTTGCCGTACGAACCGGCCTCACGGCGGAAGCACGGCGTGTAGGCAGCGTACCGAATCGGGAGGTCCTTCTCTGCCATCAGCTCATCGCGGTGGAGGTTTGTGACGGGCACCTCGGCAGTTGGAATCATGTACAGCTGATCGCGTTCCACGACGTACATCAGATCTTCCTTGTCGGGAACCTGACCCGTGCCGCGCGCGCTATCCTCATTTACAACAAGAGGAGGCGAGATTTCTTTGTAGCCCCGCTGGATGGCCTGTTCGAGAAAGAAATTGACGAGCGCGCGCTCCAGCGTGGCCCCCTTCCCGAGGTAAAAAGGGAAGCCGCCGCCCGTGACCTTCGCGCCCCGTGCAAAGTCGATGATGCCAAGTTTCTCCGCAAGCTCCCAGTGCGGCTTCAGCGGGAAGTCAACAACAGGCGGTTCGCCCCAGCGAAACACCTCTTTGTTATCTGCAGGTGTCCCCCCGAGCGGAACGGAGGGATGAGGGACGTTTGGGATTGTCAACAACAGCTCATCGAGTTTCTGCTCGGCATATCGCAGGTCCTGGTCGATTGTTTGGATGCGCTCCTTCACGATTTCCATCTCCGCAATTGCCCGCGACGGATCTCCCCCTTCTTTCTTCAACTTGCCGATTTGAGCCGAGACTTCATTCCTCTTCGCTTTCAGTGACTCGCCTTCCTGGATGAGTTTTCGGCGCTGCTCATCGAGCGCCGTGAGGCCGTCCAGATCAACCACCATTCCTTTGGCCTCCGCGCCGTTGCGGACAAGATCCAGGTTTTCTCGAATGAACCTCAAGTCAAGCATGATCGTCTGTCTTCCTTTCCTTCTAGCGAGATGTCGCCAGTTCGAATTCCACCAACAGCGGTAGATGGTCGGAGGCGCGCGATGCGAGCACCTGCGCCGAACGCGGCAAAAGGTTAGCGCGTCGCGACGAAGGATCCTCACCGGCGGGTTTCGCGACAAAGATGTAATCGATGCGTTTTCTTACCGAGTCTGCCGGGTAGGTATAGCCGATGCCCTTTCCGGCGTCCTCCCAAATATCGAGAAATGCTTCCTTCAGGAGCATCAGAGTTCGGCTGCCGGGATCATCGTTGAAATCTCCGCACAGGATCACCGGTCGTGGCGCGTATCGGCGTGCCGCCGTATGAATTTCGTAGATACAAGCGACTCGCTCAGAATCGACTTCGTGATAATCGAGGTGGGTGTTCATCACGACAAATTCGTCGCCGCGCGCTTCGAGCACGAGCTGCAGAAGTCCGCGCTGCTCGCCACCGCGGTTGGCGCTGTACAGCAAATTTCGCTCTTCGAGAATCGGAAACCGTGTGAGGAACCCGTTCCCGTACTCACCGCCCTGGAAATCGATAGTCTTGCCGAACGCGTAGGTCATCCCCGTCAAGTCCGATAGCGTCGTCATCATGTCGATCTTCTTCGACCGCTCGATCCCTCGATCCACCTCCTGCAGCGCAACGATGTCGGCTTTGGCTTTGAGGATAACGTCGGCAATGCGTTCAATATCCACCTTGCCGTCCACGCCTTCGGCATGATGAATATTGTACGTCATAACACGGATCGTGTTGAGAGGTGCGCCCGGTTTGCTCGACCCACAGCCCCCGCCAAAAAGGACCAACAAGAGGGCGGCAAGCAGAAAGAGGGGAGCTGCGGCGCGTCGGCGATTCAGCATCGGTTTCATGTGCGCGTGCCGTTGAAGTCCCATTCAGGCTCTGCCCGGCGTCTGGAGCTCCCGTTTGAGCAGGGTGAGCCCCTGTCGTGTGTCCATCGGCTTGAGGCCAAGCTCTGTCTCGGCCTTGAGCGTGACAAAACCTGTGACCAGTGGTCGCGGCGCTTCCTGTTTGAGATCGGCGGATCTGGCTCTCTGGATCAGCGACGCGTCAAGCCCGAACACCTCCGCGGCGCGAACCGCAAATTCGTACCGACTTACCCGCTCACTGCCGCACACGTGGTAGATGCCTGCGCGGTTGAACTCGTACGCTTTCACCACGGCGAAGGCGAGGTCGTTGACGTGGGTGGGATTGCTGATCTGATCCTCCGCACACGAGATTGCTTTCCCCGCCTTAAGGCTTTTGAGAACCCACATGGGAAAGCTGTCTCTCACACCTATTCCGCCACCGTAAAGGACTATCGTGCGGATGAGCGTGTACGGAATGTCTGCGATACGCAGAGCGTTCTCGCTTGCCAGCTTGGACTTCCCGTAGTAACTGATCGGGTTCGGCTTGTCCTCCTCACTGTACGGTCCGTGCTTCCCGTCAAACACGTAGTCCGTCGAGAGATGGATGACCCTCGCGCCCACCCTTCGCGCCGCCTCGATGAGGTTTTCCACGCCAACGACATTGACTCTCCACGCTTCGTCCCGGTGAGTCTCACACCAGTCAACATTCGATGCCGCCGCCGCATTGATGATGACAGTCGGTCGAAAGCTCGAAACCAGACTTTTTACATCGCTCTTCTGTGTGATGTCGAGCTGCGTGTAGTCGAAAAGCTGATGGTCGTAAACGAATGTACGCTCCTGCGATGTATTCAGGACTTCGTATTCAGTCTGTGAACTGAGCATGAGCGAAAGCCGCTGCCCAAGAAGTCCGTTGGCACCGCAGATCAAGATTCTCTTCATACCGAACTCTTCTTGCTCAACGGCTTCGTGCTCATCCGGCGGGAGACTCAGGGGTGAGCTGTGATTTCAACAATTCAAGTTTATCGGCGCCAACAAACGACGATTTCACGGCTGCTGCCCCGTTGGCGAATGCAGCCGCTTTCAGGTAATCTTTCGTGCGCAGATACTCGCAGAGAAATGCCGCACCAAACACGTCACCGCACCCGGTTGTATCGGTGGGCTCGTCTACGGCAACTCCCGGTAGATCATCGCGAAAGAGCTTCTTGTGTTCCTGCCGCACCAGCGTCACACCCTTCTCTCCTCTCGTGATCAGGAGAGCGCTGACCATCAGCGGCATCAGCTGATTGATCAGCGTTGGCTCATCGTAGCGCTCCGCTGTGAGGGTCGCTGCTTCTTCGTCGCTCAGTTGTATGGAATTCACCATGAAGCACCAGCGGCGCCAGTCCGTGAGCGGTCTACGAAAGCGCTTCTGCTGGTCATCGATCCCGAGGGTCAGCGAATGGAAGTCGAAGTGGATCAGGGTGCCCTGCTCACGCGTCTGCATACGGATAAGATCGAGAGTCTCGAGTGTGATGTCAAAACCGGAAGCCATGTTGATCAGCACACCGTCTACATCAAGAAACGGCTTGATTCGCGAGAAGGGAATCGGAGCGCTGATGCCCTTTGAGCATTCCGTTCGCGCACCTGATGGAGCACGGAAAAAGTGTACCACGTTGACCGGCTCTTTTACCTTGAACAATCCCTTCGTCTCAATATTTCCGAGTCGATCGAGACACTCAACGATGCCGTCGTACTGGTCCTCGGCGACGCCAAAGACAGGATAGATCTTATCATCCTTCGAGCAAAGGTGAGCAAGCGTCGCGACGGAATAGTACACGCCACCAAAGCTCTCCACCCTGCGCTCATCCCCCGGCTCGTCGCGCGCGAAGTGAAACACGTCCTTTGCCAAGTGCCCGATAACGCTGATTTTCATGATCGATATGCCGGATCTCGTTTCATCGGCTCATCGTCCGGGTGAGTCCATCGCTCAACGACCCGATGATCCGATCGCCCGATGTCCAATTCTCTCAACTCCTTCTCGTCGGCCCCAGATCTGTCAATTCTCTCTCATTGAGTCGCCAGAGTCGCTGGCAAGGGAACCTGTTGTCGTATAAGGCCTTTCCGATGATCACGGAGTCGACACCGATTTTTTCCAGCCCCTGCAGTTGGATTAAATCGTGGTACCCTGTGATGCCGCCCTGGGCTGTCACGCGCATGCCGCTCTGCGTGGCAAGGGATCTGAGAGCGTCGATATTGTTCCGTTTTGTGATCCCATCCTCGGCGATGTCGGAATACACGATGCGCGAGACACCGAGTTGCTTCATCCGGAGCGCAAAATCGAGAGCCGAGATTTCGTGTTCCTTTGCGCCACCCTCTGATCGAATTCTGCCATCCTTTCCTTCGATTGAAACTGCAATCTTCCTCGCGCCGAAGTCCTTGATGAGACGTCCGACAAGATCTTGGTGGTAGACTGCCGCTGTTCCGATCACCGCTCGGTACACGCCGATGGAAAAGAGCGACGCGATGTCATCGTATTCCCGTAGCCCGCCGCCAACCTGAATCGGGATATCTACTGCCTGAACCATCCTCTGGATGATGTCCCGGTTCTGTATTCTTCCCGACATCACTCCGTCAACGTCGACCACATGAAGAGTTTTGGCGTTCTCCCCGCGCCAGAGGATCGCCATTTGTACCGGATCAATCGAATAGAGTTGTTCTAATCCAGGCTCGCCCTGAACGAGCTGAACGCACTGTCCCCGTTGGATTTCGATGGAAGGGAAAATAAGCAACATAGCGGGTGTTCCGTCGTTGATGCGAGGATCAGGAAGCTCAGCGTGCAGTGTCCCCTTGCAACTCACCGCAAGATCGGCCGTGGCTGGAGTCGATCCAGCAACCGCGTAAGCGCTCGATTTTTATTAAAATGGACAAAATTTGGGTGAGATTCAAGGAAGCGGGCTGAGTCGGAAGCTCGTGTAAGGAATCGAGCGAGGAGAAGGTAGCTACGTCAGCTAATGCGGTTTCAGAGGCTTTCGACTCAGAGTCTTCTGTACCGTCATAACAAGCTGGTCGCGAGTGAACGGCTTCGTGAGGTACTCGATCCGTCCACCTTCTGCATCTACGTGTCCGAGACCGAGGAGACTTTCTTCTGTGAGATAGACGATGGGAGTGTGCTTCGCGCGGAGGAGCTCGTGAACAGCCTTCTGAAGCTCCTGTGCATCAATTTTTGGTGCCATGAGACTGCAAATGATCAGGTCCGGTTTCGTTTTCTTCACCTGCTCCAACGCCGAGATTCCGTCTTCGGCATACGAGACGCAAAAGCCGTCGCGAATCAGAGTCTGTGCGATCGAGAGGCGTGTGACGATATCCTCCTCAACAACGAGGATCTTCTTCCTGCCGCCCATAGATTCTCCTGGTGAGATACAGATCAGTTTGTGATCTTTCACTCGACGATCAGTCGCCCGGCCCTATGTGCCTATCGAGCCGCGATCGTGCGCGAGAGTGGAAAACACTGACTTCAAGCTGCTTTTCAGCGACGATTTCACTATGATACCATCCGCTGAAGCTTGCCTCGCCTTCGCTCTGTACAGGGGATCATCGAACAGGGTTGTGACCACGACCTTCGTCGAGGCGCTTTGCTGTTTGATGAGCTTTGTCGCCTCCAGGCCGTTTTGCCTCTGCAGTTCGAAGTCCAGGACGACAACATCAGGTTTCAACCGCTCCGCCTCTTTGACAGCTCGAATGCCGTCGGTGACCTCACCGACAACCTGGAAACCATCAAGCTTGTCTACGTACTCATGGAGGACTTTCCTGACTTCGCGGTGTCCGTCCGCCAACAGCACTCTCATCTTTCTCGTTGTTTTCAAATCGACACCCCCTTGTTCGGATCCTCTGCTCCGAGGAGTTGTTCATCAGGTCAAGCACCCGCCAGGCGGACCTTAGCAGCTCAGTAGGCGAGAGTGAGGTCTCACCGGCGGGTGGACCTGGTCCTCCCTGTCCCTCTTCAAACAAGCAAAACAGACATGAAAGAATCAACTCGTACTTCTACGGAGTACGTTTGTAGGCTATAGTACGGAGTACCCTTGTAGGCTATAGTACGGAATGCAGAAAGGGATGGGACGGAAAAACGCTGCATTCACGGGTGTGAAAACGGGAAATGGGGTTCAGGGCAGGTCCAACCGAAAATCAACACGAGATAAGCGACCGGCTATTCGGCCTCAACGATGCCGGCCTCGACGGCATACCTGGTGAGTCCCGCGGTGGTATGAATGTCCAGCTTCTTCTGGATGCGATCCCTGTGGCTTTCCACTGTCCTGAAGGTGATGCTGAGCCGCGAAGCAATCTGTTTGCTGGTGAGTCCGTTGGCGATCATTCGAAGGACCTGGCGTTCTCGCAGAGTGAGCGTACGCATGAATGAAGAGGATCCTTTCGCCGATGCGCTGGCTATTGCCTTGAGTAGGTGCTGGGAGATCCTCGGGCTGAAGTATGCATCGCCGGCGTACACGGCCTCGATCGCCCGGACGAGTTCAGAAGGGGAGGAGTCTTTCAAGATGTACCCGGAAGCGCCCAGGCGCACGATCTCCATTACATATTCTCTATTGTCGTGCATGGAGAGCGCGAGGATCCTGCTCTTCGGCGCGATTGAACGGATCTTGCGAGCGGCCTCGAGCCCGCCCATCAACGGCATGTTGATATCCAGAAGGATGACATCGGGAACGAGTTTCTTCGCTTGCCGCACGGCTTCCAGGCCATCTGCCGCTTCCCCGACGACGCGGATGCCCGCGTATGCTGAAAGGGAAGATTTGATTCCTTCGCGTACGACCGGGTGATCATCAGCAAGGAGAAGCCTTATCCTTTTCGCATTCTTTTTCATGGTCTATGCTCGGTTTTTGATTTCAGCGACCTCCGCGGGTATGCGCACTTCCACCGCTGTGCCACGGGGAGAGCGCGGGGATATTTCAAGGGTCCCACGTAGATACGTCAGGCGCTCTTTCATGTCCAGAAGTCCCAGGCCGCGTTCCTTGCGCGGTGTCCCTGCTGCCCTTCCCTGACTCAGTCCCTTCCCGTTGTCTTCAATCCTGACAGTGATCGTGGAGTCGTCTTTTGACAGGCTCAACCTAATCCGCGTAGCCTGTGAGTGTTTTTCAATGTTGGTGAGGGCTTCCTGGATGATGCGGTAGAGCGTGAGTTCACTCTCGGGCGTGATCGCAACCTCGTTTCCCGGAAGCTTCAGGGTGACTCGAATTCCGGTTCGCTCGGTGAATTCGGCCGCGAGACTCCGAATCGCTGGCAGAAGACCGAGGTCGTCGAGCTCACTCGGACGCAGGTTACGCGAAATCCTGCGTACCTCCATCATCACCTTGTCCATGAGGAGCTTTGTCTTCTTCACCTCCTGCCTGAGCTTCGCATTCCGGCGCGGGATCTGTTCGTCGAGCGATTCAACACGGAATTTTGCCGAAGCAAGGATCTGGTTGACGCTGTCATGGAGCTCTCGTGAGACTCGCCGTCGCTCGTTCTCTTGTGCCTCCAGGATTCTTTTCGACAGATTCCGGAGCTCTTCCTGAGCGCGCTTCTGCTCCGTGATGTCGCCTGCCGAGCCGATCCACCGAGTCGGACTGCCGGACCCGTCGTACAGGAGCCCGGCCCGATCAAGGATGGTAACAAAGGAGCCATCTGCCCGCTGCACGCGGTATTCCTCCTGCCAGTCAGATCCTTTTTGCGCAATGATTCTGTCGATGCTCTTCTGGACGCGTTCACGGTCATCCGGATGAATCCGTTTCACCCACCATTCTCTGCTGTGTGAGGAACCATCTGACGGATTGCCAAAGGCAGTGTGTGCGGCATCGTTGAACCAGATTCGGTTTCTAGGGATATCCCAATCATAGACCACGTCGTGCGTTGTGCTCGCCACGAGCTGGAAACGCTCCTCGCTCTTCCGAAGCTCAGCTGCAGCTCGCCGCTTGCGGTTGATGTAGGCGGCGGCGAGAAAGAGCAACGCACCTGAGAGGACAGCAACGGGGGCGAGAAAACCCACTCGCTGATAGAACCGGGGCTCGATTTCAAACGTGGTGGCTGTTGGACGGCGTTGAATATCGCCGAACAACCCTTTGGCCTGGACCTCCACAGTGTGGTTTCCCGGCGACAGGTCGGGGAGGTCTGCCTCTCGATTGGTGTTCCAGCGGGACCAGGATCCGTTGTCAACCCGATACCGTGTCTCAATGGCACGCGGCTCCTGCTCGCCGAAGTGCGAATAGGCACTCCATCGGATCAGTACCTGTTCTCTGTCGACAACGGGTCGAGCGATGTCGACAAGAGGCGGATACTTCGGCTCAGCCCGGTTGAGAATAGTCAGCCCGCTCCCTGGGCTACCCACATAGACTTTGTCCTTAGCAGGAAGTACCTCCCAGAGCCGAAGGGTGATCAAGCCTGTGTTCGTGTCGAATCGCGACCAAATACCGTCTCTGTACGAACAGAGTCCTCCCCTGGTGGAGATCCAGAGTGCTCCCTCTTCATCAACGC
>VGWB01000055.1 GCA_016873755.1 Ignavibacteria bacterium | reverse complement strand
CCAAACATGGAACGCTCCTGACATCTCATGGTATCCGGATCGTGGTTACACCGGCTACGTGATTGAATACGGCGGGAAAACGATCTTCCCGTCGCTCCTGTCGAACCGCGCGAGTTCATGCAACGTGTCCACGTCGATCCAAAAGAGGCTGTGCAGATTTTTGAAGATGTCAGGGCTTGGAGCCCACTCCCGGGTATGCACAAGACATCCTGGAGAAGGTAATTGAGAAAAACGGCTATCGCGATCGGATTAGGATCCTCGAGATTGGAAAGCAGTGGATAAGTGACCAGTAGCTGCGGCGTTTTGCGCTTTCGAATGTCAACGCGACGATTCTCTGAAATCGAACGCGTGTGTGCCCCCTTGAACAGCCTGTTCTCAAATTTGATTCTGGCATTTCCTTTCTTTAACTTTCGACCGGCAGACCGCCACCTCGGCTGTCTCTTGGGGGGACAGCAACCAGACTACCAGCGCACAAAGCAGAGGTTGTTCGATGCCCTCACAGGGAGGACAAGACCAGACACTCCGAGCCATCCAGGAAGAGAACCAGCGGCTGCGTCGTGCCGTCGATGAGCTGTCCATCCTGAACGATCTTTCCCGCGCGATCGGCGCTTCCCTCAACACCCAGGAGATTATTCAAACTATCGTCCGCCGATCTCTGCGCGCGATCAACGCGGAGCAGGGAGTCATCACGCTCGTCGAGGAGCAGTCGGTGCACTCGATGAAGACTCTCGTGCGTACGATGGTAAGCTCCACCGGGCACGAGGAGTACCACCTGAGCGAGGCAATTCTCGGATGGATGCATATCAACAAGAAGCCCCTGGTGATCAACAGTCCCAAGACCGACGACCGCTTCCATGGCGTCCGCTGGGACGAATCGATTCGTTCTCTCCTCGCCGTACCCCTCATGGTCAAATCCGAAGTGCACGGTGTTTTGACACTGTACAACAAACGCGACGGCCACCCTTTCTCCGACGACGACCAGCGCCTGCTCGCGATCATTGCGGCGCAATCTGCCCAAGTCGTTGAAAACGCGCGCTTGTACGAAAAAGAGCGGGCCTTTGTGAAAATGCAGGAGGAAGTCCGCCTTGCAGCGCGAATTCAGCAGGAGCTCCTTCCGAAAGTTTCCCCGAGTATTGCGGGCTACACCATCGCCGGCAGGACAATACCTGCCCAGGAAGTTGGTGGAGACTACTTCGATTTCATTCCCATTGACGAAGATCGCCTTGCGATCTGTCTCGGCGACGTGAGTGGAAAAGGCCTCCCCGCGTCGTTGCTCATGGCGAATCTCCAGGCGACCCTGCGAGGCCAGACAGGTCCCGCCAACCCGCCCAAGAGCTGCCTCGAGCGCGCAAACCATCTATTGTTTGCGAGTACCAGCCCGGAAAAGTTCGCCACCCTATTCTATGCTATCCTCGACACGAAAGATCACCGACTCTGTTATACCAACGCCGGCCATGACCGACCGTTTCTCCTTTCAAGCGCGCCACAGTCCAGACGGTTACAGACTGGCGGTATTCCCCTTGGCATGATGGATGCAGCCACGTTCGAAGAAGAATCGCTCGGCCTGTCTGCCGGAGACACTGTTGTGATGTATTCCGATGGGGTCTCTGAGGCAATGAACCCAGATGAGGAGATGTTTGGTGAGGAGCGTATCGCCGATGTTATCTCGAGCCACCGCAACGCCTCACCCTCCGAGCTGATCGATCACATCGTCGCAGCAGTTAAAAGCTTTGTCAGCAACCATCCGCAGACGGATGACATCACCATTGTTGCTTTGAGTCGCACTTCAGAGTGAACCGTCCCTGAAGGCCTACCTATACTGTATTGATCCCGAGCAAGGAGAGTTATGATCGGGCAGACAATTTCTCACTACAAAATACTCGAGAAATTGGGCGAGGGAGGTATGGGCGTTGTCTATAAAGCCCAAGACACGAAGCTTCTCCGCTCAGTTGCATTGAAGTTTCTCACACCTGATATGACACGTGATCAGGATGCCAAGAGGCGGTTCATCCACGAAGCACGAGCGGCCTCGGCGCTGGATCATCCGAATATTGCTGTCGTTCACGAGATCGACGAAACCGCCGACGGCCGTTCATTCATTTGTATGGCCTACATTGAGGGGAAGACGCTCAAGGAGAAGATTGCCGGCGGACCCCTCCCGATACAAGAGGCTGTCAGGACTGTTCTCCAGATTGCTGATGGGCTTGAGCGTGCACACGAATCGGGCATTGTTCACCGTGATATCAAGCCGGGTAACATCTTGTTGACCGGCCGCGGGGACGTCAAAATTGTGGACTTTGGACTGGCAAAACTCGCGGCTCAGAGCCGCGCTTCCAGAACGGGCCCAACTGCAGGGACTGCAGCCTACATGTCCCCCGAGCAGATCATGGGCTCGGAAGCAGACGCTCGAAGTGATTTGTTTTCCCTCGGCGTCCTGTCCTATGAGGCAATAACAGGAAAGCGGCCGTTCATTGGGGAACATGAGCCAGCGCTGTTTTACTCCATCGTAAACGTTGAACCCGCTCGGCCGACCACCATCAGACCAGACATTCCAGAAGAACTCGAGAGGATCATGCTTCGGCTTCTGGAAAAGGATCCAAAGAAGCGGTATCAGAGTGCTACCGATGTTCGTGCGGATCTGAAGCAGTTCCTCGGAGAACAACCCACGCCTCGCCCCGTCAAGAAGCTACGCAAGGCTCTGCGTGATCGGTTCACGGTTCCTTTCTTAGCGAGTGCTGTGGTGGTGGTTGCCGCAGCCATCTTGTTGGCGACCGGCGTGTTGCAGCAGTGGTTTGGAGGTCCGCGGGTATCCGGGACACAGTATATTGGAGTCCTTCCCTTCAGATTGATTGGTGGGGATTCAACTCAACAGGTCTTATGTGATGGCATTTTTGAAAGTGTAGTGAGCGGACTGACGCGAATGCAGGCCATCCTCCGAGGATCACAAGTTTGTCCTGCCAGTGAGACGCGCAAGTACAAAGACGTAAGGGAAGCACGGAAAGGCTCTGGCATCACCGTCGCAATCGAAGGCAGCCTCCAATGGTTGCCCGACCAAATCCGGGCAACAGTCACACTCGTTGATGCGGAGAGACTCTCAAGCATCGATTCCAGAAAGGTCAACGTATCACGTGCCGAGTTTCTTGATCTGGAAACGAAGCTTGTCAGCTCAATCGCGGATATGATTGGAAGTAGCCCGACATCGGCAGAGATTTTACGACTCAGACTTGGCTTCACTAAGGACCAAAAGGCGTACGACCCTTACATTCGGGCTCGTGCTGAGCTGGCTGAGTACACAAGAGCCGAGAGGCTCGCAAACGCAATACACTTTTTCCAGCAAGCCATCAGGGCAGATTCTCTCTTCACACTCGCCTACGCCGGACTTGGGGAAGCATACTGGCGAAAGTTCGATGCAACAAAGGATGTTCAATGGGCCGACAGTGCGATCGCGGCTTGCGCGCAAGCGCAGAGTCTGGATAAAGGGCTTTCTGAGGTTCACTTCACACTCGGGTTGATCTACCATGGACGCGGAAGAGATAGTGTCGCCATCGTTGAATATCAGTCTATCCTCGCAAATGACCCGTTGAACGCAAACGCCTACATGGAGCTTGGTGAAGCGTATGCTACCTCGAAACAACCAGCAAAGGCCGAGGTCGCCTACAAGAAAGCTATCGAACTCAGGAACGCCGATTGGCGGACACACCACTACCTCGCACGATTCTACTACCGTGCCAAACGAGATTCAGAGGCAGTTGAGGTATGGAACAACGCCACACGGCTTGCCCCGAACCAAGCTTTGATTCACAACGGACTTGGAAGTGCATTTTTCAGACAAGAACACTGGACGGATGCTATTGAACAATTTAACCTTGCGCTACAGTCTGACTCCCTCCGTTACTCGGTCTATTCCAACCTTGGCACGGCTTATTACTACGATGGGATGCTTGAGCGCGCCGCACAATCATACGAGAAATCTTTGAAATCCATCAAAACAGATTATCGTGTCTGGGGTGGCCTCGGGGCGGCATATCGTGAGTTGGGAAGCAAGAAACTGGCCCAGGAAGCGTTTGCAACCGCCGCCAGATTGGCCCAAGGGCAGCTGAAGGTGAATCCCACAGATCCTGAAGTTATCTCTCAGTTGGCGGGCTACTATGCCGACCTTGGCAGGAAAGCCGAGGCACAGGCAATGATCCGCAAGGCCCTCTTGCTCGCGCCGAAGGACGGGAATGTTCTGGAGCGCGCCGTCTCAACGTTTGAGCTCCTCGGTGATCGCGCACAGGCTTTCAAGTGGTTAAGCGAAGCTCTAGCGCAAGGAGCAAAAATCACGGAAATCAAGTGGAGTCCGGAGATGAAGAGCCTCCGAGAGGATCCACGGTACAAACAACTCACTCAAGGAGGTGAACCTCGTCAGAAGAAGAACTAAGAAATCGACGCGCGTCGTAATCGACGGGTTGGATAATCGAGATCTCGTAGTTACCCAATGAAGGAGCGACATTATCGGAGGTCGCGTATGACAAAGAAATGGCGTTGGCACCACGCTACAATTACCTCCCCGGCGAGAGGCAAGGGGAATTATAGAGTCGAAAAGCTGCATACTCATTCAGGTGCCAGGGTCGCTTGGCACTGTAAAGGAAGAAACGATTTTGTCATCTGGTTTCCCAAGAAACGAAACCCTCTCGCTCGTATCAACGAAGTGAACAGCATTAACGGGAGTGCAACCGCCAGAGTGAAGTCGTTTGCATTGTCACGCGAGAAGAAAAAGCATTTCTGTTACTGCGCACTGGTTTGGGTTGGAAAAGGAAAGCAGCGGAGAGCCCGCCTCGTTGTGGGCAATTCGCCACCCGAAATGATCGTTGAATAGAACTCATCACTGCACATCCACAAAGTAGGTATATCATGGCCAAGTCAAATAACAACCGCAAAAGAATCACTAAGAGCGGCGATCTTTGGACGATCGAGACGATTCATGGCGTTCGAGGCGAAACAGTTGAATGGTTGTGTGACGTTGACTTCACGGTGCGTTTTCCGCAGAAGAAGAATCCTCTGGTTGAAGGTCACGAATTGAGCTCCAATGGTTCCGGAAAAGTCACGGCAACCGTGAAGAAGAATGCCCAGGTCACGCCCCCAGGCAAGGGGCAGCGCTATTTCATATTCATAACCAAAGAAGGCGAAGAAGATGTCGTCCTGGGCAAGAAGTCTCCTCCAGAGATGATTGTCGAGTAGTAGAAGCCTGATCGTTTGATCAACAATCATTGACTACATACCAGGGGAAAAGGAATGCTCCGCCCCTTCCCCAACCGCCTTCCGAGACGATAATCTACCGCTTCCCGCAAAAGGGTGCCACGCAAGTCACAATCTTGTTTATTTAGACGGGAATCCTCATATTCTTCTGGTGTCTTTCTTTGCTTTCACTTCCCCCTTCATGATCCCTCTTTCTCTTCCCATCACCTGGAGGTAAGTATGAATCTGCGTCTCCCTCTTCTCGCTCTGTTGCTTACTTGCTTAACCGTCTATGCCCAGAATCAACAAACGGATTGGGAGATGCGATTCCGCGACATTCCAGCACCGGATCGCATAAGTGCCTACGTTCAGAGACTCTCTGCACGACCTCATCACGTCGGATCTGCATACAACAAAGACAACGCCGAATGGCTGGCTACGACCTTCAAACAGTGGGGACTGGAAACAAGAATCGAAACCTTTGACGTCCTCTTCCCCACCCCAAAGGAACGCCTCGTTGAACTCGTCGTGCCTACCAGATTCCGAGCCGCGCTGCAGGAACCGGCCGTCTCCGTCGATCCAACTTCTGGTCAGCACAGTGAGCAATTACCGACGTATAATGCATACTCAATCGACGGTGACGTCACCGCCCCCCTCGTGTACGTCAACTACGGAATACCGGAGGACTATGAGCAGCTTGAACGCCTCGGCGTTTCAGTCAAGGGATGTATCGTCATAGCACGATACGGTGCATCATGGCGCGGCATTAAGCCGAAGGTCGCTGTGGAGAAGGGAGCCGTCGGGTGTCTCATCTACTCCGACCCTCGCAACGACGGATACTACCACGGAGATGTTTTTCCCAGGGGCCCATGGCGGCCAAAAGATGGTGTACAGCGCGGAAGCGTCGTGGATATGCCGCTTTACCCGGGAGACCCACTCACCCCCGGCGTCGGCGCAACAGCCAATGCCGAGCGACTCGAAATCAGCGAAGCGAAGACGCTCACGAAGATCCCCGTCTTACCCCTCTCCTATGCAGACGCACAACCTCTCCTTGCCGCGCTTGGAGGGCCTGTTGCTCCCGAACCTTGGCGTGGTGCGTTGCCCATCACCTATAAGATCGGACCGGGACCCTCCAAGGTACATCTCAAGGTCAAATCAAACTGGGATATCGAAACGATCTACAACGTTATTGTCACGATCGCGGGATCAGTCTATCCGGATGAATGGATCATCCGAGGTAATCATCACGACGCATGGGTGAATGGCGC
Organism: Ignavibacteria bacterium; assembly: GCA_016873755.1. Classification (GTDB taxonomy): domain Bacteria; phylum Bacteroidota; class Ignavibacteria; order UBA10030; family UBA10030; genus VGWB01. Next base: position 13,181 of record VGWB01000055.1, on the reverse strand, counting down.
GCAGGACCCCTGCACTGGCCTGGCTGCACAAATGGAGGAGTTGCGGGCATTGGCTGAGCTCATGAAGCAAGGATGGAGACCGAAACGGACAATTATCTACTGTGCGTGGGATGCCGAGGAGCCGGGGCTGCTCGGCTCAACCGAATGGGCTGAAGCCCACGCCGATGAGCTGAAGCAGAAGGCGGTGGTCTACATCAACACCGATTCAAACGGCAGGGGATTTCTCGGTGTAGAGGGCTCTCACTCGCTCGAGGAATTCATCAACAACGTTGCTCGGGATATCATCGATCCGGAGAAAAACATCCCTGTCTGGAAGCGCAGTCAACTTCGACAGATTGCGAACGCGCGCACACCAGAGGAACGCGCGGAAGCCCGCTCGCGCCCCGACCTTCGTATCGGCGCGCTTGGCTCGGGTTCGGACTACACGGCGTTCATTGATCATCTCGGGATCGCTTCCCTCAACCTCGGGTATGGGGGCGAGGACGGCGGGGGCATCTATCACTCGATATATGATGACTTCTACTGGTATACCCACTTCGCCGACACGGATTTTACCTACGGCCGCACCTTAGCCCAAACCGCCGGGACCGCGGTGATTCGATTGGCTGATGCCGACCTCTTGCCGTTCAGTTTCACCAATTTCGCCGAAACCGTCCGCCTGTACGTCGATGAAGTGAAGCGACTCCTCAAAAACCTCCAGGACGAGACGAAAGAGCGAAATAGGCAGATAGCGGAAGGGGTCTTCACCGCTGTTGCCGACCCAAAGGATCCCTTTGTTCCTCCGGTAGCAGAGAGCGTCCCGCCACACCTGAATTTTGCACCGCTCGAGAACGCTCTGGAAACTCTGACGAAGAGTGCGGATCACTACAACCAGGCCGTTAAGAAGATACAAAAAGGAAAAATCTCCCTGCCTGCAGAAGTACTGAGAACCCTCAACGCTACGCTGATCCAGAGTGAACGCGCATTGCTCAGCGCCGAGGGACTTCCCGGTCGACCGTGGTTCAAACACATGATCTATGCACCCGGTTCCTACACCGGGTACGGTGTCAAAACGCTGCCGGGTGTTCGCGAGGCCATCGAGCAAAAGAGATGGAATGATGCAGAGGCACAGACCATTCGGGTTGCACGCGTTCTGGAGGAAGCGTCATCCGTTATCCACACAGCGGCTACTCGGCTCGAAAGCGCGGTTCGAAGATGATGAAAGGTCTAATGTATGAGAACCTCAGCCGCAAGGCTTCTTGGAGTGGTGGTTATGATAATATCACTCGCAGATGCAGATCTTGCCCAAGATAGATCGCAGGCGCGGTCCATGGTTATATCGCGCTCGGGCATCGTAGCTGCCGAGCATCCGCTTGCAGCGCAGGTTGGAGCTTCAATCCTTGCCGAAGGAGGCAACGCCGTTGATGCTGCTGTCGCGACCAATGCAATGATGGGACTGGTTGCCCCGATGAGCAACGGGATCGGAGGTGATTTGTTTGCGATCGTCTACGATGCAAAAGCCGGAACGCTCTACGGCCTTAACGCGAGCGGCTGGGCTCCCTCTGCGCTCTCAATCGGCTACCTGCGGGACAAGGGCATAACAACGATGCCGTATCGCGGCATCCATTCGGTAACCGTGCCGGGCGCCGTCGACGGTTGGGCAGCCCTCCTCAAACGCTTCGGTCGGCTAACCTTCTCAAGAGTGTTGGCACCGGCGATCCGCTTTGCAGAGGAAGGCTTTCCCGTCACGGAACTGGTGTCCCGCTTATGGTCAGCCCACGAACAGATCCTGCATGGCGACCCAACGATCGCCCGGACATTTCTTCCGGGTGGTCGTGCCCCCGCCGTTGGTGAAGTCTTCCGCAATCCGGATCTCGCCTGGAGTCTGAAAGAGATTGCCAAACAAGGCCGCGATGCTTTCTACAGCGGGAAAATTGCGCAGCGCATTATCGAATGCTCGAATCGTCACGGCGGGACACTTTCAGTGCAAGATCTCGCCGAATTCTCCAGTGAATGGATAGAGCCCATCTCGACAACCTACCGCGGATGGACAGTCTATGAGCTCCCCCCGAACGGCCAGGGGATCGCTGCGTTGATCATGCTGAATATCATGGAGAACTTTCCCCTGTCACAGTATGGCCACAACTCCGCTGCAGCGCTCCACGTCATGATTGAGGCGAAGAAGCTCGCATATGCCGACTTGCTCCAGTTCGTTGCTGACCAGCGGTTCTCGAACGTTCCTGTCGCGGGCTTGCTCAATAAGGCTTATGCTCGCGATCGCGCAGCACGCATCGACCCGACAAAGGCAAATTGCTCCGTCGGACCCGGAAATCCACCCCATTCCGGCGACGATACGATCTATCTGTCGGTCGTGGACAAAGACGGCAATATGGTTTCGCTGATTCAGAGCAACTACGAGAATTTCGGCTCCGGATTGTTGCCTGAGGGAACCGGCTTTGTTCTTCAAAACCGAGGCGCCCTTTTTACACTTGATCCAGACCACCTTAACGCGCTTGCCGGACGCAAACGACCGCTGCACACCATCATTCCGGCGTTCATGAGCAAAGATGATCTGAGGATTGCGTTCGGAATTATGGGGGGATGGAATCAATCGCAGGCCCATGCACAGTTTGTTTCGAACATCGTCGATCACGGCATGAACATCCAGGCAGCGCTCGAGGCCGCCCGTTTCAGAAAGACAACATTCGAAGGATGCGACCTTCAAATCGAGGCGCGGGTGCCGCTGTCCGTTCGTACTGAGCTCACGGGAAGGGGTCATCAACTCGAAGTGCGGGGGGATTACTCACCGGTCATGGGCGGCGGCCAGGCGGTGATGAGGAAGTTCTCGACAGGGATGAACTACGGCGCGTCAGATCCTCGCAAAGACGGAGCCGCAATCCCCGAACCCGCCCGGTAGGCTCAGGCTTCAGCCTAAGGATCATATTACCGTTGACCGTTCAGCGATGCTTCTCCCCATCAAAAACGTCATCTTCGACGTCGACGGAACCCTGGTCGATTCAAAACGAGATATCGCCGGAGCACAACTGTGGGCGCTTCGCCAGCTCGGCGTGGACTCACACCGGCCCGAAGATATCTATCCTCTGATCGGGAAATCCTTGGCGGATACCTTCGCAACGTTGCTGCCGCTGAAGCTTCACTACCGCATCCCCGACGCCATCGAGCTGTACCGGACATATTACCCTCCTCGCGCGCTCGACACGTCCACCCTCTTCCCGGGTGTAAGGGAGACACTCAAGGCTTTGCAGCATCGCGGCATCAACCTTGCAACTGCGACGACGAAATCAACCGCAGGTACGCGGCGAGTGCTTGAGCATTTTGGCATCGCACACTATTTTCACCAACTTCAAGGAAGCGATGAGATCCCTTTCAAGCCCGACCCTTCGGTCATCAACAAGGTCATCGATGGGCAGCTCTGGAACAGGGATGAAACGCTCATGGTCGGCGATACGGATAGCGACATTCAGGCAGGACGTAACGCCAGTGTTCGAACGTGCGGAGTTACGTACGGATCTCTCACAAGAGAACAGGTGGCCGTGCTCCGTCCTGATTTTCTCATCGACAACCTTCCTCAACTTCTCACCATCATCTGAATGGGCAATCTGTCCGATTATCTCCTTGGTGTGAACCAGCGGGAGTTGGAGCGGCTCCAATTCCAGCACAGCGTTTGGGGTCCCGTGACGCGAAGATTCTTCGAGCGGCTGGGAGCGGGGAAGGGATGGAAGTGCCTGGATGTCGGAGCCGGACCTGGTTTTGTATCGAATGATCTTCGGCAGCTCGTTGGCCAGGAGGGTGAAGTCACCGCGCTGGAGCCGTCAGAGCTCTACCTGAACTGGTTCAAAGACTCTGTCTCGAAGAAGGGATGGACAAATGTCAAGTTTGTTCGGGGCACCGCTGAGCAAGCGCCACTCCCATCGCGCTATTTTGATCTCGTCTTTGCCCGTTGGGTCATTGCCTTCGTGCCCGATCCGGATCTGTTCCTCTCACGGCTTGTCGCATCCATGCGCGTTGGCGGAATCATCGCTTTCCAAGACTACTACTACGAAGGCCTTTCGCTCTTTCCGTGCGGCGGTGCATGGGATCGAATGCCCGATGTTGTCCGAGCATACTACCGGTCCGGAGAGGGTGACGCATTCATCACAGGCCGCCTGCCAGCGATGTTTGCGAATCATGGTCTGAAGCTCATTGATTTCACACCTACGTGTTTGGCCGGCGGACCGGGGAGCCCGGTGATGGAATGGGCACACCAGTTTTTCTCGATCCACACCCAACATATGGTTGAGAAAGGCATCATCACACAGGATGAGGCCGATGCTCTGCAATCCGACTGGGAAGCCCACCGCCGGAATCCGAACGCTCTCTTCTTTTCTCCTCTCGTGGTTGATGTTGGTGGCCTCCTCCAGCTCTGACCGCTTGCAGTTCTTCATACGGTTATTTCCTCTCTGGAGTTTTTCAGGAAAAATACCGTCATTCACATATCCGCAATAGTCGACTATCAAGGTGGCGCTGCGATCCTGTTGGCCGAGGTCTCAAGATGTTTGGCGATGAGAGCTTCCTTAAGGTGCACGCGCGGCCGCCATTGCTAACCGACCGCAGCCTCCATTCACTCCCGGAGATTTGACTGATGAACCGTCTCGGCCTGTTTGCCTTACTCTTCTTCCTCTCCCTTCGCGCCTTTCCTCAATCACCGACCATCGAATATCGGCTTGGCATGTCCAAGCCCTGGACGCATCTCTTTGAGGTTGAGGTCACGTTCAGGAATCTGCCAGAAGCACCCTCGACCGTTGACCTTCTCATGCCAATCTGGCGCACAGGTCGGTATATTGTATTCGACTTTGCCGGCGGAGTTCAGGAGTTCTTGGCCGTTGATGGCAGGAACAGGCCGCTCCCCTGGACCAAGACCGACAAGTCGACCTGGCGGATTGACAAGCGGAGAGAAACGGTGGTCATTGCGCGGTACAAAGTCTACGCGAATGAATTCGGTATGCGGACACGGGGATTGAACGACGAACACGCATTTGTGGACGGCTCGGCGGTCTTCATGTACATTGAGCAATACCGCAACCTGCCACTCAAACTTACAGTGATCCCCTACCGGGATTGGCATGTAACCACGGGACTTGATCCTGTGCCCGGCGAGCGGTTCCAATTCTCTGCACCGAGTTTTGACTATCTGGTGGATTGCCCTCTTGAAATCGGTAATCAGAAGGATTTTGAATTTGAGGTGGAGGGGAAGAAGCACATCCTGAGTATTGCCGGACAGGGGAACTACGATGCCGACACCATGATGGTGGATATCAGCAAGATCGTGAAGCTGAACAAGGAGTTTTGGGGAGACCTTCCGTACGAGCGGTATGTATTCTTTCTTCACCTCACCTCTCAAGGCGGAGGCGGCACCGAGCACATCAACTCGACGATCATGCAATCACGACCCTTTGTGTTCAAGAACCGGTCTTCCTACCGCGGCTTTCTCGGTCTGGTCTCGCACGAATATTTCCACACGTGGAACGTCAAGCAGCTTCGCCCCAGGGGAATCCTCCCGTACGATTATATGAAGGAGAATTACGTGAAGGAACTGTGGGTTGCCGAGGGAGCCACGTCGTACTACGGCGGGCTGCTGTTGGTCAGGGGAGGATTCTCATCGGTGCAGTCATATCTCGACGGCATTGCAGCCTCGGTGCAGGGCGACCGACAGCGACCGGGTAATCGTATCCAATCGCTCTCCGAATCCAGCTTCGATGCCTGGATCAAATTCTGGAAGGAAAACGAGCAGGCGTACAATGCCGAAGCGGATTACTACGACCGGGGATCCAATGTCAGTCTCGTTCTTGACCTTGAAATCCGGCGACGGTCGAAGAATCGATACTCGCTTGATGAAGTCATGAGAACATTGTACAAGCGCTTTCCCCTTACTGGCAGTGGATACACGAACGACGATGTTCAGAAGATTGCAGAGGAGTTCGCCGGGGGCAGCCTCAAGGAGTTTTTCGAGAGCTACGTGGATGGTACAGCTCCAATCGACTGGGAGCGGTATCTCCAGTACGCCGGCCTCGTTCTCCAGCCAAAGGAATCCGAGCGCAAGCCGTGGCTCGGACTGGCTGCTTCCGACCAGGCGGGTAGAACGCGCATCTACCGCGTCATCGCAGGCTCGCCGGCCGCTGAAGCGGGGCTGAATGTCGGCGATGAGATCCTTGCACTCAATGGTTACCGCGTCCGCAGCAGCGACTTACCGGAACGGATCGCAGAATACGCAGCCGGAGGCAAGGTCACCCTCACCGTCTTCCGCGACGACACGCTCCGTGAGTTTGAAGTCACGCTCCGGCCTCAGGACATTCCTGCGTACGTGATAACGAAGACGGTAACTCCCACAAAGCTCCAAAAGGAGATCTTCGAATCGTGGCTGAAGACCACGTGGGAGTGAAAATCGTGCGTGTTAATGAACAGGACTATCGAACAGGGGTGACACTCAAGACAGAGCATTCAGAATGTTGATCCACTAATCGGAGAACAGTGATGAAAAAGATCCTTGTTGGAGCACTTGAATACGGCTTCATCGTCGCGGCTGCGGTGCTGATTGTCGCGTTCGTTGGGCTTCCTCCCACTGACTCGAACACCGTACAGAAAGCCCAGAAATCCTCGGTACCTCGGTTGGAGCAAGGCACGGAGCCGTGGGACAAAGAGCTGAAGCTTCCGACGCTGAGCGATCGGATTGTCCGCTACACGATGGATGTAAGGCTTGATACGGAAACGAATGTCATAAGCGGATGGGAGATACTCGAGTGGAGAAACACGACGGGCCGAGCGCAGCAGGAATTTCCGTTCCATCTCTACCACAACGCGTGGAAGAACAACCGCAGCACAGTGGCGAAGGAATCCGGCTGGCGGCTGTACAGGTCTGACATGCGTCCCGAAGATTACGGTTACACGAACGTCAAAAGCGTGAAAGTCCTGGATGGTAAGACCGAGACCGATATCACCAGCACCTTCCGCTACATTCAGCCTGACGACGGCAACCGAGATGATCAGACAGTCTTTCAGATTCGGTCACCGAAGCCGGTACAGCCGGGCCGGACGATCACCTTCAAGATCGAATTCGAAACAAAACAGCCCCTGCCGATCTCGCGCACCGGCGCAATTCGTGACTATCACTTCGTTGCACAGTGGTTTCCGAAGATCGGCGTCTGGTGGAGGGGGGCATGGAACTGCCACCAGTTTCACCAGACAACAGAGTTCTTCGCCGACTACGGCGTCTACGATGTCAAGATCACGGTTCCCACCGACTACGTTATCGGTGCGACCGGAGGCATACCACGAAGCGTCGTGAACAACAACGATACCACGACCACCTACCAGTTCTACCAGGAAGACGTGCACGATTTTGCATGGGTGACATCTCCGGATCTGGTCGCGACGGTGCGGACGTTTAAGCATGACAAACCCGATCCGGATGAACGTGGAGACCGGCATCATCCGTTACGCGAGGTCACGGTCATCGTCCTCACTCAACCCCACCATGACAACATGATCGACCGCTATTTCGAGGCAACCTTCAAGGCTCTCCGGTACTACGGCGAGTGGTACGGCCAGTACCCCTACGAGACGGTGACCGTCGTCGATCCGGCGAACGGCAGCCGTTCCGGCGGCATGGAATACCCCACGCTCTTCACGGGAGGAACGACCCGGTATTCGCCCCCGGAGCAGCCATCACCGGAGGGTGTAACCGTTCACGAGTTTGGCCATCAATTCTGGTATGGGCTCGTTGGGAACAATGAGTTTGAGGAAGCGTGGCTTGACGAGGGATTCAATACCTATTCGACTGACCGTGTCATCAACGCTGGCTGGAGGCCTTTTAAGGAGGCCCGGTTCTTTTTCGGGGGCCCGGGCGCTTCATCTTACGTAGGAATCCCGTACGTCTTCCACGAAGTTAACGAGGCTCCCTTGGGCGTCAGTAACATTGGTATCCGCGAGATGGGCAAGAACGATGTCATGGCCCGCAAAGCCTGGGAGTATAACGAAACATACGGACTGAACTCCTATACGAAACCTGCACTATCGTTGGTCATGCTCGAGCGGTATCTCGGAGAGGAGATGATGTATCGGATTATGCGCACCTACCACCACCGGTATCGCTTCAAGCATCCAACGACGCAGGATTTCATCAACACCGTGAATGAAGTAACCAAGAAGGACATGAACTGGTTTTTCGCCAATACCTGGTTTTCCTCCAACCTTTTCGACTATAGTGTCGACAGGATCGTCAACCAAAAAATCCCGGAGCCCGAAGGGATCTTCACAGAGAACGGTGAGCCGATGGACAGCTCTCAGTTCCAGTGGAAAGGGAAGCAATACGTCTGCGAGATCGTGGTGAAGCGGGAAGGCGAAGCCATCGCCCCTGTCGATGTGCTGATCGTCTTCAAGAATGGGGAGGAGAAACGAGAAGAGTGGGATGGAGAGTACCGCTGGAAGAAATTCGTGTACGAATCCGACTCCCCGGTCGTTTCTGCGGTCGTTGATCCTGACCAGAAGCTCGTTCTGGACATCAACTACAATAACAACAGCAAGGTGATCCGGGAGCCGGGCTACAAATCCCTTGCGGCGCGCAAGTACGCCTCGAAGTGGATGTTCTGGGTACAGAACCTGCTTGAATTTATCAATCTATAGCCGCAGAATGCGATTTGGAACCAGCTCCAATGAAATGCCCGACCAACAACCGAATTTGATTCGGGAGGAGAATGCAATGAGTATTCTTTCTTCGTTCAAACAAGGCTTCAAGCAAACGGCCAAGACAAAGCGCATGATTCTCTTTGCGTGGCTTGTCAATGTGCTTTTCGCCCTGGTGGTTGCGCTCCCCTTTTTGAATACCCTGAACGGCTATGTGCGCGACACCATCATGGATGAGAAGCTTCTCGCTCAGATGGACCCCACGTGGTACGAGACGCTGCGAGCTGATTTCGAAAAGAACGATCTCATGCAATCATTCAACTACACGATCTTCGGCTACGCACCATTTCTAAATCACCTGGAGATGACATTGAACGGGGCGTTTGTGAAGTCGATCGGCAATTTTTTGAACAGCTTGATCTTTCGCCTGGAAGTTGCTCCCACGCGGACCTCCATTTTGGTACTTCTCGGTCTCTTGTACCTCGGTTTGACAAGCTTCCTTGCCGGAGGGTTCATCAGCATGTACGCGAAAGACCACCGGTCGACTTTTTCAGAATTCCTAGCCGATGGGGGAAGGTACTTCGGCAAGTTCTTCCGTCTCACTCTTCTTGCCCTCCTTGTATACTATCTCTTTTTCACGCTTCTCGTCGACTGGGTCAACAGCGGCATTCCCCGTTGGACACAGAACGTACCATCCGAAGAGAGTCCGTTTTTGTATTACATGATCAAGGGCGGTGTTGTACTTGTGATTCTGTCGATTCTCGCCATGATCTTCGACTATGCAAGGATTCGCGTCGTTGTAGACGTTCGCACGAGCTCTCTTTTCGCATTCCTTGCAGGTGCCCGTTTCGGCTTCAAAAATTTTGTGCGCGCCTATGGTTTGTATCTCCTGCTGAGTTTCATCGGCCTACTTCTCATTGCCCTCTATGCACTCCTCGAGGCACAAATACCTCAGGACTCCTACTGGCCGTTGGTGCTCGTGTTCCTGCTTCAGCAACTCTATGTGATCGGCCGAATGTGGCTGAAAGCCGGCTTCTACGCGTGTCAAACGCACCTTTATCGCTCGCACGGAAGAGAGGAACTGCTCCCTCAACCGGCACCTGAACCAGAAGCTGCATCCTGAGAGGACAGCTCTGACGCTTACAGAAATCTCTCTATCAGAGGAGAAGATCTTATGACCTCGCTTCGTACGCATACCCGTCGCTTGCTAACAAGTTTGCTGGCACTTGCTCTGGTCGGCACAATTTCACCCGTTACGCCGCAACAAGCCAGGTCAACTCTGAAATACGACACGACCTTGTACAACAAAATGCAATGGCGTGAGATCGGGCCATTCCGCGGCGGGCGATCAATCGCTGTCGCGGGTCACCCTCAGCAGCCGTACGTGTTTTACTTTGGCGGCGCTGGAGGCGGCGGTGTCTGGAAAACCGATGACGGTGGAATGACGTGGTCCAACGTCTCGGATGGATACTTCAAAAACGGATCTGTGGGTGCCATCGCTGTCGCTGAATCGGACCCGAACGTTGTCTATGTCGGCATGGGCGAAGCGTGCATCCGCGGCAACGTCTCGCCGGGTGACGGTGTCTACAAGTCCGAAGATGCCGGCAAAACGTGGCGGCATGTCGGCCTTGCTGAGACGCAGACCATCGGCCGTGTTCGCGTGCATCCGGGCAACCCTGACGTTGTGTATGTGGCCGCCCCGGGTCATCTCTTCGGGAGGAATCCGGAGCGTGGCGTGTTTCGCTCCAGAGACGGCGGCAAGACCTGGCAAAAGATACTGTATGTAGACGACAAGACTGGAGCGGTCGATTTGATTCTGGACCCGTTGAATCCGCGCATCATCTACGCTACGTTGTGGGAAGCTTCACGGACTCCATGGAGCATGTCCAGCGGTGGTCCCAGCAGCGGTCTGCGCAAATCGACCGACGGCGGGGAGACGTGGATTGACCTCTCAAGCAATAGAGGAATGCCAAAAGGGATTAAGGGACGCATCGGCGTCGCTGTTTCTCAGGCCAAAGCAGATCTGGTGTGGGCAATGGTTGAGGCAGAGCGAGGCGGGCTGTACCGTTCGGACGACGGAGGGAAAACCTGGCGTCGAACGAGCGACGACGCTCGAGGGCGTCAACGTCCATGGTACTACACCCATGTGTACGCCGATCCGAAGAATCCGGATGTTGTCTATGTCCTGAATGTCCAGTTTCTCAAGTCAATCGACGGAGGACGAACATTCTCCACCGTCAGAGTCCCGCACGGCGACAACCACGACCTGTGGATCGACCCAAACGACCCGATGCGGATGATCAACGCCAACGACGGCGGCGCCAACGTCACCTACAACGGCGGCAGAACGTGGACGGACCAGGACATCCCCACCGCTCAGTTCTATCATGTCACCACCGACAATCGGTTTCCGTACTACATTTACGGCGCACAGCAGGATAACAGCACTGTTGCCATCCCCCATCGCACCACGAGCTTTGGCATCGACCGGACACACTGGTACGATGTTGGGGGCGGCGAGAGCGGCTACATTGCCCCAAAGCCGGATGACCCCGAGATCGTGTACGCCGGCAGTTATGGTGGATACCTGACTCGCTACGATCACCGGACAGATCAGACGAGATCCATTAACGTGTGGCCGGACAATCCCATGGGCGGAGGTGCCGAGGGCATGAAGTATCGGTTTCAATGGACCTATCCCATCCTCGTTTCGCCACATGACCCCAACGTTCTCTACGTCGCCGGTAACCGTGTTTTCAAGAGCACCAACGAGGGTACAAGCTGGGAAATCATAAGCCCGGACCTCACCCGAAACGACCCATCGAAGCTCGGTCCCTCGGGCGGACCAATCACCAAGGACAACACGAGCGTGGAGTACTATTGCACCATTTTCGCGCTCGCCGAATCACCCGTTCAGAAGGGTGTTTTCTGGGCCGGATCAGATGACGGCCTGATTCATGTCTCTCGCGACGGCGGTGCAAGCTGGCAGAATGTTACGCCGAAAGATATCCCGGAATGGGCGTTGATGAGCATCATCGAACCTTCGCCGCACGACCCGGCGACCGCATATGCCGCCGCAACCCGGTACAAGCTCGATGATTTTAGACCCTATCTGTACAAGACGAATGACTACGGGAAGACATGGAAGAAGATCACAAAGGGAATTCCCGATAGAGATTTCACGCGCGTCATCCGCGAGGATCCGAATCGTAAAGGCCTTCTCTACGCCGGAACGGAGAACGGGGTTTACGTTTCATTCGACGACGGAGAAGGCTGGCAAACGCTGCAGCTGAATCTACCGGTGGTCCCGATTCATGATCTTGCGGTTCAAGCACGCGAGAAAGACCTTGTCGCTGCTACACACGGTCGCTCCTTCTGGGTGCTCGATGATCTTACACCGCTCTATCAACTCAACGATGAGGTGGCCAGGTCTGTTACCTACCTGTACAAGCCGCGTGATGCGTACCGGATGCCGGGATTTAGTGGATTCGGTCAACGGGGCGCCACCATCGGCCAGAATCCGCCCAGCGGTGCCGTTGTCTACTACTACCTCAAAGACACTCCAAAGGACGAGGTGAAGCTGGAGTTCCTGGATGAGCACGGAAAGCTCATCAAGTCATTCTCCAGTAAAGGAGAGGGTCGAGAAGGGACAGAACAGCGAGAACCGGAGGATGAGTTCTTCGGTGGCCGAGGTGGTGCCGCGAGAGTACCCGTCGACACCGGCATGAACAGGTTCGTATGGGACCTCCGCTACCCGGATGCAGCTACCGTCCAGGGCGCTATCCTCTGGGCAGGTACCACACGTGGTCCTGTTGCCGTCCCTGGCACATATGAGGTGCGTCTCATGGTGGGAGAGAAAAAATGGACGAAGTCTTTTGAGGTCAGGAAATATCCCTTACTTCAGATCACACCTGCGGAGTTTCAAGAGCAGTTTGATTTCTTGATCAAGATCCGTGATAAGCTGACCGAGGCCCACGACGCCGTCAACACCATCCGCGATATCACGAGTCAATTGGACGATTTGATGAAGAAGATCAAAGGTCATGCGAAAGAAAAGGTGGTAAGCGAAGCGGCAAGAGCGCTGAAACAGAAGCTCACCGGCGTAGAGGAAGAAATCATCCAGGTGAAGATCAAGAGCAGCCAGGATGCGTTGAACTATCCTATCAAGCTCAATAACAAGATCGCCGCGCTTGCCAGCAGCGTCGGCGGTTCGGATTCCAAGCCGACGAGGCAGTCGTACGAAGTTCTCGCCGAACTGTCATCCAAGCTTGACGAGCAGCTGGCGAAATTGAAGAAGATCTTGGAGAGCGATTTCCCCACGTTCAACAAACTTGTGAGAGAGCAGGATGTGCCGGCAATCATTCTCAAGCCGGAGAAGATATAGGCAGACAACGCGAGGCTGGCGATGAACAAAAGGTCTAAGACAAAAGCGCAGCTCATCAAAGAACTGGCGTCGTTGCAGTGGAAACTGCGGGCGGTTGAACGCACACAATCGAGGGGGCGCAGGGACAGCGGACGCACGC
>VGWB01000054.1 GCA_016873755.1 Ignavibacteria bacterium | reverse complement strand
TGCAGCGCAAGCAATGCGGCTTCCGTCGAACCGCACACCATCACCCCTTTTCCTGCAGCGAGCCCGTCGGCTTTGATCACGATCGGCGCTTGCGATTCGGTTATGAATCGTTCGGCTTCACGTTGTTCATTCGGCCCAAAGCTTCTGAAGCGTGCCGTGGGAACCCCGTGCCTCATCATAAATTCTTTCGCAAACGCCTTGCTCCCCTCGAGGCTGGCCGCCGCACTTGTCGGCCCGAAGATCCTGAGGTCCTCACGCTCGAATTCATCAGCAATGCCCAGAACCAGCGGCTGTTCGGGCCCAACAACCGTGAGATCAACTTCGTTGTCCTTCGCAAACCGTAGAAGGCCCTCAATGTCCGTCACTTTCAGCGGCACCTGTTCTGCATGCAGGGCAATCCCAGCGTTTCCGGGCGCACAGTACAGCTTGTTGACCAGTGAGCTCTGCCGCAGTTTCCAGACGAGCGCGTGCTCCCTTCCACCGGAGCCGACGACAAGGACGTTCATGCTGTCTGTTCCTCCTTATTCACGAGGGCATTCCTGTCAATATCCATCAACGACTCAAACTGACGCGCGAGCTCACCCGTCAGCGCAAGGCGATCGAACTTCTGCGCGAACTGCCGCGGGATCTGTTTCAACTGGTTCCGTTCGAACTGCGAAAAAAGAGTTACCAGCGCGCGCTCGTGGGCTTGGACGTCCTTCAGCGGGACATAGACACCAGCGTGCGTTTCGAGGATCAACTGCTTGATCCACCCGTCAACGACCGAGCCGAGGATCGGTTTCTGCGCACCGATGTATTCATAGAGTTTCCCCGGTGATTGAAAGTCGTTATCGAGTACAAGCCAGAGGATATCCGAATCAGTCAGGTAACGCGTGCATTCTTTGTGCTCAAGATACCCGGGCAAGAGGACATCGTTTTGAAGACCGAGCCTGCTGACGAGGAACCTATCCTCATCGCGCAGTGTCCCGACAAAACAAATTTCGATTCTTCCGCGAAGCTGTGGAGCATTGCCGAACACGTTGTGCAAAGCCTGGAGGAGCACCGACGGGTTTCGTCCAGCATAGAAGGTGCCGGCATGGGTGATGCGCATCCTCCGACGCGCGGGAGTCTTCCGTGGAGTACCGTGCTCAAAATCGTCAGGGTCATACCCCTGGGGGATGATCACAACGTCGTGGTGGCCCAGCGAGAGGTAGCGTTTGAGCAGGCTTTCTTTTACCCGACGCGCAGTCACAATGATGCGATCAGCAGCCCTGACGACCCGTTTCTCCATACGGTAGTGGAGGTACCTGTGGCCGGCTGTCGGAAAATACTTGAAAGGATAATCGAGCCAAGCGTCCCGGTAGTCAAGCACCAGGGGTAACCGATACCTTTTCTTAAGCGCTTCCCCGATGAGGAAGTCGGTCTGTGGCGGAGCAGTGGCAAAGATGAGGTCAAACTCTCCTTGCTGAAGCACGGAACGGGCGGCCCGGATCGCTCTTGGCTTCCAACCGATCTTTGTATCGGGGATGAAGAGGGTGTCGCCGACAAATTGGAACAACTTGCGCATCCGCTCCGAGGGCATCTTCACTACCCGCCGCTTCCTGAAGAGCCGATTCGGGTCCATAGAGCTTGCTCGGAGGATCTCTGTGCCGGCCTGCTCAACTTCTGCGAGCAACGATGCGTCAATCGCAAAGTATCCGGTCGGTGAGACCGTCAGGACGGTAGGTTTCCATCCGTACTTTGGCAGATACTTCACGAACTTGGCCGTCCGCTGGACTCCGCTCAGTCCCATGGGGGGGAAATAGTAAGCGATGACCAGCACCTTGCGCAGGTCACTGTTCATAGCATCAGAAGCTCTTTGGGAGATCTGTTCAACACGGAGCAATCGTCCTCACGAATGATTATGGCATCTTCGATCCTCACTCCACCAAGACCCGGCATGTACACGCCGGGCTCGATCGTCACGACATTGCCGGGCTGGATGAAGTCCTTGCTCAACGACGATATCCGCGGGGCTTCATGAACCTCCAATCCCAGGCCGTGCCCGAGGGAATGAGGAAAGAACTTTCCGTACCCCATTTTCTTGATATACGATCGAGCAACTGCATCCAGCGTTCGAGCCGCTATCCGGCCCCGCGCAGCATCGACAGCCCGCAACTGAGCGTCCAGCACGATCTGGTGGACCTTCCTCATTCGCACTGAGGGCCTTCCGACGGCAACCGTTCGGGTACAATCGCTGTTGTAGCCGTTGACACGACAGCCGAAATCCAGAATCACCACTTCTCCGGACCGGATTCTCTTTGCCGATGCACGTGCGTGCGGCCAGGCGGCACGCGGCCCGCTCGCAACGATCGGCTCGAAGGCATCTGCCTCAGCACCGAGTTTGCGATGCAGATAGCCAATCTCCGCCGCGACATCGAGCTCGCTGAGACCGGGTTTCAGCAAATGGATGATCAGACTAAAAACCTCGTCACTGATCCTGACAGCCCGGCGGATGGAGGCAATCTCGGAATCGTCCTTTATCGAAGCAAGGCCATCAACGAAAGACTCGGTGGGCACAAGAGCAATCCGACGGAGATGTTTCTTCAGGCTCTGCCAGCCGGCCACGGAAAGATGCTTGCTGTCGAACCCAAGCCGCATTCTCCTCGCCATGGCCGGTTCCTGTGCCGCTGCCTCAAATAGGCTATTGCGCGACGTGACAATGCGGAAATGCTTCACCTCGCTTTTCGCCTGATCACGATAGCGCGTATCGGTGATGAAGCACTGGCTTCTCCTGGTAATGATACACAGACCGTTCGAGCCCGAGAATCCGGTGAGATAGCGAACGTGAGGAAGATGCGTAACGAGCAAACCGTCAAGGCTGGCGTGGCTCATACTGCGTCGGAGTGCGTGAAGCCGCTGCTCGTGCATTGAGGAAGGATCTTAGAGGTGATAGTTGGGCGCCTCTTTTGTGATGGTGACATCATGCGGATGGCTTTCGCGCAGCCCGGCATTCGTGATTCGAACGAACTGGGACTTCTCTTTCATCTCTCCAATCGTGCGACAGCCGCAGTAGCCCATTGCGGATCGAAGTCCGCCCACCATCTGATGCACGGTTTCACCAAGCGTGCCTTTGTACGGAACGCGCCCTTCAATCCCTTCGGGCACGAGTTTCTGAATGTCGTCCTCAACGTCTTGGAAATAGCGATCCTTGCTCCCCTGTCTCATCGCTTCCAAGGAACCCATCCCGCGGTACACCTTGTAGCTCCTCCCTTCGTATAAGACCTTCTCCCCCGGGCTTTCATCGACTCCGGCAAACAGGCTTCCGATCATCACTGCGTCGGCACCAGCGGCAATCGCCTTGGCGATATCACCGGTTTGCTTGATTCCGCCGTCAGCAATAAGTGGGATCCCTTGGCGCCGGGCGATCGCAGCGCAATTCATGATGGCCGTCACCTGAGGCACACCGACACCTGCGACAACGCGCGTCGTGCAGATGGAGCCGGGTCCGATTCCCACCTTGATGGCATCTGCCCCCGCTTTGATCAGGTCCCTCGCCCCTTCGCTCGTCCCGACATTGCCAGCAATGATTTCAACATTGCACTTCGCCCTGATCCGTTTCACTGTGTTGATCACGCCCTGGGAGTGCCCATGGGCAGTGTCGACCACAATGACATCCGCCCCCGCTTCAATCAAAGCGGCCACGCGGTCCAGCGTATCGCTCGTGACACCGACGGCAGCACCAACGCGCAGACGTCCGAGCTTATCCTTGCATGCGTTCGGATGGCGCTTTTTCTTCTGAATATCCTTGAAGGTGATCAGCCCCTTCAGTTTACCATTCTTGTCGACAACTGGGAGCTTTTCTATACGGTGTTTTTGCAGGATGACCTCAGCCTCATCGAGTGTGGTCCCGACAGGCGCCGTGACCAGATTCACCGTGGTCATCACTTTGGAAACCTCCAAGTCCATGTTCGGCTCGAAGCGAAGATCTCGGTTGGTCAGAATGCCGACGAGGTTCTCGTCCTGCACGATCGGAATCCCCGAGATGCTGTATTTCTTCATCACGTCGAGCGCTTCCCGGACGGTGTGCCGGGGGGAGAGCGTAATGGGCTGACGAATCATGCCGCTTTCGGACCGCTTCACCTTATCGGCTTCCTCCGCCTGTTGCTGGATCGTCATATTCTTGTGCAAGATCCCGATGCCGCCTTCGCGAGCGAGGGCGATCGCCACCGCCGATTCCGTTACGGTATCCATCGCGGCACTGATCAACGGGATGTTGAGCTCGATGCGAGGGGTCAACCGGGACCGGACGTCGGTTTCCCGCGGCAGTACCGACGACTTCGCCGGCACCAAGAGCACATCGTCATATGTTATTGCTTCGCCAAGGATTTTCTTCACTGCCATGGTTCGCTCACTTCGTCAGTTGGGAGTTCGTTACGCAAACGCCGCGATTCCTGTGATATCCTCACCGACAATCAACGTGTGCATCTCGTGCGTTCCCTCATACGTTTTCACGGACTCGAGATTCGCCATGTGACGCATGACAGGATACTCATTCAGTATCCCATTCGCACCCAAGATTTCCCTCGCCATCCGGGCGATCTCAAGAGCTTGATATACGTTGTTGCGCTTGGCAAGGGAAATCTGCGTAAACCTCGCCACTCCCTGATCCTTCAATCGCCCCAACTGGACACACAACAACTGCGCCTTGGTGATCTCTGTGACCATGTACACCAGCTTCTCCTGCGTCATTTGGAATGCAGCAATTGGCTTCTCGAACTGTATGCGGGATTTGGCGTAGTTTAGCGCGGTATCGTAGCAAGCCATCGCCGTGCCAAGGGCGCCCCACGCGATCCCATATCTCGCCTGGCTGAGGCACATCAGCGGAGACTTCAGCCCACCGGTTCCTGGAAGGATGTTTGCCTGGGGAATGACACAGTCCTGAAGAACCAGTTCCGACGTGACCGAAGCCCTGAGGGAATGTTTGCCCTTCATTTCCGGGGCGGTGAATCCCGGCGTGCCCCTTTCTACCAGGAACCCCTTGATCTCGCCGTCGAGCTTCGCCCACACAACCGCAACATCAGCAATCGTGCCGTTGGTAATCCACATCTTTGCCCCGTTGAGAACGTAGCCGCCGGTTCTTCTCTCGGCTCGCGTAATCATGCCCGCAGGATTCGAGCCGTAGTCGGGCTCGGTCAGACCGAAGCAACCGATCGCCTTGCCCGACGCCAGCTTGGGCAACCAGTGGTCTTTCTGCTCCTCCGTTCCAAAAGTGTAGATCGGATACATCACTAATCCGCTCTGGACGGAAGCAAAGCTTCGCACGCCACTGTCGCCCCTCTCCAGCTCCTGCATCATGAGGCCGTAGGCGACATTGTTCAATCCTGCGCAACCATACCTGGCGGGCAAGGTGGCACCGAAGAGCCCGAGCTCAGCCATCTTCGGCACGAGATCCACGGGAAAGGTCCCCTCCTCGTAGTGCTTCTCAATGATCGGAAGGACGTTGTCATCGACGAATTCGCGAACAGTGTTACGAACGAGCCTTTCATCTTCTGCGAGCAGAATCTCTGAGTTGTAGTAATCGACACCCTGAAAGCTCGACATGAATTGTTCCTTCGGAGGGGAGGCGATGTGTCTACTTTTATCGACAGGCGGGGGGCGGATGCCCCCTTCGGTTAAAAAAATTAGTCATTAAACGTCCAAAAGTCAAGGTAACCGGGCGGAATGTCAGATGCGTAAAAAAGGAAGAGCCAGTTTCTCAGCCGTCCCACCATAGGCGACCGATGACTGGCTCATCAAGAAGGAGGTAGCTTTCTGCTCCCACATCATTAGACGGAAGCTGCGAGAAAAAGTTGCACCTGCCCCAAAGATTTTTTTTGTTTGCGTTGTTTAGACTTGCTCCACAATCTCGGATGTCTCCGCCCCGGACGATGCCATCGTGCAAGCTAGGCCCTCTTGTCGGCAGCACTCTGCATTTTTCTCTCCGGGAGTGTGCCAAACTCGAATCATGAAGCATGAGGAATTGGCGGATCCCAGCACCTAAATCGATATCTGACGCGTGGTCAGCAACGAACTGGGGTAGTCTGGAAGGAGGTATACAGCGCGGGACGGCTTAGGGACGTGACACAGGCGTCAATCAGACGCGCTGCTCACCTTGATGCAATACCTCTTGATTTTGAGATAGAGCGTTTTTGGCGTGATGCCGAGCATCTGCGCCGTTTTCACCCGATTCCAGTGATTGAACTTCAAGGCCTTCTCTATGTGGATCTTCTCAAGTTCCTCAAGGGAGAGGATTCCGTCGTCGTTGACGGGAGCACGCCCCGGGGGACCGCTTAGGATGTCCGTGGACAATGCGGGGTTCATCCAGAGATCGCGGGGTTCAATGACGTCGCCCTGGCAGAGGACAATTCCACCCTCTATCACGTGCTCCAGTTCCCTGACGTTCCCTGGCCAGTCATAACGCATCAGGACCTCGAGGGCTTCCGGACTGAGCTTTTTCGCATTCGCTTTTGATTTGCGCTTCAGGAAGTAGTCGACGAGAAGCGGGATATCCTCTTTCCGTTCACGGAGCAGGGGAAGCTGGATGCTCACAACATTGAGCCGATAGAAAAGGTCTTCCCGAAACCTCCCTTCTTGAACCTCGCGCTGCAGATGCTTGTTGGTCGCTGAGATGACGCGCACATCGACTCTCATCGCGGTGGTTCCGCCCACCCTTCTAAATTCGCCTGTTTCGAGAAACCGTAGTAATTTGGCTTGCGTAGGTTGGCTGATGTCACCGACTTCATCCAGGAAGAGCGTTCCCCCGTTGGCCACCTCCACAAGTCCCTGCTTGGTGGAATAGGCGTTCGTGAAGGCGCCCTTCTCGTGTCCGAAGAGTTCACTCTCCAGAAGTTGATCTGGAATTGACGCACAGTTGACGGCCACGAACGGTTGGTCTCTCCGCGGGCTCTCATTATGGATCAGGTGCGCAATAAGCTCTTTGCCCGTCCCGCTCGCGCCCTGAATGAGAATGAAAGCTTCACTGGTGGCTACGCGTCGGGCGTTCTCCACTGACGCCTTGAACCCGGCGCTTTCGCCAACGAGACCGCTTGGACCGCTAATGCGATTGAGCTCCCTCTGCATCACCTCCTTGTCGATGACGAGCTGCCGTCGCTCAACCGCCCTTCGCACGGTCGCAATGAGTTCACCCGGATCGTACGGTTTGCTGATGAAATCATACGCTCCAAGCTTGATCGTCTCGATCGCGGTCTTATAATCGACGATATTAGTCAGCATGATGACCTGGGTCGTCGGGGAGTGTTCGTTGATGAACTTCAGGACATCAATGCCGCTGACGCGGGGCATCTTGATGTCGAGGAGAGCAACGTCGTAGAGATTGGACTGGATGTGATTGATGGCTTCCGTGCCATTGAGGGCTACATCAACATCGAAGTCAGGGAGTTCCTCAAGTTCCGTTCGCAGCAGAAACGTAATGGATTCTTCATCGTCGACAACCAGAATCCGGTACTTCTTCGCCATTGGACCTCCCCCGAGAGGCAGGCTCACACGCCGCTGAGGACGCGCTCAACGGTGGTGAGCAGATCAACGAGATCGTACGGCTTGCTGATAAAATCTTCAGCGCCGAGCTTTTTGGATTCGATGGCGTTCTTGAGGTCGGCAAAGCCGGTGAGCATGATGACCTTTGTGGCGGGCTGGTTTTCCTTCACGTATTTCAGTACCTCGAAACCGTCGACATTCGGCATCTTGATATCCAACAGAACGAGGTCAAATGATTGGGACTTCAACACGTTGATTGCTTCCGCTCCGTCCGATGCAGACGAGACCTTGTAGCCCTCCCCCTCCAGTTCTGCGCTCAAGACGGTGCGGAGAGCATCTTCGTCATCGACCACTAGAATTCTGTTCTTTTCCGGCATAAGGATTCTCCTTGGACGGCCTGCTGACTTGAGCCGATGGCTCATCCGCCAGCCCGCACAGTGGGCTAGTCAGCCTTCGGCTGAGTTAAGCAATCCACGCCTCATTCCCCAACAGCAAAATTCGATCAAGTATAGATAATTTCTCAAAGAAAAGCAACCGTCCTTCTCGAGCGTGACGGGGAGCAAACCGCGGACCGCGGCTCACATTGCAAATGATCGAAAGTTCCGTTACCTTGAAAGCGATCATGAGCACTCCGATTCCCTCAAAAGGCCCTAAACCCATCACCGTTCTGTTGGTGGACGACGACATCGGCTTCGCGAAGATCGTCCAACACCAACTGCAGCAATTCCAGAACCGCGTATTCAAGATAATCTGGAAGGAGAGCGTGGAAGAAGCCCTTGAGGAATTGAAACAGAATCCGGCCATAGACCTGATCCTGACCGATTATGTTTTCCCGGGATCCAACGGGCTCGAATTTTGTCTCCAGCTTAATCAGTTGAACAGCGAAATCCCAATTGTTTTCGTCACTGCCACACGCGATTTCAAGCTGGCTATCGAGGCGATGAAATTGGGGGTGGAGGACTTTCTGATCAAGGAAGATCTGGCGGAATCTCTGCTGCCGCGAACCATCATCAACGTTCTTGACCGGGCGCGGATACAGAAGCAGATCAAGGCAGTCGAAAAACGGATGCTGATCGCTGAAAAGAGGGCCGAAGCGATTCGCGAGCTTGTTGTGACCGTGTGTCACGAGTTCAACAATCCGCTGGCGGCTATCAAGATCAGTGCCGATTTGATCCGAAGGCACGATCTTTCCGAAGAGGATCGAAAACTGCTGAAGGAATTCGAAGACAGCTTCCAGAGAATCGAAACGGAGGTCAAACGGCTTCGGGATATCAGCTTTGATCGGATCGACTTTCGGGCAAGCTCATTGGAAGATGAAGGCGGATCCTAGAGAGATACACCGATCGATTGGTTGGACCACGCTGAGATCCCGCTTCCGTGCGGGATTCTTCTTTTTTCATACGCATCACTCGATAGAACGAGATGAGATCGAAGGTCTTGCACTTGAAGGCGAATTTCCTTATACTAAAGACGCCAAGCATTCGATACCGGGGAGCGAGCTGGCGCGTCAGGTTTCTGTAGGGCTCAGTTTCTGAACGATGGCGATTCGAACCAAGGCTAGACAAGTCGACTATAAGTTTCCAAGAGCACAGAGCTCCAAAAAGTGTCCCGCCCTATAGGCGGGACACTTTTTTTGTGTCGAGGTCAGTCGAGTATGACCGTCGCCGATATTGAGAAATTCTTCGACATCTGGGCCCCGCGGTGGGCGGCCTCGGAGCGGGACAACGTCGGTCTGCAAGTCGGCCATCGCCTGCGATCGGTGAAGAGGATCCTCGTCGCCCTCGACGTGACCGCAGAAGTGGTCAGCGAGGCGGCACGAAAGAAGGTGGATCTGATTGTATCGCATCATCCTCTCCTGTTCCGACCTCCGTCATCGATTACCAGCTCCGATCGTGTGGGCCGGCTCGTGCTGACTCTCGCTCAGAAGAAAATCGCCGTGTTTTCCGCCCATACGAATCTCGACTCCGCCCGGGATGGGGTAAGCTTCTCGCTCGCCCGCGTCCTCGGACTGCAGAGGATTCGATTCCTCGCTCCGTTGAAGGATACTCTTGTGAAGCTGGCCGTATTCGTGCCGGAGGGGCACGCGGAAGGAGTCACCAGCGCTATGACAACGGCGGGGGCTGGGGTCATCGGGAATTATACTTCCTGCTCGTTTCGGTTGAAGGGGACAGGAACGTTCAGGGGCGCTCAAGATTCAAAACCGTTCGTGGGCAGAGCGCTGCAACTGGAATCGGTTGACGAAGTACGATTGGAGATGATCGTGCCGCGGGCCAGACTGCGTGACGTGATCGCGGCCATGAAGAGCGCGCACCCATATGAAGAAGTGGCCTACGACGTTTACCCATTGCAGAACGAGGATCCAAATTTCGGCATGGGGGCTATTGGGGAGTTGCCGAGGCCGGTGACGCTGAAGTCTCTGCTGAACCGGACCAAAAGGAGACTGAACGCGGAAGCCCTTCGTTATGTCGGCCATTTGAATCGCCGAGTCCGCCGGGTGGCCGTGTGCGGAGGGAGCGGATCGGAATTGCTCAACGAAGCAATTGCCGCGGGCGCGGACGTCTTTCTCACAGCCGACATACGGTACCATGCGTTCCATGAAGCCCAAGATCGCATAGCCCTCGTCGACGCCGGTCACTGGGAGACAGAGCACCCAGCCCTTGCCGCGATCGAGCGTCGACTGCGCGAATTTATCAATCAGAAGGGAGACAAGACGCAGGTGTTTCTCAGTAAGTATTCAACGAATCCAACTCATAGTCGTTAGTGCCCAGGTAAGGAGTCCTCTTGGAAAATCGATTGCGCTTGTTGTACGCTCTTCAACGGATTGATTCAAGCCTGGATGAGCTCTACGAGTTCAAGGGAGACCTTCCGCGTCTCGTGCGCGAACTTGAGAGTCAGCTCGAGGGCAAGGCCGCAAGGCGCAAGGATCTCGAGGAAGCCATCAAGCAGCACATCATCCGAAGGGATGAAATCGATCTCGAAATCATCTCCACAAAGGCGAAAATCGAAAAGTACAAGGAGCAACAGTTCCAGATCAAAACGAATAAACAGTACGATGCGCTCACCCGAGAGATCGATTCGGCACAGGAGAAGATCACCGAGCTGGAGAAAGAGATGGATGCGGTTGAGGGGAAGGCAGCGAACGCAAAGACCGACCTCGAAAAGCTCATCCCCGAGCTTGACGAATCAGCCACAGAGTTGAAGGATCGACGGGCGGAGCTTGATCATGTGAACAAAGAACATGAAGACGAAGAGCTCAGGTTGAAACACGAACGGGAGAAGCTCGTCGTTCGCCTCGACAGAAACGACATCCGATCATACGAGCGGATTCGAAAAGCGATGAATGGCAAGGCCGTCGTGCCGGTGCGGCGCAACGCGTGCGGCGGCTGTTTCAAGCGAGTCCCGCCCCAGGTCAGTGTGGAACTAAGGAAGAACTCGCGACTGATGACGTGCGAGCATTGTGGACGGCTTCTTGTCTCCGATCAAATCGTGGAGAGCTACTCTTCTCTCCTATGACCGTCCACGCCTACACCGATGGTGCGGCCCGCGGCAATCCGGGAGAAGCGGGGATTGGCATCCTGTTCAAAGACGAACACGGGAAGACCATTCACCGCATGTATGGGTACATCGGCGAGACCACGAACAATATTGCCGAATATAAGGCGCTGCTGGCTTGCCTGAAAGCTGCGCCGGTAACACGATGTTCACGTCTCGTCGTACATTCCGACAGCGAACTTGTGGTGCGCCAACTCAACGGAGAGTATAAGGTCAAGGATGCAGTCCTGCGAGCGTATTTCGTGAAGATCCACCGCCTCCTTGCGAAGTCTCCGTTCGAGTTCGAAATCCGGCACGTGAGCCGAGAACAAAACAAGGAAGCTGATCGGCTAGCAAACCTGGGAATTGATTCGAGAAAGAGAATCCGCACATAACGGACTCCGCGGCCGGATCAGGCAAACATGATTGCAGGAATGGTCGGCCAGGCAGCCGCTCTCCGCCTTTGGCGGAGGGAGGAAAGTCCGAACACCATAGGGCAAGGTGCCCTGGGATAACCAGGGGTCCCGCGGGCAATATCCCGCGAGAACGGATCGTGTCACAGAAAACACACATCTGCCCCGCCTCGGGCGGAGCAGAGAAAGGTGAAATGGTGGTGTAAGAGACCACCGCGTCGGCAGTAATGCCGGCGGTCCCGCTCCGAGGGAATCCCTTCGGGAAAAGGGATCCCGACGAAACCGATGGTTGAGTCGGGACAGGACAAACCCCACCTGGTGCAAGACCAAGTAAGTCCCGTTCTCCGCCTCCGGCGGAGAAAGAGCTGCCCGCTCAATCCTCTTCGGAGGGACTGGACGGGTAGGTCGCTCAGAGAAATGGCTGCCTCGTTCCGTTCTCCGGGACGGGATCAGACAGAATTCGGCTTATCGACCGACCATTACCTGCTTTTCAATACCTGGTTGGGCCTGACAAGTTCCGATCCGAACAAAGATACCCGGGCTCTCCTTGACATCGCATGTAAGAGGCATGGCACCTATTCGCGAATATCGTTGGACATTTCTATCTCTGGAGGATTCTCAGTCTTCGCTCGACACGATAAGGCGACTCAGCGATGACGTCAAGATCTCCCCCGTCCTTGCTGAGATTCTTGTGCGGCGAGGAATTGACACCTTCGACCGCGCTCGAGAATTCTTCCGACCGGGGCTCAAGGATCTTCATGACCCTTACCTCATGGCAGGAATGAAGCGGGCTGTCGAAAGGATCGTCCGCGCCGTCGCGGAACGGCAGCAGATTTTGGTATATGGTGACTACGACGTGGACGGCACCAACGGCACAGCGCTGCTCTGCACGTTTCTCAAGAGCCTCGGAGCTGATGTACGATACCACATTCCAGACCGCGTCAAGGAAGGCTACGGTATCTCCCAAGCCGGAATCGACCGCGCTAAGCAGCTGGGCATTGATCTCCTGATCGCCGTGGACTGCGGCATCACTGCGACAAAGCAAGTGGAGCACGCGCGAAACCTGGGCATCGAAGTCATCATTTGCGATCACCACGAGCCCGGGGATGCTATACCTGACGCGTACGCGGTGCTCGATCCACTGCTCCCCTCGTGCCAATACCCGTACAAAGACCTCTGTGGATGCAGCGTTGCGTTCAAGCTCATCCAGGCCCTTTCACAGCATGACTCGTTACGCCCGATCGCCGAGGAGGATGAAGAGAGCTTCCTGCGAGGGTACCTCGACCTGGTGACGCTTGCCACAACGGCGGACATTGTCCGCCTGACCGGCGAGAATCGCGTCCTCACAAAGCTTGGCCTCGAATTGATCAACTCTCACCCCCGTCCCGGCGTCCACGCTCTCATCGAGACATCAGGCCTGAAGCTGGGGAATATCACCACAGGTCAGATCGTATTTGTCCTCGCTCCGCGCATCAATGCAGTCGGAAGACTTGGGGACGCCTCGCGGGCAGTCGAGCTGCTTACCTGCGACTCCTTCACGCGAGCCCTTCAGCTTGCCCAGGTGTTCGAGGAAGAAAACCGAAACCGGCGCAAGATCGACGAAGACACGTTCCTGGAGGCCCAGGAGATGGTTGAGAAGTATGCAGACTTCGGAAAAGAAGGGGCGATCATCCTCCACAAGGAAACGTGGCACCCGGGCGTCATTGGCATCGTCGCCTCGAGGCTCGTCGAACGCTATTACCGTCCGACGATCATGTTGACCACAATCGACGGCGTCGCAAAGGGATCCGCCCGCAGCATCGCCGGATTTGATATCTACCAGGCGCTTAAGCGATGTGAGGATAAGCTCGTTCAATTCGGAGGGCACAAGTACGCTGCCGGCCTCTCAGTCGAGATCGACCGATTGAATGAATTCAAGGGAGCGTTTCAGTCGGTGGCAAAGGAACTTCTCACCCAGGAGCTCCTAACCCCTGAAATCCGGATCGACGCAGAGATCTCGCTCAACGAGCTCACGCCGAAGTTTGTGCGCGTGTTGAGCCAGTTCGCACCGTACGGACCCGGAAACATGCGGCCGGTTTTCGTGGCGAGAGGTGTTGAGCTGTATGGTGAACCTCGTATCGTCGGGAACAACCATCTCAAATTCAAGGTCAAGTCGAACGGTCAGATCTTCGATGCCATCGGCTTCACTCTTGGTGGCCTGCTGCAGAAACTGTCGAACGGTAGGAGGTCGATCGACCTAGCTTTCTCTTTGGACGAGGGTGAGTTCGCCGGAGAAACCGTTCCGCAACTCAAGATTCGGGATCTGAAATAAGGATGTGAGGAAAGTGGCGAGAAGTATTGAAGAATGGAGGTTTTGTATGTCTCCTTCGCCTCACGTCCTACCTTCTCACTTGTCAGTCGTTCTCCTCGAAGGACATCCCCATGTCTGGTCATTCAAAATGGCATCAGATTCGGCGCAAGAAGGCTGTCACCGATGCACGTCGCGGAAAAGTCTTCACACAGATCATCAAAGAAATCACGATTGCCGCAAGGCTGGGAGGCGGTGACGCCGCTGGCAACCCGCGTCTGCGCCTCGCGATCGACAAGGCAAAGGCAAGCAACATGCCTGCCGATAATATCAAGCGGGCAATCATGAAGGGGAGCGGGGAGCTGCCGGGGATGGCATACGAAGATGCCACCTACGAAGCCTACGGGCCGGGTGGAGCAGCAATCCTCATCGAGGCCGTCACCGACAACAAAACGAGGACTGTATCCGAGATTCGCCATCTGCTGGACCGGAATCATGGGAAACTCGCAGCAACGGGCGCCGTGGCTTACCAGTTCCACAAGAAGGGCCAGATGAGCATCCACAAGAGCAAGATCTCTGAGGATGACCTCCTCGGCATCATCCTCGATGCAGGGGCGGACGACATGAGCGCAGATGATGAGCACTATACTGTCATCTGCCCGCCCGAAGCATTTGAAGGAGTGAAGAAGGCGATCGAGCAACGCGGCATTTCGATCGACCACGCAGAAGTGCAGATGATCCCCGAGAACACCGTCAAAGTCGAAGGCAGAGACGCTGAGCTCCTCCTCAAGTTGATGGAGGGACTCGAGGACCATGACGATATTCAACACGTGTACAGCAACTTCGATATCGATGAGAGCGTCATGGCCACTTTCGGTGCCTCTTCAAGCTAACGGCGTACGGTTCGCGGTGCACTATTCACTGTTCATGATTTGCCTCATCGGCCTCAGCTCACTATGATTATTCTCGGTGTAGATCCAGGAACTCTCACGACGGGCTATGGCATCATTGAAGGAAGGAGAGGCCGATTCAGGCTCCTGGAGTATGATGTCGTGAAGAACCGCAGTGAAACCACAATGCCAATTCGGCTGCAAGCGATCTACACGACCTTGTGCAAGGTGATCAACCGGTACCATCCCGACGAATTCGCCATCGAGACGGCGTTCTACGGCAAGAACGCGCAGTCTGCAATGAAACTTGGTCACGCGCGAGGAGTCTCGATCCTCGCCGCCGTCAATCACGAGATCCCAACGACGGAGTATTCACCACGCGAGGTGAAGCGGGCGGTGGTGGGCAATGGAGCTGCTTCAAAGGAACAAGTGAGCTATATGGTGCAATCCCTCCTGCGCTTGAAAGCTGCTCCCAAGTTCTACGACGCAACCGACGCGTTGGCGGTGGCAATCTGCCACTACAATCGAACCCTGCGGGAGAACCGATCAACCAAGAAAGCCCGTTTGACGAAAAAATCCTCCGGCAGCTGGAAGTCCTACATCGAAGCTCATCCAGAACGAATAGCAGAGCGTTCATGATCGCCTCGCTCACCGGCGTCCTCAAAACCAAAAGCCCCACCGAGGTCTTGATTGATGTAAATGGCATCGGTTACGCCGTTACGATACCACTCTCGACCTTCGAAACGCTCGGAGAGGTGAACTCCCACGTCACGCTCCTGACGCATCTCCACGTCCGTGAGGATGCACTCCTGCTCTACGGTTTCGCAACGGAGGAAGAACGGGTCGCTTTCAAGCTGCTCATATCAGTGAATGGAATTGGCCCAAGGATCGCCCAGGGGATTCTCTCCGGGATACCTGTCCATGATCTGAGAGCTCACCTCGTTAGTCAGAATGTCGCTGCGCTCACCGCAATCCCCGGCGTGGGAAGGAAAACCGCTGAGCGTCTGGTCATCGAACTGCGCGACAAGATCGGAAGAATTGAACAGGCAACCCAAATGCCCTCCTCGGCAAAAGACAAACAGGCTGAAATGCGCCTCGAAGCCCTTCTTGCCTTGACGTCACTCGGCTATTATCGGTCAGCCGCCGAAAAGGCAATCCGCCAGGTGCTCAATGAGTCTCCAGAATCACACCTGACGCTGCAGGAGCTGATCAAACGAGCGCTCCGATATGCGACAGCAAAGTAGCATCGATGATGACGCGGGCGAACAGCGCATCCCCAGCTCGCGCAGATTGAATCTCAGCCCCCTTCTTGGTATTTTTCCCCGGTATGAAAAGGACTGATCCCGTGCCTGCAGCTCGAGGATATACATCACCAGAGCGACTCGAAAACGAGGTCGAACTCGACCAAACGCTCCGACCGGCTCACCTCGAAGAATTCGTGGGGCAGGGGAAAATCGTGGACAATCTGCGGATTTTCATCTCGGCTGCCAGACAGCGTAGCGAGCCGCTCGACCACGTATTGCTGACAGGTCCACCCGGGCTTGGGAAGACGACGCTGGCTTTTATCATTGCCAATGAGATGGGGATCGGTATCAAGGTAACATCCGGGCCGGCGCTGGAGAAGCCTGGTGACCTTGCCGGCATCCTCACCTCACTTGAGAAAGGCGAAGTTCTTTTCATCGATGAGATCCACCGCGTGCCGGTGAAAATCGAAGAGTATCTCTATTCGGCGATGGAGGAGTTCCGGGTTGATATCATCATCGACAGCGGCCCGGGAGCGAAAACGATTTCGCTGAATCTCGAACCCTTCACCCTTGTAGGAGCAACGACGAGGGCAGGACTTCTCAGCTCGCCACTCCGCTCCCGATTCGGGATCTCCAATAGACTCGACTACTACAATATAGACCAACTCCACTCCATCGTGAAGCGGTCTGCGCGCATCTTGGACATCAAGGCGGCTGACGACGCCGCCCAGGAGATCGCGAAGCGGTCACGAGGAACACCGCGGATTGCCAACCGTCTGCTCAAGCGATGCCGCGATTTCGCACAGGCGGACAACAAGCTGGCGGTCCACAAAGGCGTCGTGACCCAGGAGGTCGCTCAGTACTCACTCCGAGCTCTTGAGGTGGACGAGTACGGTCTCGACGACATGGACAAGCGGATCCTCAGGGCCGTCATTGAGAAGTACAACGGGGGACCTGTGGGACTCAACACACTTGCCGTTGCTGTTGGTGAGGAGCCGGGGACGATCGAGGAGGTCTACGAGCCGTATTTGATTCAGGAAGGATTCCTCAAGCGGACGCCCCGCGGACGAGAGGCGACGGTGATGGCCTACAAGCATTTCGGCATCTCGAGGAAGACTCCAGACCAAGAGACTCTGTTTTAGACACTCCGGTACGCCGTCTTCCCGAAGTCCGACGCTCTCTCGTTGAACAAATTGGGAATGATTGAAAAAGCAGATTCTTCGCTCTGCTCAGAAAGACGATTGTTCCCCCTTCCGGAATTTCCTCAGGTACCTTAGAACAGATACCATATCTTTCGGCAGCGGGGCCGAAAAGGTCACCGGCGCCCGCGTTGACGGATGAACAAGAGCAATTCCGGCTGCGTGCAGCGCCGTTCTGTCGAGCAGCGGCTTCTCCTCCCCCTTCTCCTGGAACCTTGCTTTTACATCGGACAGGAAAAATCCCCGACCGCTCCCATAACTCCCATCAGCAAGAATCGGCAATCCGATCGATTTAAGGTGAACTCGGATCTGGTGCGTCCGCCCCGTTCTCGGCTTGAGCTCGAGGAATGTGTAGCCGGAGAACCGTTCGAGAACCTTGAATGTGGTGACCGCTTCTTTGCCATTCCTGCGATCCACGCTCATCAGCTCAACATCTTTCCTATCCTTGGCCAGCGGGAGATCGATCACCCCTTCATCTGGACTCGGTGATCCGACAACGATTGCATGATAGGTCTTATCGACTCTCCTCTCCTCGAATTGCGTATTGAGCTCAGCGTGCGCCTCAGCCGTCTTTGCAAAGAGTATGATACCACTCGTCTCCTTGTCGATTCGATGAACAATAAACACCTTTCCAAGCTCTTCCATCAGGATCGTGTACAGGTTCGGCAAATTCTTGTTGTATCGATCGGGCAACACCAGGAGACGTGGCGGTTTGTTCAATACGAGGAGCTGATCGTCGTCGTGGATGATCTCGGATCTCGTCGACTCGATTCGCCATTTCAATTTGCGTTTCATAGCTACAAATTAGATGTTGAATCAAACAGATACAACATCGACGGGAGGATAATTGAAAGTTGGTGGAAATTGATTTACCTTCTCTGGGCGCCACCGTCCCCTGCAGAGAGATGCGGGGTGGGCACACCGTGGTGCTATCCGTCCGGCTTTCGGGCAAGGAATGGTCCCTGCCCGCCAAATTTTTCTAGGAAGAGTTGCGGAAGCCGTTGTGAGGCCCTGGCTATCCACATATCTGCTCTACTCCTCTTGTGCCTACCTCCTTCTTGTTTCCCATGCAGTTTTGAGCACCAGCGCCTGTGCTCAGGAAGATAGTGTAAAAGTTGCCTCGCAGAATCCGTCGCCGATGGTCGAGTCCGCTCGCCAGCACGAGCGGATAAAGCAGCAGGCATATCCTGGTGTTTCCTTTGAGGTCTCGGGAATTCTTGCCCGCCCCGTTCAGGTCTTCATCCCGGAGCATTCTCGGGGATCGATGGACTTTGACCTGCTGGTCCATTTCCATGGGGCGAGCTACGTCGTTCAGCACAGTGCATCAAAGCACAGAGGCAACATCATCGCTGCATCGGTAAACCTCGGGTCGGGTTCAAAAGTCTACAATGACGCATTCGAAGACACGACCAGATTCCAGCATCTTATCGACTCGGTTGTAACGGAAGCTCGAGGTCATCTGGAGAGCCACATCAAGGTACGAAGGCTTATTCTGAGCGGGTTCAGTGCGGGGTATGGCGCGATCCGCAAGATCATCAGCAGTGAGGATCACTATGCCACCGTGGACGCCGTTTTGTTGCTCGATGGCATTCACGCGAGCTATATCCCAGAGCGCGAAGTCCTGGCCCACGGCGGACGAATCGACTCTTCCGGACTGTTGCCGTATCTCAAGTTCGCCAGGGATGCATCGAGAAAATCTTCCCGGAAGCGGTTTCTCATCACTCACTCTGAGATTTTCCCTGGGACATTTGTCAGTACCACTGAAGCAACGGATTGGCTACTCCGGCAGCTCGACATTCGACGTTATCCGGTCCTGAAGTGGGGCCCTCTGGGAATGCAGCAGTTGAGCGAAGCCCGGAGGGGGCATTTCACTGTGCTGGGATTTGCCGGCAACTCGGCGCCCGATCACATCGACCACTTCCACAGTCTGTACTGGTTCCTCAACGAGCTGATGAAGCTGTGAAACGCCGTGAGCTCCCGGCTTCGATCCAATCTTCAATCTACAATTTTCAATTTCTGATGCGCACACTTCCTCGCTCATTCTACCTTCGCCCCACGGTGCGGGTCGCTCGTGATCTTCTCGGCAAGTACATCGTACGCGTGCTCAGGGGCAGAAAGCTCACTGGAAAGATTGTTGAGGCAGAGGCTTACTGCGAAGGCGATCGTGCGTCCCATTCCTACCGCGGGAGAACCAAGCGGAACGATGTGATGTTCTGGGAAGGCGGACATCTCTACGTGTACTTCACGTACGGGATGCACTTCTGCGCTAACGTGGTGACACGAAAAGCTGGAAGAGGTGAAGCCGTATTGATCAGAGCCGTCGAGCCGATTGGAGGTGTTGACGTCATGCTGAAGAACAGGTCTGGCAGGAACCGGCGAATCGCTCGGCAATCACTCTCCAACCTCACGAACGGGCCGGCGAAGTTCTGCGAGGCGTTCAGAATCACTAGGGAGCAGAACGGCATCGATCTCCTGGGAAACCAAATTTACATCCTAAACGGTGTGCGAATTCCAGAATCAAAAGTCGGACGATCGGCACGAATCGGCGTCAACAACGGAAGAGAGAGAAGGTGGAGGTTCTTTGTGAAGGGGACTGCGTGGGTATCGCGCTGATCGGGAAGGGAAATGCTCAACGGACAGGAATGCCTGTAGATCCTACGGACCGAGTTCCTTCCTGAGAAAC
>VGWB01000053.1 GCA_016873755.1 Ignavibacteria bacterium | reverse complement strand
CGCGCACGAATACGATCTTTTTGCCGTCGGGCGTCCACGAGAGACTGCCCAGATCCTGTCCATCATCTTGGGTGTATGCCGTGAGTTGACGGCCACGATAGTCGGGAGTTTCAGCGATCCAGATGTTTCGGACGCCCCGTGCATTCTGCACCCAGGCGATCTTCCCTCCGGTCGGAGCGGCTTCGAGCGAAGAGGGGAAAGGAGCACCGAGGAGTGTCTCCAGCTTGATCTCCTGCCGCTGCGAGAGCGAAGTGACGGCACAGATTGCAGTTACCAGGAGAGTGTGGATCAGTGGTTTGATGATAGCGCGATGCATGGAACTTACCTCCTTAGATAGGTGGTCAACTGGTGCTGGTGTGAACGGCTAGCGCCAAAGCCGGTCTTCTCGCTCCCAGGCTCCTGCGTGGGAGCGGTACTCCGTGACGCTCCGCGTCACCACTCGTACATCTTTGCTTTGTGTCTCCCTCACGCAGAGCGTGGGAACGAGCGCTAACTCGGTTCTTCTCGCTCCCACGCTCCTGCGTGGGAGCGTTACTCCGTGACGCTCCGCGTCACCACTCGTACATCTTCTCTTTGTGTCTGCTTGACGCAGAGCGTCGGAACTTCCCGAGGCTGACCAAAAAAAGTCATTCTGAGTCCCACTGCTTCCCTAGTGGGACGAAGAATCTGATTCAAAAAAGCGGATTCTTCTGAGCCGGAGGCTCATGAGCCTATGGCTCAACTCCGCTTCCCTGCCTGCCGGCAGGCAGGGCTCCGTTCAGAATGACGTCTGATCTTCTTAGATGGCGGCAATTCGCCGGTGGACAGGTGTGGCGACACGTCCCACAGCCCCGGCGTTCTTCGACAGTTGAAATGTCGAAGAAAACCCGTATCGGAGTCGAACTCCAGTCCTCATGATCCGCTAATACCTGATGGCTTAGAGCACCCTTCGACTAGGCTCAGGGTGACTGTTCTCCATC
Organism: Ignavibacteria bacterium; assembly: GCA_016873755.1. Classification (GTDB taxonomy): domain Bacteria; phylum Bacteroidota; class Ignavibacteria; order UBA10030; family UBA10030; genus VGWB01. Next base: position 18,841 of record VGWB01000053.1, on the reverse strand, counting down.
CTTCACTGACGCAGAGCGTCAGAACTTCCCGTTCCCACGCAGAGCGCGGGAACGAGCGCCAACTCGGTTCTTCTCGCTCCCAGGCTCCTGCGTGGGAGCGTTACTCCGTGACGCTCCGCGTCACCACTCGTACATCTTTGCTTTGTGTCTCCCTCACGCGGAGCGCGGGGACTTCCCGTTCCCACGCGGAGCGTGGGAACGAGGGTACATATCAATCACCGCCATACGCCTGCGATCGAATGACCGCAAAAGGGGCATCGTCCATCGCGGACAAGATTTGCAGCTACGTCAAAACCTCGGCGACGGATCAGGAGCGTCCCGCATCCGGGACAGTACGTATTGTCATATTGATGGCCGGGAACATTGCCAACATAGACGAAGCGCAAACCCGCCTCCTTCCCCGTGTGCCAGGCGCGTTCGAGAGTGGAATGAGGAGTCGGCGGTGCCTTGAATCGATAGGCGGGATAGTAGGCGGTGACGTGCCATGGGACGTCGACGCCCAGATCCTCGACGATGCGGCGGGCAATCCCGCCGAGCGTTCCCGGGGCGTCGTTCACGGTCGGGATCACGAGTGTCGTGATCTCGATGTGCACTCCGTGCAACCGGGCATACTGGCAGTTCGCCCACACCTTCTCGACATCAATACCCTTGCAGTAGTTCCTCACAGCGTCGGCATCCCCCTTCATGTCGACATTGATCGCATCGAGTCCGGCATCCATCAACAGCGACAGCGACTCCCGCGTCATGTAGCCGTTTGTCACAAAGGTGTTGTAGAGTCTCCGTCTTCGGGCAAGACGAAACACATCAATTGCCCATTCCAGCGACAGGACTGGCTCGTTGAATGAGATCGACGTCCCCTGGCAACCGGATTTCAACGTGAGCTCCACGAACTGTGCAGGCGAGACGTAACGTCCATTGCTCAACGGCGCGCTCTTGCTGATGTCCCAGTTCTGGCACCAGGGGCACCCGAAGTTGCACGACCAGCTCCCCACGGTGTATGCACACGTACCCGGATAGAAGTGATAGAATGGCTTCTTCTCAATCGGGTTTGCTGCTATGGATGACACCGAGCCGTAGATAAGCGTCACCAGCGTTCCATCGCGGTTCTCCCTCGTGCGACACCATCCGCGTCCTCCGGCAACAATCCGGCATCGCCGCTCGCAGACGCCACACCTGATCCTGTCGCCAACCCTTTCTTGCAGAATGGATTTCTTGACACCTTCGCTTTCCATGGCTCCATCCATCACAGTTCGATGAGCTCAGTCTGAAGCCGCTTCTTGCACTCTCTGCAAAAAGTGTACTGCTTGTAGTCAGTATCTTGAAGCGAATTCGAAAACGCCATCACGCAGCGGGAATCATCGCAGTGGCTCAGGCCGAAAACGTGACCGAGCTCGTGCACTGCCTCTTTGATTACGCGTTCGCGGAACACCGTGGTGTCCTCAGCCAGACCATAGTAACTCTGGCGCAGTCGTGGCAAAGCGATGATCGCCCGCGCCATTCCGCTCTGGGCCAGACCAAAGACGAAATTCAAATCGGGTACATAAAGGTCAAGATCAGCGACTGCTAAAGCGCACGTGGAGCACCCTGCACTCGCTCGTGCCAGAACTGCCTCAGCCCGGTACTGCTCTCTGGTTTTGTCCCAGGTGAAGTCCGGACGCGGCAACGCTGTAGTCGTCTTGCAGCCGCAGTCAAAAACTGATGGGAGAGCTTCCGCCAGCCACTCGAGCACGTCAAGCGAAACGTCACCGACCGGGAGCAACAGTATCTCTCTCTTCATGATGACTCCTCACTCCACCCCAGCAAATGACGATTGCCAATGCGCACATTGACGAGTCCTGCAGCGTGCGCCGCTGCCTCCGCTTCGCGTGCTTCGCGAGCTGATGTGAACGGAAGATCGGACATTGCGAATTGCGGCGCAAATCCAAGAAGAGCGTACGGAATATGCGAACTGAACGAGGCCATGAACCGGGCTATTTTGCCGACCTGATCGGGATCAACGTACCCTGGCACAAGCAACGTGCTCGCTACAACGAGCGGCGGATCACGGCGCTCGTCGAATCGCCGCGCTGCTCTCGCGAAGTTCTCGAGAGTCCTGCGATTCGAGATGCCGGTGAGCGCAAGGTGCAGTTCTTCGTCAAACGCCTTGAGATCGAATTTGATGCATCCGCCGGTGTCCATCGAATACTGCAGCGCCGCCTCCAGCAGCTTGGGATGCATCGTCCCATTTGTCTCCCAGCACACGCGCACACCTCGCGACGCGAGCTGTTTGGATGCGGCGAGCGCATGAGGCATCTGGGAGGCTGGATCACCACCGAAATAGCAGACGCAGAACGTACGTGAGTTGGACCTTTCCGCCAGCTCCGTAGCGCTCATGATTCCGTCCGCCTCTGGCGACATCTGGCGATAGTGCCAGTTCTGGCAGAAGAGACAATCTGCCGTACAGCTTCCGTAGAAAACCGCCAGGTTGTGATAGCCCGCCTGCTTGCTCCCTTCGCACACCCAATCGGCGACACAGTTCGTCGGGAGAGGATCACGATACCAGTGCAGCAATCCCCGCTCTGGTGTCCCTGCCAGATGCTTCAGCTTTCCGTTCCGAACGGTCCGCAGGCCGCAGAATCCGCGCTCGTCCGTTCCGATGATGCATTCGTTTGCGCAGAGCGGGCAGCGGATGCCGTTAGGCGTTTTCGGAGGAGCCGGAGGAAGGTTGAAGAGGGCGCGCGATTGGGCGTGAGCGGTCTCGGCTCGAGGCCGGAGTTCAGCCCATCTTTCGAGCACGCATGTTCCGCAGGCACTGAGTGTCTTAGAGAAAAGCCTGGAGTGATGATGGCAAAGAGGGCGCCTCATGATAACACCCCGCGACTTCCTTCGTACCGATCTCGGGCCTTACCTTGAAGCTAGCTTGAGATTCCGGACAGAAGCGTTTCGGAATGGCAGCGGCGGTACGCGCACCTCTACCAGAAGACCGCACAGTCGTCCCGACACGCTTTAGGTCGGGACCTCATTTCTGCTATCGCTGCGACCGTCCACTCAGGAACGGACACGACGGGCGCTCTGCACCCGAAGGGTGCACCCGCCTTTCTCATCGCTGGCTACCCAGCGGTTGTTGTTAGCGAACCGAGTACATAGTTCGACTCCGCTCACTATGACTCAGTTTGTTTGAGCGACTCCTTGGATCCTTTCTCCACTCTCAGCGGGAACCGCCACCTCAGGCGCTATGCTGGCCTCACGCAGCCGCGACCTGCGGGCGCTGGATCTTCGCCTTGAAGATCCCCGACGTAATGACTTCGATGAGCAGCCCGTAGATCATCCCCAATCCTACCGTCCACACGAACATCATAGTCTTGTCGTACTCTGGACTCTCCGGTGCCATCAACCCGCTGAATGCCAGGGGAAGGCTGAAGATCAATCCCATAATCAGTCCGTGGACGGACCAATGGCCGAAAGAAGTGGAGCTGATTCCTATGGCAAAGCCGATGAGCGTGCGGCTGAGGATGATCTGAACCGCCACCGGCCAAGCAAGCTGACCAGGGCCGCTGGACGCAAGTCCGAAACACACAAACCCGAACAGGACACCCGAAAGTGTTGCGATTAGTATACGTTTCGCCTTGTTCATTGTTCACCTCCCCGATTGAGATTTTAGGTCATGGCATATTTTGCATCCCCCTTTGTTGGGGGAAAAGCAGGCTGTTCCAGATGCTTGATCGTCCTCCGAACCGGCTTCTGTGGTGCCCGGTTGCATTTTCCTGTCAATCGTCTTACGGCCTCCCGCTTTCGTGTGGGTGTACAAGAAGCCTTCTTTTTCACTCTGAGCGGAGCGAAGAGTCTCGTCTCTTAGTTCAGATTCTTCTCCGCCTTCCGCCAAGCAGATGGCGGACGGGTCGGCGGATCAGAATGACGGGTGCTTTTTGTGTGCAGCGTGAGGACGATCTCTGCTCTCAGCATACTGTCGGTGAGCATTATTGGGACTGGAAGTGCTGACCGGCGCTTGAAAGGCGATGGATACGTGACAAAAGTAGGGAATAGTTGAAATGATGTCAATGACCGCACCCGCCTGAAATGGCATTTGCGAAAGCAAGTAACCTTCAGCGCCTCGCTGAAATGGGAGATCGAGGCTTCGGCGCCATGGTGATGAGCGCGTCATGCACTCGCGCATCGAGCCCGTAGATATCTTCGCGAAACTGCATCACTCCATCGCGACCGATCCACACTGTCAGATAGATGACATCCACAGGAAAAGGCTCTGGCAGGTCAACAATGCATCGCTCCACGGAGTCCACGACGGAGGTGATCCGCTCCCTCGTCCATCCAGGAACATCCTGCAGCAGATACGCGGCAAGGTCAAACGGCTTCTCCAGGCGGATACAGCCGTGACTCGCCAGCCTGAGCCGCTTGGGGAAGTCCTCTTTGTACGGGGTATCGTGGAGGAACACGTCGTACTTGTTCGGGAGCAGGAATTTTACCCGGCCCATGATATTGAGCGGTCCCGGCGCTTGCCAGAGCACAAAGTCGATCTCCTCCACCTTCAGTTCCTTCCAGTTGATATTCCCGGGATCGATCTCCTCTTCCTTGTCCGTTCCGCCCAGGATCTTCATTTTGTTTCTGGCAAGGTAGTTCGAATCTGCGCGGATGTAGTTGAGCAGCTCGGCTGCGAAGATGGTTTTTGGCGAGATCCAGGAGGGATTGAGAATGACCTGGTCTATCGCGGACGTGAACAACGGAGTCGGCCAGTCGCGGACGCCGACGACGACCTTCATCGACATCACGTCACGTCCCTTGTCCCAGACTGAGAGGGTCATATCGGCAACGTTGACACGGATGAGCCGTCCGTGTTTCTTGCGGGAAAGCCAGCGCCAGCGCTCCAGGTTCGCCTGTAACTGCTCAATTCGCGCTTTGATCGGAACATTCATGGTCGCGCGGGTGACGCTATCGACCTCTCCCGTCGGCTCAAGACCGTGTCGCCTCTGAAAACGACGCACCCCGTCAACCATCGCTGCATCGAATAACCGGCCGACACTCCTCTGCTTCGGTCCGAGATCACCTGTGACGAGGAGTCTCTTCCGGAGAGCGAGCACCCGATCATCAGACATCCCTAACCGTAGGCCAAGCGTATCGGGAATTGCGCGCCAGCCTCTCTTTGCGGCAAGAGCCCTATAGGTGCGAAGTGCTGTTTTGAGACCCTCATACACCGTGTCCTGAGGTGTCAGAGCACTCAGAAGTTTGGCGATCTCGCCCGTGCGCAGAGCCCGTTCCACAATCTTCGCTCCGTCTCTCTCCGCAGCCAGGCTGTCCCATCGTGGCAGTTTCGTCTCATGGTCGACCTTTCCTTTGGAAAGATGTGAAACCAGGGTTAGAATTGCGTCGGTGAGGAGAATGTCGAACTCAGCCAGTCGAGAAGCCAGAAGCGGATCGGCAGTTTGGCGAAGATTCCGGATCTCGCGCCATCCTGCTGTGAGGGCTGAAAGATGGTAGTCTTCCGGCTGCAGCCCGTCATCCGTAACCCGCTTGACCGCCAGGATGAGATCATCCGCCGCAGGCTTGACGCTGTCTTCGAAGCTCCAGACGGCAGCGAACCGGTGAGCCCGATAGAACTCGGAGACAGCGGAGGATGCGAGAATCGATTCTCCAGCGACAGCCGGAACAGTTGTTCGATTCGGCTGAACGATGCAGGCCCGGATCTGATCGGAGATGTTTTGATCGAGCGTGCGGGAACAAGCTCCCAGCCAGCACGCAATCACCAAGAGGATGCTGTGAGACCTACAGAGAACGAGGTGCGAGATTACTCTCTTGTCCGCCATGATAGAATTCGCATCAGTCGTATACAATTATAATGAATTCATGCAAGAGAAACCGCTCGGCAGGGGCAACGCTTTCGCGCGTGCATCGAGGCGGAACAGAGCCTCCAAGAACGGCTACGGGTTTGCTTTTCTCCTGAATTCTTACAAAACTCAGTGCCGTTAACGCAACAACGCTCTCCGAGTAAGAAGACTGTCACCTGCCGACACTCGAACGCCGAGGAGGCCCAAACTGTGAAATACCGCGTCGCTCGCAAGCAACCGAATTCGAAGATGTGTCTCGTCTGCGGTCTGAAGAATCCGTACGGCCTGAAAGCCTCCTTCTATGAACTCGAAAACAGCGAGGTCGTAGCTCTTTTCACTCCGCGCGAGGAACATCAAAGCTATCCGGGCCGGCTGCATGGAGGAATCACTGCAGGTCTGCTCGATGAAACGATCGGCCGCGCGATCCTGATGAAGTACAAAGAAGACTTCTGGGGCGTGACGGTCGAATTCACAACGCGGTACAAGAAGCCGATTCCACTCAATGTTGAGATCCGCGCCGTCGGACGGATCGTGAATGACACGGGCCGGTTCTTTGAAGGGACTGGAGAGATTGTCCTTCCTGACGGCGGTATTGCTGCGACGGGGAGCGGCAAGTTTATCAAACTCCCAATTGACAGAATCGCCGATTTCGACATCGAAGCCCAGGAGTGACGCGTCAACCCAACGGAGAAAGATCCGGCGGAGATATCGCTACCAGAAGCATGAGGCGTGGCCCGAAGTGAAAATGCCGGAGTCTCCTCCGGCATTTTTCCGCGCGCCCGCCAAAACGCAAGCTCTAAAGCATCGTCTGCTCTTCGAGGATGTCAATCCCCCTCTTCTTCACTTCTTGCATGAAGACCCTGTAGGCCTCACCTTCAACGCAGTCCTCCGGCGGCACGATTCCCCGCTTGGTGATCATCCCCTTACCGATTAACCAAGCACCGATGGCGGAGGGGAACCCTGTCACTCTGGCCATTGAGGACATCTTCAGTTTCGTGTCGGCCACATCCCACAAGAAGTATTCGAACTTCGTCTTCCTTCCCGCCTTCATGCCGATCACGGTGTTGTACATGACACACACATCGGTGTCACCTTCCTGCTGGCGAAGCCTCGGCTCGATCATGGTGAGCAGGAATTCACGCGGCACAATCTTCCGCCCGTTGTGGACAACCGGATCCAGATCCAGCAATCCGCATTCCTTGAGCGCATCGATACCCTGGTAATGGCCGGGCCACCGGATGGTCTTCTCGGCAAAATCGCGAAGCTGCGTCCTGGTATACATGAAGCTTGGCATTCCCGGTGTAACGGCGCACTCCAGTTCTTCGTCGACGCCGAACTTGTTGAAGCGGAACCGCTCCCGATCCGTCAGTGCATCAACCTCGACCATCTTACCGCCCTTCAGAACGTAGAGCTTCACCATGTACTCGCGCAGCACGTGCCAGAACGCCCAGGTGATCATATATCGGAGGGGATGCCGCTGAGCAGATTGCTTTGACGGGATCCCGCCTACGCGAGCGACGGCCGATTCAACGGTGTCGAGCTTTCGAATCGCCTCGCCAACGGTGATATTGCTGATCCCCGGTGCAAAGCCGATCCCGTCCATGAACGTCACACCCGCCTTGATCGCACGTTCATGCAGCCAATCGCCATACTGGTTGAGCGTCATCTTCTTGGGGAGTTTCATTCCCTCGAGCTCGTACGCATCCGGCCTGCGGTGATATTCCTCCAGCATGTCCACAATATGCAGCCCTGCTTCAATCGCCGTGTCGACGAGCGTGTAGCTCGTCCTCCGGTCCGGCAGAGCGATCACGCCGACGTCGTATTTCTTCATGACGGGGATGGTTTTCTGCTTGAGCATGATGTCGGCGGAGTGTACTCGCACTTTGTCGGACCCTAGCCACTTCTTCACCTTCTCCAGCGGTTGCTTTCGCCTTCCAACCAATCCCACGGTTTCCACATCGCCGCGCTGAACGAGATCCCACGCGACGGCTGTTCCGATTTTTCCCGAGCCTCCAAATACCAGGATGTTCATTTTTCTTTCTCCTTATTACGGTTGAACCAATAATTCGGCGTCCAGGCGCCGTCATCTGAGGAGAGCAAGAACCTCGATTGCTGTACCACACAAGGGGATCGCTTTAGACAACAAGCACTCTGTGAAGATACGCGTTGACGACACGAGCTTCAACATCTTTGTATTCCAGAACACTGAGAAGCACTTCGAAAGCGAGTCGCAATTGTCAGAATTGACGAGGCGAAATTCGACGGCTCACTTGGAAATCGATGAGAGCTAATTGTAGGAACTGAGAATCGGGCGCGCGTCGATGAGTTGGACGGAAGGAATTCCTTGTTGTTCGCCGATTGGTGGGCTGAATGATATGCTTCCGGATCGGGATTCGTGCACCCAGAGAAATCCGTGCCTGGCAAAGAGCAGGAAGCCGCTAGGGGTTTCCAGAGTGGGGGGAAGTCCTCTCGACTCCCTCACAGCCCATCGAATCCTGAAGAGTGCTTCCCCCCCGTCCTATTTGTTCATGCTAGAAGGCGGACACAGCGACTGTCAGATCCTACGCAGAGGGGCTCCCTCGGAGCAGGCGTCCTCGCTTGCAGGAGAAGACATCTGCACGACAGCGTGGACGCTGTCGTGCGCAGCAATACCTGATTGCTTCTTGTGACCGATACTAGATTCCGGACACGACAACCCTGTCAATAACCAGGCTCGGGAAGCGCTGGGATGAATAAATCCACGGATCGTTGGCAACCTCAACCACACGGTTCCAGAGCTTGAGGTGATTGTCAGCAATGTTCATCTCCGCGATGGCTTGCGTGAGCTCGCCGTTTTCAAAGAGATGGCCGAAGATGCCGATCGAACCGTCCCCCGTGGTGAGATTCGTGTTTCCGCCGATGAATCCCGTGATGAATATGCCGCGACCCAGGCCCTTCATGATCTCCTTCACCGACCGCTTGCCCGGCGGGATGAACAGGTTGGAAGAGCCGCCTGTCGTGGGCTCCCAACCGAGCTTCCGGCTGTAGTACCAGTCGATGTAGAAGTCGTTCAAGACACCTCGTTCGATCATCGTCCGTTTCTTCGTGGCAAATCCGTCGCCGTCGTACAGGCGACTTCCCAGGCCGCCTTTCAGGAACGGATCGTCGATCAAGGTGAGATGTTCACTCCCGATCTTCTGGCCCTTCTTGTCAGCGAGGAAGGACTGCTTTTGCTGAATGTTTCTTCCTGACATTGCAGAGAGAACCGCCCCAAAGATCCTCGAGACGTTCCGGTTTTCGACAATTACGGGCAGAGTCTCGGTTTTGATTTTTTTCGCGCCAAGAAGAGCGAGCGTTCGCTCGGCTGCTTCGACACCGATTTTTTCGGGCTTCGGCATTGCTTTCTGGTCAATAGTCACCACAAAGGTGCCCCCCATCGGTCGCCTGTCTCCCTCGTCCTTGGCCGTCATCTGCGCACCAGCCACGAAGTATGTGTTCTCCGCAGAACCCTCGAAGCCGTTGCTGGTCATGAGGACCGATTCCTGGTAGCCATCCTGTTCTTGCGCGGTGACAGAGATGACCTTGTCGCCTCCCGTTTTCAAGCAGGCATTCTCTACCGCTTGAACGAGACTGTGCCGACCCTCGGCCGTGAGGTTCTTGTAGGCAGTGTCGACAAGACTCAGGTCGACCTTTGCCCTTCCCTCATAATACCTCGGATCAGGAAGAGTGCGAAAAGGATCCTCAGCCAGCAGCTTTGTTGTGGCCACAGCATTGCGGATGAAGCTCTCGAGAGCGGTCTTCCTCAAGTCGGAAGTGCTCTGACTGGAGTACCGGCCGTTGACATAGACCTGTATATTGAGGCCCTTGGTCGAAGCCTCTTTGATGTTCTCCGGCTTTTTCTCACGATAGCTGATCTGAACCAGCCGCTCACTATTGATGCTCACTTTGCAGTCGTCAGCCCCGGCCGACTTTGCGGATTTGATGGTCCAGGCGGCCAGATCGTACATTTCTTTGTTCATGGTGATTCTCCTTTCCTTATCGTCTCACTCCGCCGACCGTCAGCGATTTGACGAGGCATGTCGGCTGGCCAAATCCGACGGGCACTGCTTGTCCGCCTTTACCGCAGGCGCCAGCGCCGCCTTTGTACATTTCAAGATCGTCTGCCACCATCGTAATGTTCTGGAGCATCTTCGGGCCATTGCCCATAATATTGATGTCCTTGATGGGGGCGGTGAGCTTTCCGTTCTCGATCATTCGACCTTGTGAGACGTAGAAAGCGAAGTCACCTTCACCTATTTTGACCTGTCCGTTGCTGACATCCTGCACATAGATACCGTTCACGGCACCCTTGATGATGTCTTCAGGCTTTGCCGGTCCTGCGAGCATGATGGTGTTCCTCATCCGGGGCTGTACATAGTGTTGATAGCTTTCGCGGCGACCATTGCCTGTGGAGGGCAGATTGTAGTGCCGCGCGGATATCTTGTCGTGCATGTAGCTTTTGAGAATCCCGTTTTCAACCAATATCGTCCTCTGTCCGGGGGTGCCTTCGTCATCAAAGTTGATGGAGCCCACCATTTTCGGCAGAGTGCCGTCATCAATAATCGTCACGAAGGGCTCGGCAACCTTCTTCCCGATCATCGTGCAGTACGTTGAGAGCTTCTTTCTGTTGAAGTCGGCTTCCATGCCGTGTCCGATGGCCTCGTGGAGCAGAATCCCCGTCACACCCGGACCCAATACCACCGGCACTTCTCCGGCTGGGGGCTGGACCGCCTCGAAAAGAAGAAGCGCGTTGTCAACAGACTTCTTGGCGATCTCGTCAGAGACGCCTGGGGTATAGTAGGAAAACTCGTGGCGACCTCCGATATTCCACCCCGCCTGCTCCCGTTTTCCCTTCCTCTCCGCAACGACGAAGCCGCCGAGGTAGTTTCTCGGCTGGAGATCTTCAGCCTTCACACCGGCACTTGTCACCACCATGATCCTCTTCTGCTGATCATGGAAATTCGCGTTGACCTTGACGATTTCTGAAGAATGAGCGAAACACTTGTCGTTGATAGATTGAACCAGAGGGAGCTTGGACTCCAGAGAGACGAGCGTGAGCAGTTTTTCCAGCGGGTAGTAGTTCTTGGCGTCAAGCCACGTGAACTTCCCGGTAGGTTTTGCGGCTTGCGCACTGGCGATGGTGGCAGCGGTCGCAGCTGCATCCATCATCGGTTTTTCCGTCAGCTCCTGCGTGAATCCGTAGCCAACCTGATCGCCTTTGACGGTCCGGATACCGACACCCAGCGCGACGTCGCTATACGCCCTGCTCACCTTCCCGTCTTCCAGAATGATCCAGTTACTGATGGTGTGTTCGAAATACAGATCGGCGAAATCACCTCCCTTGGATAATGCTCTGGCCAGAACTTTCTGGCACAGGGGATCGGTGATGCCGAACTCGTTCTCGAAATACCCGGGCTGGTCCGCGCGAGCGAGGCTGTACCATCCCTTGGGCAAAGCTGGTACAGCCAGGCCGATAGCGGCAACCTTGGCCGAGGCTTCGAGAAATGTGCGTCTGGTTATTCTTCCCATAAGAACCTCCTGATTTTAAGGCGGGTAAATACAGCATCTTTCGGAAGATACAAAGCGCGGTTCGAGGAGTGCGCATGCTCATGAGGACGGAATCCATGCGTGCTGAGTTTCAGAATCGTCGCTTGAAAACCCCATTCTCAGAAATGGCACTGGCGCACAGCAGCGCGATCTCCAATAGCCCATCGAACAGGACGGCCCGTCTACCCTCGACGTGCGGTTTGTAGTTCTTTTGCTGCCGGGGCGCCTGTACCGACACTCAAGAAGAGAGGCGTGCTGCGGAGTGTGAGAAATTCAGAATGGCCAGCCCTGAGCATCCAGATTCGTCAATCCGGCCTCCCGGGCCCACCTCACAGCGTTGGCATATTCCTCGTGGGTGAGCCGGCGCGCGATCTCCGGATAATCGAACGCCTTGTACATCGGTCGATACTGCGACATGATGTTCAGGTACGTGTCCTTCGGAAGGTTCGATGCAATCCACTCTATGACCTCCTTCGTTCCAGACACGTCGTTGGGCATCACGAGGTGACGGATCATCAGGCCGCGGTACATCAACCCGTCGCGGGCCGGCCGCGCCACCCCGACCTGCCGGTGCATCTCGAGCAGGGCCGACTTTGTAAACTCCGCATATGTATCGGCGCCTGAGGAGTACTTCGAAGCCATCTCAGACCTGGCGTACTTGAAGTCGGGCAGATAGATGTCGACAACTCCGTCCAGCACCTTGAGAACATCCAGCCGTTCCCAGCCGCACGTGTTGTAAACCAGAGGAAGCCGTAACCCCTTCGCCGCGGCGATGTCCAGCGCGAGAAGAATGTGCGCCGGATAGTGCGTCGGGGTCACGATGTTGATGTTGTGACAACCTCTCCGCTGCAGATCAAGCATCATGTTGGCAAACTCCTCCACACTCCTTGCAGTCCCTTCCCCACCCTGACTGATCTCCCAGTTGATGCAGAAGACACAGCGAAGACTGCAGTTGGTGAAGAAGATCGTTCCGGACCCACCAGTACCAACAAGAGGTCTCTCCTCGCCAAAATGAGGATGATACGATGCAATCTCCAGCTGCGACGATGCTTGACACAAACCCCTTTCTCCTTTCAGCCGGTTGGCCCCGCACTCCCGGGGGCAGAGCCTGCACTCCTCCATCACCTTCCAGAGCTTTTCGCCTCGCCTCTTCAGCTCGCCGGTCTTGTGGAGTTTCAGGTAGCCCGCTTCGAATTTGGGATCGATAGCCGCAGTACTTCTCTCCTGCACCCCTTCTGCCTGCGCATCGCTGATCTCATTTTGTCGACGTGTCGCGTTCCTCCCGTCCCCGCACCCGGGAAGGAACAACCCTCTCACACAGGGAACAGCAGTGAGCGCAAGGCACACGCACGACTTCACGAACTCTCTTCTCGACTTGATCTTCATACGAACCTCTCAACGATTTTGGTGGAGCCTATTCGCACTACCGCTCAAGCTTTCTCACCTGCGCCCGAGCTCCGATGTGATTCCTGTTGATTCTTAACGTGTTCTCGAATTCCTGCTTTGCATCGGCCGTGTTCCCGTTCCCCAGATGTCCCAGGCCAACGAGATAGTGAGCGTGGGCCAGACGGAGGGATTGCGACTGCCTCTCGCCGAACTTCGCAAAGTAATCAAGACCGGAGCTTGCTGCGAGCATCTCTTTGCCATGCTTGATGAGGCCATCAAATAACTGCTTCGCATCGGCCTCCCGACCGAGTTTTCGGAACGCCAATCCCTGGTGAAAAGAGATCTCAGACCAGCCATGCTTCTCTTCGACCGACTGTCTGAAGTACTCCATTGCCCGGTCGCGATTCCCGAGCGCTTCGTGCGCTTTTCCGATGAAGTAGTAGATCTGAGAGAACCTCCCTCCGCGAAAGGGCTTGCCTACTTCAAGATTCTCCGGATACTCGAGCGCGGCTGCATAATCGCGTAGCGCATCCCGGAATTCCCCGGCTTTGAATCGTTCCTCGCCTCGGAGCAGATGGGCAGTCACGTAAACGTCGTGGATCGCCCCGCCACCCTCCCAGATATGAAAGTGGTGTCCACCGAGCAACTCAATCGCTCGGTCGTATTGTCCAACCACGACGTAAAGCCCGATTTCCCGAGCCAGCGCATCATCGTACCTCAGGACACACTCTTGGTTCCTTTCGAGGAGCGCGAGCCGCTTCTCCGCCGGAGCCCCTGCGGCTTCGTAGAGCTGATCGAGCTCAAGATACAGCCGGGGATCCTTCGGATTGCATGCAACCGCACGTTCGAGACTAGCGACAGCCTTCTGGACATCGTTTTCGACCCGGGCATATGCGAGTCCGAGGTTCCTGTGAACAATAGAGAAGGTGCTGTCCAATCCTCTCGAACGCTCCCACTCTTTGATCGCCTGTTCAGGTTGATAATCGTACAGGAGATTTCCAAGATAGTAGGGGGCACGAGCATCGTACGGACTCATAGCCGATGCGTGACGCAAGATCTCGACCGACTCCATCTGGAACGGGAAGCAATAGTCCGGCGGCATTGCACTTGCGATCTTGTAGTTCTTCTGAGCCTGCTCCGCGTCCCCCTTCATCGCCCAATAATATCCAATGTGATAATACACAAGCGGAAACGATGTAGGTTTTCCGCTCGCCGGGTTCGCGAGACGCGAAAGCACATCAATGGATTCATCCCACATTCCGCAGTTTGCGTAGTCTGCGGCGAGCTCCAAGTAGGAATGGGCAGCACTCCGCATCGTCGTGTTAAGTGTCGTGAGCTCCTTGGCTGCTTCCGCGGTTCTTCCCAGGTTGGACTGCGCAAGGTAGAGCTCGTTGGCAGCCCAGAAGTCGAGAGGATCCATTGCCAGCGCTACATTCGCCGCACTCTCCGCCTCTTCATGACGACCCAGTTTCTTGAGAAGGACGGCCTTGAGATCGAGTGAGCTCGCACTGAGTGCATTTGTGGTCAGCGAGCGCTCGACAAGCTGGAGCGCATTGGCGTAATCCTCCCTCGTGCACTCGAGCTCAGCCAAGGCGAAGTAGCTCGCCGACTGCCAGGCAGAGCTCCAGGCAGCTTTCTGCAGTGCATCAACCGCAGAACCGAGTTTTCCCTGCGCCCTGAGGGCGACACTAAGATAGTAGTACGCCTCACCATCCTTCGGGCTTGTGAAGTTCCGCGACGAGCGCTCAATGGCGCGGCTGAGCTTCTCTTCGGCTTCCTGGAACATCCCGCGCTTGCAGTAGAGGATGCCGAGTGCGGTATTCGCATGGACGTTGCCCGGATCTCTTTTCAACGCCTCCTCGTAGTAGGGATATGGCTCGAGCGCGGGATTGTAGAACTGTTCAAGCCGAAGTCCCGTGAGACACAGCTCCTCGACCGTCTTGATCTCCTGAGGAGCCGGCGGTGGCTTCACCGGTTCCGGCTCGGGCCCCGGCTCCTTCTTTAGCAGCCTGTAGCTTATGAGCTCTTTGCCATCAGAGGATGTTACGCTGAGGGCGAGGTTCTCTTCTTTGATGCTCCGCCGAAGCGCGACCTCCGTCGCGAACGGATGCGCCGGATCGATGGTGACGGTCTGCGTGTGGATGGATTTCCCATCTTCAGTAAGGCGGACTTTCGCTGCCTCGTAGCGCGAGGTGGTGTTGATTCCAAGACGGACTCGTTCTCTTGAAATCACCTGCAGATTGAGGGCAGCGTGTTGGTTTGCGTGTTTCACCGTCCCGATCTGCCGGATCGGATACCAGTACATCGAGAATGTCTTGACCTCGTAGGGTTGACACCAGCTGTAGTCCGGCTGGTTGTCCGAGTACGCGCCCATCATCAACTCAAGGTATGGTCCGTCAGTGTCGGTAAGGATCTTATCCCACATCTCGCCCTGACTTCCTCTTCCCCATTCGAAGAACTTCTTCCCCGGAACCGCGTGATGGTCGGCCACAAGCATGATGCCGGCCTGTTTGCCGTGGTCGTAGCCTCCGAAGAAGTCGTCTTCATAGTTCCAGGCAAAGAAGGAGATCGGCGAGGGGTGATTCTTCCACCAGCTCATGTCGACGCCGTTGTAGTCGATCCCGCTGAACGAGCGATCCCCGATCGGCCATCGGATGAACTGGTTCTTGCCGTGATAGGTCGCGTACTGCGTACCGGGAGGGAAAACAACCTGATACGAATCGTTGGCGTGGACTCCTATGTTTGCAAAGAAGAGCATTGAATGAGCATAAGGTGTGCGGTTGAAGACCTTGCCGGTAACCTCAATGAATGACTTACCGGGATGCAGTGTGAGTCCGACGATCCACTTCATACGGTGGCGGAGCTCGATCTCCCCGACCCAGATCGTCTTGCTGCCGTCGGGATTCCCGGTCATCGTATAGTCAACCGTCATGAATGTCGACGCCCGATGATGATGCGGCACGTTCCACTCGACGCCCCCGGAAATCCAGGCGCCAAGCATACCAATGAGCGCCGGCTTGATGACGTGTTGATGGTAGATGAAGTCGTAGTTGTTCGTCTTGTCCACCGCAGAGAAGATACGTCCGCCGACCTCGGGCAACACGCAGATCTTCACGTACTCATTCTCAAGGTAGACGGCCTTGTACGTCTTGCCTTCCTTGATGTCCGTCAGCCGATCAATGAGGGGATAGGGATAGATGGGGCCTTTTGCGCCCTGGTAAGCTCTGCCCGCGTAGAACAGCGGGTTGGGCTCAGGAGCGAGCACCTGATAAGTGGGGATAACAAGAGGTTCTTCCCAGACGCGAACGGATTCCTGCGCTAAAACCGATACGAGAGGCAAGCAAGAGACGGTTGCCAGCTTCAAGACCGATGTGATCGATTGAAGATACTTGCTCATCATTCGAGTGCGTGCTCCTTCTACTGGTCATAGATCGACCTCACCCTGGCCCTCTCGTGGGAAGATAGGGAATTTGTTTGCCAATTCCTTACATCTTCTTTAGCTTCGCCAACCGTGCTCGAGCATCCTTCGGCTCAGGACGATCGGCATCGGCGTTCTTCCAGAGGGTAAGGAATTTTTCGTATTGTTCAATCGCCTTCTCTTTCAATCCCTTTTTCTCATACAATTTCGCCAGCTCGTAGCGATGCAGAGGATCGATCAGCCTTCTGTCCTGGCTTGCCGCGTCGAATGTTGTGATCCGTTCATATTCCTTGATCGCCGCATCAACATCTCCCTTCTGCACATATGCTTTGGCCAGCACGTCACGAGGAAATGCGATGGCCGCATTGTGTGCGAATCCGTTCGAGATCTCCTGTCTCGGCATTTCGATCGGCTGAGTCAGGTGACGGATCGCTTCATCAGTTTTCCCCTGCGCCAGCAACAGTTCGCCATAGACCTGGAAGTGAAGAAACCCTAGCCAGACTTTCAAATAGCCACTCAGTTTCGGCAGCGTGGACAGGGCAAGAGCGACCGCCTCCTCCGCCGGTTTGGTCTGACCTTCCTTCAAATAGAGCCTTGCCTGTGTGAGGCCGGAAAACGCGTCCCAGTAATCGGCCTGCGTCGGAGACCACTGCTTCGCCAGGGTATTCCAGCGTGCGAAGGTCTTTCTTGCTTGCCCGAAATGTCCTTGATCTGCCAGAACGCGGGCGTTTATCCAGGACGCGAATGCCTCCCACCATGGAACCTGACCTCCGCGAGAGACCTCAGCCGCTGTGGCGGTACTGCGCAAGCACTGCGATATCCTGCCCGTCCAGTATTCGTACGACGCACGATAGGCAGGCACTTGAAACCTGGCAATCCCACTCTGACCTTGCTGAGGGAGCTTGTTCATCCAATTAATGGCATCCTCATACTGTTCTTTCAAAGCATAAACATAAGAAATCCCCAAGGCGGAACTGAAATCAGGTCGGATGTCCAACGCTTCTTTGTACTTCGCGATTGCGTCATCGAGCCTCCCCATGAGATAGTACATCTCACCCATTGAGTCGTACGGATTCGCGTCTGCAGGATTGACCGCCGTGTACCGTTCGAAAGCTTCAAGGGCTTGTTGATACTCTCCCCTTCGAGCGTACGCATATCCAAGCTCGTTGAGTGCCGCGCCGTACGATGGATCGAGCGCCAATGCTTGCTTCAACCTTGCCACAGTATCCTCTCCCGCAAAGAAGGCAAGACGATAGTGGACACGTTTTTCTTTTGGGAACTCCGACTCAAGCTGCTTCAAGAGCTGGTACGCCTTGCCTCGATTTCGCTCAACAGATTGAGCATAATAGGACTCGATGAACAGCGCTTCTTTTCTCGTTGCCCTGTTGCGAAGTCTGTACGCGCGTTCACAAGCGTTTCGCCATGACTCCCGCTCACCCAAAGCAGAATACGTATGTGCCAGTCTGAGATAGGCCATCGCAAACGTGGAATCCAGCTCAACAGCTCTTTCCAGGAATCGACGAGCGTCGACGTGGTACATCTTCTCATAGTCTTGATCGCCCCTGAGAAAGAGATTGTACGCTTGCAGTGATGATGTCGTCACGTCGGCAACTACTTTTTGCTCGCTCGCGACCACATTCGTCGGCAGCCCAATTCCCACGGCAATCTGCTTGCCGAGCTCGTCAATCTGAACCTTGAGGATGCTGCCGACCCCCTCACCCTTGGAGCTTGCACTCTTCAAAAGCGCCTTGCTTTCTACATCCAGCACTTTCACATCCGTCGCAAACATTTCCCCCATTTTCACGAAGCTCCCCGTGACCAGCGCTCTGACGCTATCTTTGCGACACAGCTCAAAGCCCAGATCTGTGTTGATGACCTGGACATCCGCTTTCCCCAGCTGCTTGAGGAGGTCGCGCATGCGCTCCCAGGTAGTCACGCGCAGCGCAGTCGATTGCTCAAGGCTGGTGGTTAAGAGATTGGGAATGGCCGTGCGGAGATAGTCGAATTGGGGGTCGCCTGTTTGGTTCTCGAACGAGATGACGGCAATCGGGATGCGCTCGGTTCGGAAGAGCAGCTCGCGGATCGAAGGCCAGATGAAGAAGTAGAGGACAGCCAGAAGTACCAACCCTCCGGCAGCAATCGCAGATGGGCGAATCCATTTTTTTCTCAGAAGACCTTCCGAAGGTTTCCTTAGCTTTTCGATCAGACCTTCGGAAGGTTCCTCCGCTACCTGAGGCCGCACAACCCTCGTCGTCTCCTTTTTCAATCTTCTCAGGTCAATCACCATCTCGTGAACGTATTGGTAACGATCCTCCGGGTCTTTCTCCAACGCTCGATTCAGAATGTGCACCAGCTCCGATGAGATATCGAGCAAGTACTTCTGTATCGGTGTGGGATCTTCATTCACGATCGAATACACCATCGCCGCTTCGTGCTCTCCCCTGAACGGCAAGTGCCCGGTGAGCATCTCATACAGCACAATCCCAAACGAGAAGATATCCGATCTTGCATCAACCTCTCCTCCCTGTATCTGCTCAGGCGCCATATATGCTAGGGTCCCCACCGTGCTGCTCGTCTTGGTCAGCTTCAGCGATCCCTTCAGCTTGGCCAACCCGAAGTCCATCACCTTCACCTGGTTCTTCGTCTTGACCATGAT
>VGWB01000052.1 GCA_016873755.1 Ignavibacteria bacterium | reverse complement strand
TGTCAACCGGCTGGGGTACAACGTTTGGGCATGGCTTGTGGACCGGAAGGGAACGCTTGAACAGGCCATCCGGAGTGCAGGCGCCCGCACGCACATTCCACTCCACGAGCTCGTCAAGATCGTCTCGGACCGACTGAGGGAGAAGGGAATCGAGGTTTCATAAAGCCTTCCTACCGGCTTCAGTGCCTTAGAGACCTTCCTGCGATGAGCCTCGATCTCAACTTGCCTCTCTTTTCCTTCATAGTTCTTTCCCTCACGATCGATTTCATCGGTGCGGAGGGCAACTACGTGAATGGAAGTGGGGACGAGCGCCTCAAGAGCTTATCCCATTCAAATCGCGCGGTGAAGCTGTCAGGTCTGTATAGCAAGAGAAAGGGTACGTGAATGGACTTGGGATTGAAAGACAAAGTCGCGCTTGTTACGGCATCCAGCCAAGGCCTCGGCAAGGCGTCTGCAATGGCGCTGGCGGCGGAAGGAGCGAAGCTCGTCATCTGCTCGAGGAATGAGAAGCATATTCAAGCGGCCGCCGATGAGATTCGCTACAAGGCCGGCGCGGCGGTAACCCCGCTCGTTGCTGATGTCAGTAGGAAGGATGACATCAGTCGTGTTGTCGGCGCTGCAGTGAAAGAGTACGGGAAAGTGGATATTCTGGTCAACAACGCGGGGGGACCCCCAACCGGTCACATCCTTTCTTTGCCGGAAGAAGAATGGGAGAGAGGGGTTCAACTCACGCTTATGAGCGTGGTGCGGTTGATGCGTGAAGTCCTCCCGTTCATGGAGAAGCAGAAATGGGGGAGGATTATTACGATCGTCTCGATCGCGGCGAAGCAGCCCATCAACGAGCTGCTGATCTCCTCGACCCTCCGGCCCGGCATTCTCGGACTATCTAAGGTACTCTCCAACCAGTACGCCAAGTACAATATCACTGTGAATACGGTTTGCCCGGGTCTGATCCTTACGAAACGCCAGGAGGAACTGAGTGCCTCGCGCGCGGCCGAGAAGAGTATGACATTTGATGAGTATCTTGCCGAAAGTGCCCGAGCCATCCCGGCAGGGAGACTCGGCCGGCCCGAGGAGATCGGCTCCGTCGTTGCGTTTCTGGCCTCAGAACGGGCCAGCTACATCAACGGTGTGAATCTGCTGGTTGATGGGGGCGGGGCGAGGGGGATACATTAGTAATTGTCAATTTTCGATTGGCGATTGCCAATTGGGAGCTGCTGAACGAATGAAGAATGTAAGATGAGGGACAAACAAAGAGTGGGGCTCAATGCGGATTTCCGCGAAAATGTAGCTCACCCTTCTTTCTTTCGTACCCCAGGAACTCGTACCCCGCGTGCTCCTCACGGTTGACCAGCCTGAACTCCTTCCGGACCAGGTCCTCAAATGTGGGGAAAAATGTATCGCCGTCGATCTCCTGATCGACAATCGTCAGCAACAACTCATCGGCAGCATTGAGCGTCTGAGCGAACACCGTACCGCCTCCGATCACAAAAACCTTCTCCTCGTCCTTCAACGCCTGAAGTGCCGCCTCGAGCGATACATGCGTTTCGACCCCTGGTATCCTTCGTGACGTGAGAACGACGTTTCGGCGGTTGGGGAGAAGATTTCCGAGCGACTCGTACGTCCTTCGGCCCATGAGCACAGTGTGGCCTGTGGTGAGCTCTTTGAATCGTTTGAGATCCTCCGGAATGTGCCACGGGATCTTGCCATCCTTGCCGATGACTCGATTCCGCGAAAGGGCCGCGATCAGGATCAGCTTCACCGTCGAGCCCACGGGATTGGCATGTTCAGCTCTTTCAGCTTTGCCTCGATATCCTCGCGCTCGCGGCTGCGTTTCATTTCCTGGCCGGTCGGCGGCACCAGCCCACATTGGATGGCCAGCTCAGTCGCTTTCTCCGGTTCACCCGACTGAATGGCTTTGATGATCTCGACTTCCAGCCGCGAAAGGGACGCAGCGTGTACATGGTAATCCAGGAATGCTTCCCAGGTTATCGGGCACCAGCGCTTCACAATCTCGTGTCCAATGACGTTCGCGTAGCATCGAATCTCATATTGCGCGCGCTCATCCATCCGGAGCGCAAGAAAATGGAGCAGGTTGTGGAGATCAATCTTCCAGTATGCTTCTGTGTACGTCGAGAGTGGTAAATCCTTACGCGCTTGCTCACGAGCCACACCGGCTTCGACACGCTCGTTGTACACCTTGCGCACGTAGTCCTGAAGCTCTTCCTCCTGGCGGGACAGCTGCACACCGAGGCCGGCGTCGACAAATCCCTCGCTCCCCTGCTTGTTGTTCTTCGATTGATGCCGCCACTCCGTTGGAGGGGTTTTCTGCGATGCATCGATGGCTATCGAGTAACGCGTCGAGTACTCGTTGATGTTAGCCGTCCGGTGGCGGATCCACTGCCGCCAGGCGTCCATCGGGACACGAACGTGCAGCTTGATCTCACACATTTCGAAGGGCGTCGTGTGTGCGTGCCGCATCAGGTAGCGAATGAGACCGCGATCTTCCTGCACCTTTCTCGTGCCTTTGCCGTATGAGACCCGTGCAGCCTGGACGACCGATTCGTCAGATCCCATGTAGTCGATAACACGGACGAAGCCGTCATCGAGAACCTTGAAAGGAAGGCCAAGGACCTCGTCCAGGGCCGATACGACGATGCGCTGAAGTTTCTCCGCCTGTTGTTCCATTCTAAGCTTCTACCGGTCGGAATGCCTCACCTTTGTTGATCGAGTTTTCGTCGCACGGAACGTCAAAGCTCATCGGAGCTGGTTGGCGAGTGGGAAGCTCGGGGCGATGTCTGTCGGAATATCCGCGAGCTTGTCCAGAACGCTCTTCATCTCGTGCCGAATGACTGCGTAGCGGTCAAGCATGGCCTTCGCCTTTTCGTAGCTGCCTTCGGCCTGAATGGTCATGATCTCCCCCGTGAGCTTCTGAGCTGCGTTCTTCATCGCTGCGACATCTACGCTGAACGTCCCTGCAACCCGGTTGAAACGAACCGCACCGGCATCCATGAGGTAATTGAATTGAAGTGCCATGCCCCTGCCGTGGGCCTCATTGATCCCGAACCTGACAGACCGGAAGCAGCCGGCAAGGAAGGTTACGTACATCGGCTGCTCCATGGATTTCGGCACGACCCCGATATCGATAAGGTATTGCAGGGCGAAGAGCCCGGAGATGTCCGCTTTCGCTTCCTCGAAAGCCGAACTGAGCTCTTTCATCTGCTGCCGCACGGTCGTCTGCTTGCCGTTCACGGTAATGCTGTGAGGGCCAAGCCCGTGCATCAATTCGTGGGCAAGTATGTGGGTGAAGAAGGGCTCAAAGGCCACCGACGATTGCTGAGAGGTATCGAGCGCGATTCGGGAGATTGGGACTAGTACTTTCTGGAACTTGGCTTCCTGCACATTCTTGAGCATCACCCGCTTGCTCCCCTTTTCACGGACAATCCGCTCATCGTTCGGCAGATTGTACGCTGCTGTCTGAACCCCCGCCCGAGCCTCACCTCCGACGAGGATCTCGTCCACGACACGTATTGGGGCGGAGGCTCCGAGTTTGGGATTGCGGTACTTCGAATCGATCGGCAGGTTGCTCTCGATCTCCTGTAGGTATCGCGAAAACGTGGCGAGTTTCTTTGTCTCCTCGTCGTTTCGCGAAGTGATGAAGGCCTCGAATGCGGCTTTGTAGTTGAACAACTCATCCAGATATACTTCGTATGGACCGATCGTCGGCTCAATCGGGCTGTCCAACTCCATCCAGGCGATGTCGCTCTCGTAGTAGTCGTTGGTCAGGAACGCTTCAGCACGTTTTGTAAGGAATGTCTTCAAGCTCCTGCTGGTGGTCAGATCAGCCGCTTCACGGAGGAGCTTTGCTGCGGGCTCAAGTAGATCCCTGTATTCTTCATCGTAGGGAACCAGCTTCAGCTTGCCACCTGCATCTCTCCGGATGACATGGAAATATCCCGTCGCTTTCTTCTTCTCAGCATCAGGCAACGACGCTAGCCAAGCGTTGAATTCCTCCTTCGTGATGTCTTCCGGATAGAAGTTCGCCTGTGATGGACGCGCAGGGACACCCTTAATAAATGGCTGGTTATGGTCAAGAGAAGACCATGGGGACATTTCGATATTGAACAACTTCAACTCGAGCCGTCCCTGAGCAGTCGTATCTGTTTCGAGTTTGCGGCGCAGCGGTTCATTTCCGCTCCAGACTTGTCGGGTGTAGAGTTTATCCATGATCTTCGCTGCATCGAAGAGCTTCGCAATCGCCTTACGGTCTCCGTACGAGAGCCTTGAGATATCAGCAGTGATCTCGACGGGTGCAAAGCGTTTGATTTTTGCTTCAAGATCTGCCGTTTTCGTAGTTTCCATTTCGACTTTCTTGCATCCTGTGAAGAGAAGGCCAGCAAGTACAATGGCGAGCCCGGTGCGAAGGGAATTCATGAATAACCTCTCGAAGACAGACGCGGCAAGAAAGGAAGAAGTCGGCAAAAAAGGTACGAGATAAACCGTGGAGAAGCAAGGATTTCATCTTGACAAATACGGCATTTGTTCCGATAATGCTCCAACACTTTTGATTCATGATCACCCCAAAGCGAATATACCTCGCTTTCCTCGCTCTCGTCACTCTGTGGTGTGCTGGCATCCTGCTCGCCCCGCTGCTCAAGTCTGCCGGACTCAGCCTCAGCTCGTTTCTCTATTCGTTCTATTCCTCGGTTTGCCACCAGGTCGATGGCCGCTCGATTCACGTCGCAGGTCACAAGCTCGGTGTGTGTGCCCGCTGCGCCTCGTTGTATCTCGGATTTCTCGTGGCTCTCCTGATTTATCCTTTCTTGCGCTCGTTGAGAGCACAGCAGGTGCCGGGCCGTCACTGGTTTCTTGTTGGCGTCGCCCCTATGATCATTGATGTGCTGCTCAACTTCACCGGATTGCATGCGAGTACGATCGCGACCAGGACGGCGAGCGGGTTCATCTTCGGCAGCTTTCTGCCGTTCTATCTACTTCCACCACTGCTTGAAGCGGTTGCACAAGTGATTGGCCGACTATCATCAAGAGGAGATCTCACCTATGCTCGAAAAGCCGAACAAGTTTAGAGTTGCGTTGATCAGTGGTGCGGCGATCGGAGCAGTGTCCGGGATCCCGGGTTTGAACCTGCTCAACTGTTGCTGCTGTGCGGGAGTGTGGCTCGGCGGCGTACTCGCGATGTACCTCTACAGACAGGAATTCACAGAAGGAATGCCGCCTCTGGAATCGTCAGACGCGCTCCTGCTGGGATTGATGTCAGGCGTCGTCGGTGCCTTCGTCGCTACATTTCTGAGCGTCGCGATCCTGGTCGTCTTCGGTCCCATCGAGGCGGAGTTCCTGCGATCGCTGTTTGAGAAGGGGCTCGACCGGCTGGCTGAGGAAGGAACCCTGCCGAGCGACATGGTTGACCAGTTCAGAGACCAGCTCGAGAGCGCCGTACAGGATTCTGCCCGTGTTTCCAGTATTCTCGGCAATCTCTTCATTGAACTTATCGTCTATCCGATTTTTGCCATACTTGGAGCGCTACTTGGATATGCATTCTTCCGTCCGAAGACACCACCTCAAGCGACACCGGTACAGTAAGACGGGCCAGATCTGGACTCCCGCCCGCCTGAACGACAAAGTCGGGAAGGCTTTCGCGGGAGTGACAGTGAAGAAAGTTGCTCAAGAGGCTGCCACACGGGGTTGTGGACTCTTGGTGGCGGTGGCAGTTCTGGCAGCCGCGATCCTGCCTGCTGTGACATATGCACAAGCGGACATCGACCGCATCAAAAGGGTCTTAACCGATCAAGTCGACGCGTGGAACCGTGGAGAGGTTGAAGGCTACATGAAAGGATACTGGGATTCCGATAGCACGCTCTTCGTCAGTGGCGGGAGCGTGACGCGTGGTTATCAGGAATTGTTGGCACGCTATCGCAGCTCATATGGCACGCGGGAGAAGATGGGAAGGCTGGAGTTTTCGGACCTGACGATACGTTTGCTCTCTGAAAGAGCGGCGGTGGCAACAGGAGTCTGGCGATTGTATCGGGCTCAGGACGAGCCCTGGGGGCGCTTCACGCTCATCTTCGAAAAGAAGCCCGACGGGTGGCGGATCACGCACGATCACACGTCGTTGGGGGATTAGAATTGCTTTGAAAAGGAGGCAGCCGAACAGAGCGTGTCTACGTGGCTAGGTCAAAGGGGAGGTCACTGATGTCTCTTAGTCTCTTTCCACTGACCAAAATATCCAACATTTCGAGGACGGCTTCATCAGCAAGCGAATTTGCTGCTGCCTGAAGTTCCTGCAGAGCAAAATGATAAACACAATCAATATCACCAGTCCCCAATGCAACTGATGCAATTCGCTGTGGATACGGTTCTGCTGTGACAATAGCGATGTGGGGAGTCTGACCCTTGCGATTGCGGACCAGGTTCAGTCCTTCTGTGCGCGCGTTCTGCGAACGATCACTTCGAATGGTCCATTTGCATGAGATGCTCGCGTGCAGAATAGACCTTTGAGAGTTCTTCGCGCGTAGCGGAGTCAGAGTCGCTATTTCATCATCGCCCAGAAGGGTTCGCTTGTCGTTGATTTCATTGTCTCTAACGGGCAACCGGCCGACGACGATATCGGGATTTATGAGATAATCGCCCAGCGCGGCCCGTAGTTCTTTATTTGCGCTCAAACTCTGAGATAGTTTTGCGAGATGCTCGTACTGTTCAAATTCCTCGATTCGTTTTCCAACGGTGAACTGCCATTTCCCTGGTCTAAGGTGCTCGATCATTCTGAACGCAGCTTCAAGGTAGTCTCGCGTCAGCATCTCGAATAGTCTGCCCGCCGTCTGTCCAGGAGTAGATGTCTTGCGAGGCTGCAATTGCATCGCCTCTAGAATTCCTAGCGCGAGTGACACACTTAGTTCGCTATATCTGTCGGCGTTATTCGGAACGCCGGCCTTGTCAACGGAGAGCAGTTGAGCACAGATCTGCTGATGGTATTTTCGGCGAAGCCCCTTGAGTCTCATGGTTCGCTCGCTGGTTTCAAAAATCCAAGTACAAACTCTTTGTGCATTCGCAATTCAATGTTGTTACCTCCGTTTCCATGCCAACGTGCTGGCATCATCCGCCTGTCCCTGTCCATTCTGCGTTCCGCGACATGGACCAGATGAAAACCGACCTCTTCCCCAATCTCACTGAGGCATTTATCGGTTTGGACGTCTATCCCCCTCATTCTTGATGAACCGACCACCACGACGACAGCGCGGCCTCTCTTGATGACCCGAAACATCTCAAGGAGGATTTGCATCATCTCAGAGTAGTAACGATGCAGCACTAGACCCTTCTTTGAATCCAAATGAGACAGCGATCGTACGACCTGACCTGAGTGTTTCGGCATCGGAAGCAACCGCACGTCCCCAATTGAGTCTCCCCCGATATATTTTTTTCGCAGTGCGGAGAGGTGTTCAACGGGGTAACCGAACCAAACAAGTGAAAATTTGTGCGCTCGCATGTAGTCTATCGCATGGCTAGCGTATGGCGGCGAAGTCACGATCAAATCTACCGAGTTGTCCCTGAGCGGTAGATTTCGCGCATCGGCTTCGAAGATACTGGGGTCCTTCACCGAAGCAGCCGGATAGTAATCTCGCAGTACCCGCTGAAGCCGTCTCCAAAATTCGACAAAGACAGAGGTCGGTTTCTTCTCAACCTTGTGAGGGCGGGTATGAGCCAAGTCGCGCGCCAGCGATACTCCCCCTGACTTTGTGATAATAATGCTGGAGAACACAAGTTTAAAGAAGTCACGTAGACAGGGATCAAGAAGGCATTCAATTTCACGAACAAGCGAAATCAACTCAAGCTGAGTTTTCTTCCTGAACCAGTAGTCTATGAAGGTTCGTGTGTTTTCATTGAACCGTCGCTCAAATTCCTTTGCTAGACCATCCGCATTTCGATCACACGCTTTCTGTGCACTCGCGAGGATCCTTCTGCCCGTAGCCCACACATCGCTGGCATTAATGGTTTTCAGTTTGGCCTTGGCAATCTCTAGAGCCAAAGGATCAATGTCACTGCCAAGGGCGCGACGGTTGAGGAGCATTGCCTCAGTTAATGTTGTACAGGAACCCATCATCGGATCGAAGACTATCTCGCCCGGTTCCGTGAGCTCACGGATCAGAAGGCGCGGCAATTGAGGTGGGAACTTCGCGGGAAAGGAATGCCAGGAATGGACTGCATAATTGCTGTATTCACCGTGGAAATCTAGTTTTCCCGAAAGGAGCCGCTTTAGCCTCTGCCTATGACTCGCTTCCTTTCTGCTAGGGGTTTCGTCGGCGAACCCAAGAACTTCTTGGAGAACGTGTCCTGATCGGGGCTTGTGCATCGCGAAGCACTTTAGTTCTTGGAGGGCTCAATCATACAATAAATGTAAGCAAAAACGGACAAAAACTGAAGAGCTGTTTAGTTGTCAGTCCTCATTAGATCCAGCACAATCGACGCCATCGCCTTTACGCCGGTTCGGATCGTCACTTCGGGCGTTGGTGCAAATTCACTCGAGTGAAGCGATGGTAGTGTGGTTCCCTCTTTCCTACTTTTCTCCATCAATGCCGGATCTACAACGCCGAGCCAGAAAATGGAACTCGGAATCTTGTTGCCCAGGCTGTAGGCGCCGAAATCCTCTCCCGCCAACACCGGATCAGCCTCCACAACGTTTTCCTTGCCGATTGCTTTCCGAAGGACACCTGCAATCCTTCGGGTAAACGCCGGATTGTTGTACGTTGAAGCCGTGTATTCCTTGTCGTTAACGGTCAAGATCGGCGTGCGATCCGGTGCAATACCAGCCGCGGCAGCGATCCCCTTCGCGATCCTCTCGATCGAAGCGAGGATCCTTTTGCGGACCTCCTCCTTGTATGCTCGGACAGTGATCTGGAGGTGAACTTCATCCGGAATGATGTTGTGCTGCGTGCCGCCGTGGATCGAACCCACCGTGACCACGGCTGGATCGAGGGGTGAAATCTCACGGCTCACAATCGTCTGAAGCGCCAGGACGATCTGTGAGGCGATCACAACGGGGTCCTTGGTCGCCTGTGGGTACGCTCCGTGCCCGCCAGCCCCGCGGATTCTCATGTCGACTGATGTCACGCTTGCCAGCGCGTAACCTTCGCAGACTCCGACCTTTCCCGCTTCAATCGAGGCGTCGTCGTGCAGAGCGAGAATGTAGTCCGGTTTCGGAAAACGGGTATACAAACCGTCATTGAGCATTGCACGAGCGCCTGCACCCCGTTCTTCGCATGGCTGCCCGATCATCAGAAGAGTTCCCCGCCATTGGTTCTTCATTCCACTGAGCAGGCGAGCTGTCCCGAGAAGGACCGACATGTGGATGTCGTGTCCGCATGCGTGCATAACAGACACCTCCTCGCCAGCATCACTTCTTGTCTTTACAGAGCTAGCGTACGGGAGCCCAGTTTTCTCTTCAATAGGAAGCGCGTCGAGATCCGTACGCACAAACACCGTTGGCCCCTCTCCGTTCTTCAGCACGCCGACCACACCGTAACTCACGCGGCTCGGCTCCATGTATTTCCCTACGCGTTCGGTCACCTCGAAACCGAGTCTTCGCAGCTCGTGTGCCACGAAGGCCGCGGTCTTCTCCTCCTGGTAAGAAATTTCAGGATGGGCGTGGAGGTGTTTGTACATCTCGATCAATGAAGGCAGCGCTCTTTCGAGATCCTTGTACCACACCGGCTGGCTGCGGGTAAGAGAAGCGCAGAGAAGCAGGACTGCAACGATAGTTGATGTCTTCATCATGGTCACCACTGTGAAGGAGAAAGGAACTTCACGATCAGTGAGGTCAGAACTTGCGCAGGCGGATTCTGAAGGTCGTGCCGATCCCGGGCTTGCTCTCTTTTAGAAGCAGCTTTCCCCGGTGGTAGGTTTCGATGATCCGTTGTGACAGACTCAGACCCAATCCCCAGCCCCGTTTTTTCGTGGAGAAGCCCGGGCGAAAGATCTCTTTCCGATGACCCGGGTCGATTCCCTTTCCGGTGTCAGTCACGTCGATGTACACATGTTTGGTGCGCTCGAAAAGGGATATTGTAATCCTCCCCTCGCCTGTTTCGATCGCATCGAGCGCGTTCTTGGTCAGGTTTTCGATCACCCATTCAAACAGCTCCCGGTTCACGTGTGCGAACACCGTATTCCGCTGCTCCAGTGCGATCTGAACTCTCTTTCCTGTTTGAGGGATGCGCCGCTGGAAATAGTGGATGACTTTTCCGATGACGTCCGCGAGGTTTTCGTCCTTGAGATCGGGTTTGGATCCGATTTTTGAGAATCTGTCGGCAATTTTCTGAAGGCGATGAAGGTCGTTGTCCATATCCCGCAGGGTCTCTGCAACTTTCGAATCTTCGCTGCCCACCTGATGACGGAGAAGCTCGGTCCAGCCCATCAAGCTCGAGATCGGTGTGCCGAGTTGATGAGCCGTTTCCCGCGCCATCCCGACCCAAATGTTGCTCTGTTCACTTCGCTTGATGTGGCTGAAGCTCATATAGCCGATGAAAATGAACAGGGTGACGACTGCCAGCTCGATGTACGGGAGGATCCGCAACCGGGTAATGAGTTTGGATTCTCCGTAGTGAATGTAGTTCAGGATCAACGTATCGCCCGACTCGACCTTGATGCGTGGGTTGCGCTCGTCCATGCTGGCGATCAGGGACTTCAGATAGAGACGCTGCTCTTCAACGGTCTGTGTCGAGTCGAACTTGACGTTTCGTACGCTGATGGAATATGGAGGGATGGGCTCGTTGTGAGCATCGGTCTGAATGATGGGGAAGTCGATGTTGCGGATGATCTCGTCCAGGACGAAGCTGTAGTCGCCGCTCTGGGTCTTACCGCTGCCGATGTACTCGAATGATTTCGCGTACAGATCGGCGATGCGTTTCTGGTTGGCTTCCAGCTCCTGCACGATGGTGTGGGTGTACCATAGAGTCCCGGCAACGATGATGAACGCAAGGATCAGGAGAACGACCTTCAGCTCGCTGGTTTGCGGCAGGGAGTTTCTTGTGGTTGAAGTCATGAGGAAAGCACCAACAAGCTGGGGTACCCGTTATCGGACCATCAAGGTTTGGTCGCGGCGGGCGCCCACCGATACCATCCAAATCCTGGTCTTGAGCAATCTGGCGACGGTTTCGATGTAGTTCCGCGCCCGGACCGGGAGTTTGCCGTAAGACCGGACGCCGGAACTCTTTGCCTTCCAGCCTTTGAGCACCCGGTACTCAGGCTCTATTCGCTGAAGCGCTTGAACGTCCGTCGGGAAATCGGTTACACGTTTTCCATTGATGCGGTAGGCCACACACACCTTGATCTCATCGAAAGCATCGAGGACGTCGAGCTTCGTCATGGCAATCTTTTGTATCCCGTTGACCCGGATAGAATACCGCAAGCTCACGAGGTCCAGCCATCCGCAGCGGCGTGGGCGACCGGTCGTTGCACCGTACTCCCCGCCTGTCGTTCGCAGCCGCTCCCCGATGTCGTTCTCTTGCTCCGTTGGGAACGGGCCGTTGCCGACGCGTGTCGAATACGCCTTTGCGACCCCGACGATCGAGGTGATCGAGGTCGGCGGGATCCCCAAGCCCGTGCACGCGCCACCGCTCGTCGGGCTTGACGACGTGACAAAAGGATAGGTTCCATGATCGACGTCCAGAAGAGCGCCCTGTGCGCCTTCGGCAAGGATCTTCTTCTTTTTCTGGAGTGCGGCATTGAGAAACGCCGACGTATCTGTCACGTACTCGTCGATCTTCTTATCGAATTCTTGGTACTCATTGATAATGGCATCGACGTCGAGTTCCTTGGAGTTGTAGACTCGACTGAGGAACTGGTTTTTTTCTTCGATGTTTCTCTTGAGCTTCTTGCAGAGGACATCACGATCGAGGAGGTCTACGACGCGAATGCCGGTGCGCATATATTTGTCGATGTACGCGGGCCCAATTCCCCGTCCCGTCGTGCCGATCTTCTGGTCGCTTTGCTCACGGATGTTATCGAGCAGCTTATGGTACGGCATGATGAGGTGCGCGTTGTGGCTGATGAGCAGGCGCCCCTCTATCTTGACGCCCAGCTGGCGTAGCTGTTCAATCTCCGTCATCAACGCCGCGGGATCGAGCACAACGCCGTTGCCGATGACACATGTGACATGGCGATGAAAAATGCCTGAAGGGATGAGATGAAGAACGTATTCCTTGTTCGTGACGCCGTTCGGCCCCTTTACCGGGACGACGACAGTGTGGCCGGCGTTCGCGCCCCCCTGATACCGCGCTACGATATCGATCTCCTCGCTGAGGTGATCGACGATCTTTCCTTTTCCTTCGTCACCCCATTGGGCACCAACGATGATCTGAACAGGCATGTGCTGTTCCTACGGAAGATGGCAAATCCAGTGAGAGTTCTCTCGTCGGGGAGGAGACAGCGACGTGTCGAGAGTCAACTGTGTTCCGGAAAAGTGTAGGAAAAAAAAGAACGAAATACAAGGCACATAAGCTGTCACCATTTTGCCTTTCACTCGTTTAACGGTTATATTCTAAGCGGCGTCGTCATCATGCTGCACCTCATCATTCAGGCGCGATACTCAGAGTGGACAAGTTTGTCATCAACGGTGGAAAAGAGCTTTCAGGAACAGTCCGCATCAGCGGCGCGAAGAATGCATCGCTTGCCCTGATGCCGGCAACGCTTCTTGCCCCCGGCCAGTACCGGCTCCACAATACACCCGGCCTGCGCGACGTCGCCACGATGTCACGTCTGCTGGAGACCATGGGGCTCCGCTTTCGTCGTGAAGACAACACGCTCAGCGTCGACTCATCAGACGTGAGGAGGTACGAGGCGCCGTACGAGCATGTGAAGAAGATGCGCGCCTCGATTTATGTACTGGGGCCGCTTCTCGGTCGATACGGGTATGCTCACGTCTCGCTCCCCGGGGGGTGCGCGTGGGGACCTCGACCGGTGAACCTGCACATCGAGGGGATGCGTAAACTCGGAGCACAGGTTGAGCTGGAAGGCGGGTACGTCACGGCCAAGGCGAAGAGGCTTAAGGGTGCACGAATTGTCTTCGACGTTTCCAGTGTTGGAGCCACCGGGAACGTGTTGATGGCGGCTGTACTGGCTGAAGGTACGACCGTGATTGATAACGCTGCGATGGAGCCTGAAATCGCCGCCCTGGGCGAATTCCTCGTGCGGATGGGGGCGAAAATCAGTGGCATAGGCACAAATCACCTTGAGATCGAAGGGGTGGACGCGCTTCATCCGGCGGATTTCACCACGATTCCGGATCGTATCGAAGCCGGAACCTTTCTCGTTGCCGCGGCGATCGCCGGCAAGAAGGGAACGGCCATACGTGTCCAGAATTGCGATCCATCACATCTCAGTGCGGTCACAACAAAACTGGAGGACGCGGGAGTGATGCTAAGGGTCGGCAAGGACTTTGTGGAGATCGAGCCCCTGAAGGAAATACTCCCCGTGAATGTCACGACTTCGATCTACTCCGGATTTCCGACCGATATGCAGGCGCAATGGATTGCCCTGATGTCGCTTGCCCGGGGAACAAGCATGGTGACTGACACGATCTACGCAGACCGGTTCATGCACGTTCCCGAACTCAATCGACTTGGAGCCAATATCACCGTAAAGGGGAACGTTGCCACCGTCGTCGGCGTGAAGAAGCTCGCCGGCGCGAAGGTGATGTCAACAGACCTCCGGGCCAGCGCTTCACTGATCTTGGCCGGACTTGCGGCAGAGGGGACGACGGAAGTCCTCCGCGTGTACCATCTCGACCGCGGATACGAACGCATCGAAAAGAAACTTGCGCTGCTCGGAGCTGATATCAGCCGTGTCAGCGGCGAAGAGTTCTGATTCGACTTCCGTGGTGGTTTTCCTCGTTCTCGTGGCCCGGTCGCAGGCGGGCGGGTAGTGGGTATTTTGCGTCTGCTGTCCGCGTCAATTTTTGAGTTCTTCCGCCTCAAATGGGAACGTATTTCGTTTAGAAGAATACCGAGTTTCCGGAACATACACGGCATTGTGCGACAGAACATTTCACTTGACATTTACGCCTAAGAACTGTACAATCTCATGCAATATAATCCGCTAGAGCCGGTAGGCCGGCACATAAACCCCTTGTACGAGTCGTGCAGGGGGTTTGCTGTTTTGGGGCACAAATGAATATAGCCACCCTGCTAGATGGGGATTTTTCTAGGAGATTGATAAAGAAAAAGCTGGGGCATAGGCCTTCGCCTGGAGAAATTGAAATCTTCTGTAGAAGCGTAATCCTACCAGATGAGCTCATCGCACGTACTTACTACTATGACTGTCCTCCGTTTTCGGAACAGAGGACACTTCCGGTGAGCAAGGCAGATTTTGACTTCTCCTGGCAGACAGTGACTTTGAGCCGATACTTTCTCAAAAGCAAGTTGACATGAAAATCGGCTTTGATGTTGCAAAGTTGTGCATCAAGAGCATAGTTACGAGAATCTTGTTAGCTACATCTGATGCCGATTTCATCCCGGCAATTCACTTCGCAAAAACCTACAACGTTGAAGTCGTTTTGCTCAGCGACATAGATTTCATAAAGAGAACTAAAGGAAGATTGCTGAAAGCTTTCACCTCCCATCGACTTGTGTAGCGAGCTAATTTTCAAGTCGTTCTTACAGACAAACACCGCGTGCCCCTCGGGCACGGCTTTCCCTTTGTGCGGACAACGCACCACAATAAAGCGCTCCCTCTTAGCAGCGTGTCGGGCCTTCGGATTCTCTGAAATCTTCAAAAGATAGTATTTACTGCAACTGTTCAAAGATCGAGCAAAACTGATCGCTTGTGCCTAAGACTAGAGAGACACTGACGGCCCACATTAGTTCTTTTTTCCATACCATATCTCAAAAATGGGCGGGCGGAACCAAGTCGAGATAGCGGGGCAACTGCGCGTTGCTTTGTACGGCGCCGTAGACATCCGTAGCAACTCGCGACCACCCCCAGCCTTCATGTTGTATGATTCTCTCCACCAAAAGGAATACCTCCAATGAACAACTGTAAACACGACAGGCTTCAACACACCACATTTGAGGCTGCCTCCGGTGGGCCACATCCTTATCGATTCCACGTGCTTCGTTGCCGAGATTGCGAGCAACCCGTAGCAGTTTTCCCACTCGAGAAGAGCGGGAGTCTTCTTGAAATAGTAACAAGAGGCTTTTCTGATATTATTAGAGCTATCCAGGGGTTGGAAGAAGCATTCACCCGAAAATAGCTATTGAATTCTTGCCTGTTTCTTGATCAAGCTGGAAACCCAGGGAAGGATTTGCGTCGCATTTTTCGGTAGGCCAGACTAGTTGTTGAATTATGGCCTGCGTTACCCTATCGCGTTCTTCTCATCCATATTTTTCCCTTTCAAAATATCCCACTACAAACTACAAACCGCCGGGCTGATTTGCATGGAACTGAGACAACTCCTTTCATACTGGTCCGTCCGTATCGCTGTTGCTCTCCTGGTCTTCGTTTCGCTCGGGTGCACACAGGTTCCGCTCTTCAACTACCTTGGATTCGAATTCTCCGCCCTGATCGCTGTGGTCCTGAGTCTGCTGGCGGGACTGCTCACCATCTCCTTGTGGCAAAAGAGCCGAGGCGCCTATGCAGGGAGGCTTCTCTCGTTCACTCAACGGGGTGCTCTGCTGTTTGGGTTTCTCGTGGCTCTCCCTTTCGTTATCATCTCTGCCAATGCGTTCGTCGTAAAGAATTGTTCCTTTCTGCATGGAACCCTCCTGTTCCTGCTGATCCCGGTTCCGGCGGTGCTGCTCGCACATTCGGTGGCGTTGGTCATTTCCGTTCTCATTGAGCACGGGCGTAGATCCTGGTTTGTGTTTCTCTGGTTGTTGGCTCTCCTTCACATTGTATACGTGACCTTCACTGGCCCTCAGATCTTTGCGTTCAACCCCATTCTCGGTTTTTTCCCGGGTTTCACGTACGATGAGGCCCTTGAGATCATCAGTCGCCTGCTCGTGTATCGCGTCGGAACGCTGGCGTTCGCGGCCGCGCTTATGCTTTTCGCAGTCGTCATCAACCGGCGGAAGCATGCCAACTCAACAACAGATGTGCCGCCACAACGTGGACGAGGGGAGCAGGTTGCAATGATCGCGCTGCTTGCGGTGGTGGTCATCATCTACATTTTCAGCAACAGGCTTGGGCTCGCCTCGTCGGAATCGTTCATTCGCAGCGAACTCGGAGGATATGTCGAGACGGATCATTTTGTGATTTCCTACCCCGATTCGATGCTGAAAGGGCGTCGACTGAGTCACATCATTCAGCTTCATGAATTCCACTTCAGCCGGCTGGCTCGGGCACTGAGGGTCAATCCGACAAGGAAGATCAACGCGTTCCTGTACGCGTCCGATGAACAGAAGCAACGGCTGGTCGGCGCTGCTGGCACGAACATCGCCAAGCCATGGCTCTGGCAAGTCCATCTGAATCTCTCCGATGTCGAGGGCTCCCTCTCTCATGAGCTCACGCACGTGATGGCGGCCGAGTTCGGTTTTCCCTTGCTCCGTATTGGCGTGAACTCGGGATTGATCGAAGGGCTTGCGACGGCGGTCGAGCGCACGCGCTATGACGAGCATCTTCACCGGCTTGCATCCATGGTGTTTGCGGTCGCACCGGAGCCCGAAATGCGGAGTCTCTTTTCGTTCACCGGATTCGTCAGGGCGCATCCGGGTGTCAGCTATACTCTGGCGGGATCGTTCTGCCGATTCCTGATCGACCGCTATGGCTTGCGGCGATTCAAGCTCCTGTACCGGACGGGGAACTTCCGCGGCCTGTACAACAAGGATTTCGAGACACTCCTGACGGAGTGGCAGCAGACCGTGCGTCGGTACACGTTGAGCGAGGGGGACCTCGAGAAGGCGGCGTATCTCTTCAAGCGTCCGTCGATCTTTGTCAAGGAGTGCGCTCGTGAAGTGGCGAATGTGAACGCTGAGACACGCGGGCTCTTTGGGCGGAATAAATTCCAGCAAGCTCTTGAATCGGCGCAGCTCTCGCTTGAGCTGACGACAAGCATCGAGGCAATCTTCCAGTGCACGAACGCACTGGTTCGTCTCCAGCGTTTCGAGGATGCGATAACGTTCGCGCGACAGAAACTCCAGGATCCGACCGTGCGTCACTCGCTGATCACGCTGAAGCTGGTACTGGGAGACGCGTTGTGGGCCATCGATTCGGTTTCGGCAGCGAAAGAAACCTATGCGGAACTGCTGCGCGTCCATCTCTCGCCGGCGTGGGATGAAGCTGTTGCTCTCCGGCTTGAAGCGCTCAGCAAGAAGGACCTCGCCCTGGATCTGAAACCGTACTTCGTGGCCGGTCTTCCTGATTCCACGCGGGAGGAGCTGTTGAGGAGGATCTTCGGGGCCAGACCGGGCAATCCCCTGCCGCGGTTTCTGCTTGCGAGGCATCTCGCGTCGGACGAGCGGTACGAGGAAGCAGCACAAGAATTCGAACGCACCAAGCGCCTGAGTCCGGATATTCTCGAAATGCAGCGGCAGCGGAGGACCGGCCACGCGTATTTCGAGCTCGGCAAGTACCAGAAGGCCCAGATTTTCTATTGGCAATCGCTCAACTATATCACAGACGACATGCAGGCACTCCCGATTGAAGAAAGAATCAGCTTCTGCCAATGGATGGAAGAGTATTTTAACTCGCTTGATTGATTTTCCCTAGATTTTTGGCTTTATTGACGTGCGCTGTGGAATGAACTCACCCCGATGTAGCTATTCTGCTGACTATTCCCGGAGATGACCATGTCTACGACAATTACAGATGTGTGGGCGCGGGAAATCCTCGATTCTCGCGGTAACCCAACGGTTGAGGTCGATGTCACGTTGGACGATGGGACAGTCGGACGCGCGGCGATCCCGAGCGGCGCGTCGACAGGAGAGAACGAAGCGGTTGAGCTTCGTGATGGGGATAAGGCTCGATACAACGGCAAGGGAGTGCGGAAAGCCGTGGATAACGTCAACAAAATTCTTTCCGAAGAAGTAATCGGTTTCGAAGCAACAGATCAGGTCGGCATCGACAAGATGATGATCCAGCTCGACGGAACGCCCACCAAGAGCAAGCTTGGAGCGAATGCGATCCTGGGTGTCTCTCTCGCTGTGGCGCGGGCTGCCGCGCAATCGCTGCATCTGCCGCTGTACAGCTACATCGGTGGCACGAACGCGAAGATCCTCCCGGTGCCAATGATGAACATCCTGAACGGGGGCAAGCATGCCGATAACAACGTCGATTTCCAGGAGTTCATGATCATGCCGCTCGACGCGCCATCGTTCGCTGAGGCGCTGCGGATGGGAGCGGAGGTCTTTCACTCGCTCAAGTCGGTCCTCAGCAAGAAAGGGTACAACACAGGCGTAGGAGATGAGGGAGGATTTGCGCCGAATCTGAAATCCAATGAGGAAGCCCTTGAGGCTATCCTTGAAGCGATCGAGAAGGCGAACTACAAAGCGGGTAAGCAGGTCTATATTGCTCTCGACCCGGCGGCGAGCGAGTTTTTCGACGGCGACAAGAAGCGATACGTTTTCTCGAAATCGGACAAATCGGAAAAGACGCCCGACGAAATGGTACGATACTGGGAAGAATGGGCGAAGGGCTATCCGATTGCTTCCATTGAAGATGGCATGGCCGAAGGTGACTGGGACGGATGGAAATTGATGACGGACGCGCTTGGCAACAAGATCCAGCTTGTCGGGGATGACGTATTTGTGACCAACGTTGAGTATCTCTCGAAAGGTATCGAACTGGGGGTGGCTAACTCCATTCTCGTGAAGGTCAACCAGATCGGGACGCTGACAGAGACGCTGGACGCGATCGAGATGGCCAAGCGTGCACACTACACGACGATCCTCAGCCACCGCTCCGGCGAGACGGAAGATACGACAATTGCGGACATCGTGGTGGCGACGAACTCCGGCATGATCAAGACCGGCTCCGCAAGTCGGACGGATCGTATCGCCAAGTATAATCAACTGTTGCGCATCGAAGAAGAGCTCGATACGAATGGCTACTACGCGGGCTTCGGTGCGCTGAACGTGAAGTTATAATGTGATGTTACGCAAGGGGCAAGAATGTTGGATTATTTGTCAGATAACACACCTCTCTACGACCCTCTCTCATCCCGCTGCCCAACGCTCGAGGGGGGACGTATGAAGCGTGGACTGTACGATCCCACATATCTTGGCGCAATCAGTCCCCTCTGTAGCGACGGCTTCGTGTGTGGGGGAGAGGGGATGCAGGGGTGTGTGGTCTTCACACGACTGATTACAAGCTGCGGTGCGACGGCCATCCCTGCGTAACATCAGGTACCAGATCTCGTCTGTCATGGTTCGGTCATTGTGGAGATCAAAGCGCTTGACAAGCTGTCGGGGAAAGAAGAAGCCCAAGTGCTGAATTATTTGAAAGCGACTGGATTAAGGGTTGGACTCCTCATCAATTTTGGCTCACATCCCAAAATGCAATGGAAGAGGCTTGTGAAATAGTCTCTTCTTCGTGGCCATTCGTGCAATTCGTGGATAGACAACTATGAGTACACAAATCAAATTCGGCACCGACGGCTGGCGGGGACTTATCGCGGCCGACTTCACCTTCGAGAATGTCTTGAAGGTCGCTCTCGCCACGGCGAACTACTTCAAGCGTCACAAGAAGATCAAGAACGGGATCGTGGTAGGATACGACTCCCGCTTTCTCTCCAAGGAATTCGCTGAAGCGACAGCGACGGTCCTGGCGAACAGGGGCATCAAGGTTATCATCTCCGAGAGGATTTCCTCCACGCCGATGGTCTCGCTCCTTACGACAAAGCTCAAGGCAGCCGGCGGCGTCATCATTACCGCGAGCCACAATCCGGCGAGGTACAACGGATTCAAGATCAAAGGAGATTTCGGCGGGCCCGCGCAT
>VGWB01000051.1 GCA_016873755.1 Ignavibacteria bacterium | reverse complement strand
ATTCCGTCAAATAGACGGTGAGATGGCCGCGGGTCGTGGTTTCCTGTTTTTCCGGGTAACATCCCGCAAGCAGGACGGCGCACGTTGTGAGAAGGAGGGGTAGTCGGATCATAGACGATACTCCCAGACAGAGGAAGGGGCATCTGATGTAAGATCAGATGCCCCTTCGACGGTGGGTTCCCGAAGTCTCTTCTCGAATGCTTGGGTGGCCTCGGGGAATCTCGCTTGGACCTACTTCACCAGCACCATCTTCTTCGCCTGCACATGGCCGCCGGCCACAATGCGGTAGAAGTACACGCCCGTGGCTACTGTCTCGTTGAAGTTGTTCCGGCCGTTCCACCGGATAATATGGCGGCCGGGATTCATCACATCGCCCCTAAGCAGGGTAGCGACCTCCCGCCCGAGCATATCATAAACTCGCAATTCAACCGGCAGCTGCTCCGGCAGCATGAACTCTATCGTCGTTGTGGGATTGAACGGGTTCGGATAGTTCTGGCTCAGCGAGAACTCCAGCGGAAGATTCTGATCCTCAACGTCTGTAACAGAAGGCTGGAACCGACTCAGCTCACGCAGGATGACCGCGTCGGCCATCAGTGCAAAGGTGTCGCGGCGCGCGAAGTTCGTCGTCGTACCGTAGAATGCACTCACGGCAGCGGTGTCGTTCTCCAACCGGATGTGTCCGAAGATGGCCTGAGTGCCCACGTCTCGACCGCCCCTGAGGAAGAAATGGTTGCCGAGGTTGAGCTCGACGAGCAATGAGCCGCCGACCAGCGGTGGGTTGTTCTGGCTGATGAGCGTATCCTTCGTAATGTTGCCGCCGGTGCTGAGCACCTTGTAGCGCGCCCGGGGGCTGGCCTTGGAATATCCTCGTGGGACCGACACAGCCACGTTCATCAGCACGGAATCGCCGGCTGTGGGATCTGCCGGTATCAACGGGTACCATGTGAAGCGCCCACCCGGATTGAAGTAGATCGGCAGCATGCGGCGTGTCTTGCCCCGGCCGATGCTGTCGGCGGTATTCGTGGCTTCGAGCTGCCAATTGGTCATCTTGGTGATGTCCCACCTGCCGAGATACAGACCGCCAAAGAGCGGTGTCGAGGAGACTTCTTGGACGGAGCCATCATCGTCCAGGACATAGATGCCGCCGATCCCATTTCCGAGCACAGGAATCAACAGCAGCGAGTCGCGCACGGAGTTTGAGCGGATCTCCAGCGTATCTCGGAAGTCGGCTGCAATCTGATTTGGCGTGAACTCCATCGTCAGCTTCTGCTCGCCAATGAGGGCTCGTAGATAGACCGGCGGTGTTGGAGCGGCGACGAGTCGGAAGTACCGTCCATCGCGGAACCTCAGGCTCTGTACGATGATCTGAGATTCGCCCCGGCTTCCCAGTATGATCTCTTGCTTGTTGGCTTTTCCGTCGAGACCGGCCGGGTTCCGGTAACTGACGTCGCCGAAGTTCACAATCGCCCCTTGGGCAACATTCACGCCAATGAGTGCTCCCGTCGGGACCTTGCGGATTCTGAGGAGGTCGGTTCTCAGGAGACCGGTACCGCCTTGCGATTCCGTCTGAGCGTTGCGGGCGCATTCGATCGAAATTTCGCCGCCCGGTGCCAGGAAGAAGGTTTTGGCACTCCCGCCAACCTGAATCCAGGGCGTCGTTATTCCTGCCGTCAGCGCACTATAATAACTGCTATCTGGCGGAACACCGAAGGTATGAACGACTTTGGTGAGGGTCTTGGAATAGCCGTTCGGGGAACCCAACGGTCCGCCATACTCGAGGATGTATCGCCCATCCGTGGCGATCTTGCCAAAAACAATCTCCGGAAGCTGGAACTCATAGAAGGCCTGATGGGGTAGTGTCGTCGCTCCGCCGACATTGACACGGCTTGAATTATTACCGTTAAAGATCGGGAAGAACGCAGGTGCTCGTGTCGAGTTCGCCCAGGTTCCGTTTGCAGTCTCACGATACAGGGGCAGCTTTGGAACATCGGGTGGTCCGGGAGCGCGGAAATGCGGTTCCGTGTTCCCCGCACTGGCATTCATGATGAAGTTGAAATTCAATCCCTCTCCCAAGAGGATATTGTACGCCAGAGGCTCATTCTCATCATTGCTGAGGATCGCAATGGAGTCTCGAGCCGATCCCTCGCTGAACGGGGAAAACGCGAGCTCAAGATCAAAGAACCCGCCCCCCTCCTTCCCGTCTGGAAGAACGGTCAGCGGCGGTA
The DNA here is from genome assembly GCA_016873755.1 of Ignavibacteria bacterium. Classification (GTDB taxonomy): domain Bacteria; phylum Bacteroidota; class Ignavibacteria; order UBA10030; family UBA10030; genus VGWB01. The sequence continues at coordinate 17,758 of VGWB01000051.1, read as the reverse complement.
TCTTGATCGTAGTTCCCTTGGTATAGTTCTTCACATAGAACCACGGCACAGGCGTCAATGTCGGCTGGATCTGGATGTCTGAGATCAGGAGCGTGTCTCGGCCCAGGTTGTAGAGGCGATAATTCCTCACCAGCTCGTCGCCCAGAGTAATCTGCCCAAATTCTTCGGGAACCCGTATCGGCGAGAAGTCAATCGTGCGGCGCCCGAACTCGATATCAGCTTTTTGACTTGAGCGCAGGAACCTCACGGCGTCGCATCGCATGAATGTGGTCGAGAGGTTGTCGGCTCCGATGGTGATCGATGCAGCATTTGGGCCTACGCCGTCGATGCGGTGAAACATCAACGGCAGCCACGTGCCGGCGGCTCCGCCGAGATAGTTTGAGAAGTTGTATGACATGTCATAACGCAGACTATCCACAATACCGCCAACACCGAACTTGCGCAGGTGTACATAGTAACCGGCACCTGCATTGAAGCTGCTTTGGACATGATGGTAGATCAGATAGGGAGCCGTTGAGTCGATCTTGAACGTCCACCGTGCCGAAGAACCACTCGGCGAACCCGACAGATTGGGTGACCGCCGGTGGCCGGTTGCGGTCCCGCCATAGTCAACGCCCGACGCATTTTGCCAGAAGGGGCCTGTTTCGACGTAGCTGGAATCAGGGCTCGCTGTGGGGAATCCGTCGAGGCCACGAACGTTGTCGACCGTGATGTAGTTCCTCGGGTCGATCATCTGCTGTGTCGTGCCTGTGCCGACGAGGGCAATCTTGCGCGGATTTGCTATCCCAAGTGCGCTGAAGTTGTGCCAGATGTTGACGGTGTCGCGCACCAGCGCCCCCGTTCGCGGCTTGAACTGCATTTGAATCGCTGTGCTGTCACCCGGTGGCAGCTGCGTCGTCAGGACATTGGAAAGGACAATGAAGTCTTTGCCGTACACCAGGGAAACCGAGTCGATCTTGTACGCTGTCGATGTGCGATTGTACACTTTGATCGTCGAGTCTTTCGTCAGGTTGATCGCAAGGTTCCCGAAATTGAGCGCCGTGATCGATGGGGTGAATACGACGGACGATGTGACTGTCGCCGTCACCGGCAATCGGGCAGGCGTCGAGAAGAAGGAGGAGTAAACAAGGACCGTGTCTGGGATGGCAGTGTTGAGTTTTGGCAACGTGTCGATTGCCGTGAAGCGGACATTCACCTTTGCCGTGTCGCCAGGATTGATCAGGAGATTGGTCGCCGTCGTAGTGATGGTGTATTTGGGAACGTTTACCGAGAACCGGATGCTGTCAATCTTGAGCTGAACGTCCTGGAAGTTATAAATGCGCATTGTGCTATCGACAGAAACACCAAGCGGCACCGCCCCGAAACTAATTGATGTTCCGTTGATCGTGTTGCGAACGTAGACTTGTCTCTTGCTTGCACCTTCGACGAGGAGCGTCAGGCGGTTGCCGCCGGGGATCGTATCGTTTGTGAAAACAACAATCGTGTCCCTGTGCACCGGGCTGGAGAGCGACTTCGGCTGATAGCGGAACTGGATGTTTCTGTCGTACTGATCACCACCCCGGTGTAGGTATGGGGTAGGCGTGATGTTGTAGAAATGCGGGCCGGTGAATGTGATGCTATCGACCCGAACGTCCGCGCCGGCAAATGGAGCGATTAGGGAGGTTAGAGCTGTCCTCGCGCTGTCGATCGCCACCGGCGGATTGAGCGAGCCGCCGGCGGTCCCGGCACTCGTGCCAGTGACCCTGAGCGTGTCGAAGTTATCGTAGTATCGTGTCCTTGTCGTGCCGGTAAGGAGGCCAAAGCGCAAGTACGAGATTGCCCTCGCAGAAATCGGGAACTTGATGGGAGAGCTTCCTTTGACCGCAAGGCTATGTGCAATCCTGAGTGTGTCAAGGTCTCTGCCTACAGAGGTTCCCCGATATGCAAAGACAACGCGCTGGCTATCCGAAGCGGCGATCGTGAATGGTACGCTCTTTAGGATCGTAAACTCCGGATTAGCCGTCGTGATTGACGAGACGGTGAGGGCACTGGTCGTTCCATTTCGGATCGTTACACTGTCATGGCGCGTGTGCGTGGCGAACGTGTCGACCAGGGAGAGGCTGGTCAAGACCCCCCCTGTTCTTGGTGACGCAACCACGATAGGATTGGACGCGGTGCCACTGAGCGTGACCTTGATTGGGGCACCTGAGGCGTTGTGGGTAATGACGAGCGTGTCCGGATAGGAGCCCACTGAATCGGGAGAGAATGTCACGTGGATCTTCAGGCTATCGAACGGAAAGACAACACCGCTCTGGGCATACGTAAGCACATAGCGTGCAGAACGCGTGGTCAGGCTCGTCAGTTGGTACCCGAACTGCGTCCTGTTCTTGACGTAGAAGCTGTCGCTCTTCGTCGTGAGAACAGGGATGGACCCGAAGGAGAGCGACGTCTTTGTGGCGCTCAGTGGATCCTGAGCAAGCACAAGTGACGTCAGTGTCACAAGGAAGATGAAACCACAGGCAACGCGTGAGATCAAGCGTTTCATGGCGAATCTCCTTTCTAAGAAGATAAGCGGGCGCGGAGGAACATTCCGTGGCTGGAGGTATTAGAATCTTCGAACAATGACGTGAAGGACATCCGACGGCTGTCCGACAAAGTTGTTCAGGATGCCGTTCGGAATGACTTTGTAGTAGACATCAATGCTATCGGTTACCATGTACTGGCCCTGGAGAACTGCGCTGCTGTCGAAGTACGAAGGGAAGCCCACTGCGGGCTTCCGGATGATCTCCAGGGGGACAAATGCCCCCGCACTCGTGTCATTGAGACTGCGAGTGATGTCCCACGACCGAACGTTTGCGTTGGAGGTGTCAAACTCCCACGTGACGAGCACCAACCGTTTCCCTGAGAGAGTCAGCCCAATGGCTGCTTGAAGATTGAGTACTTTTGGGACGCGCGTGAAGTGCGTGGGAGTGATCAGGTCTTGTGGTTCGGTACAGCCCTGTACAAGAAGATACAAGAAAATCAAAGTAAGGCAAGCGAAAACTGCACTTTTTTTCGTACGCATTCGGTGAACCCGATATTCGTAAACGTGCTCGTTTAGAATCGGATGGAGAGGCAGGCGTTCACGCCATTCTTGGGATCGGGAACGAGCGCAAAAGTCGTCCTCCCGGTTTCCAGCAACCCGAAGGTTCTCTCACCCTTGTCATCTGTGAAGAATACGATATCGACCAGATTTGCCACCCAGAACGCCACCGTCAGTTTCAAGAACAGATCCCGCCGCCGCACATCTTTGTCTAGGATGGATTTCGTGCTGACCATCTTTGCCCAGATTGTGTCCGCCCCGATATAGTTTGTGCTGATGTCATATTGGGCCTTCAGCTCGTCGAGGCGCTCGTTCCTCCCGATGATGTTGTTTTCAGATAGGATAGTGATGAGGCCGCTCGCCAGCGTCGCCAACGTGAAGCCTGCACCCTTCTCCGTGTGGCCAAGATATGTTTGCCCGCTGCCGGGAATGAGGGTCGAAAGAACGACGCTGACGATCCGCCGATCGCTCCACGTGTTCAGCTGTGGTGGGCTTTGTGCTATCGTATCTGCCCGGTCGGCGCGAACGGTGTCCTGGCCTGCGAAGGGGGGAGTGTGTACGCGCGCAGAAGCGGTGCTGCTTATGAACAGAACAATAACGAAGTAGATCACGAACGCGAGGCGCATGGTTGACTGTAGCTGTAGGTGGATTGTCTGTTTATGCTCGCTGCACGGAACGCTATTGTGCTCTGAGTGTACTGACCGCGTACGTAACGAGATTTGCACCAAGAACGTACTGATCGAGTTGATTCGGATCTTGCTGGTTCCACATCATGGAATAGCCTTTTGAGGAAACAGCCGCGACCAGGCGATCGCGCCAGAACAAACCCTGGATATAGTTCCGTCGGTCCGGCATGCTCTCTATGTCGTCCATTCCCTGAGGTGGGCCGGACAGCTTTCGCCAGATCTTGTAGATCGCGTGGTCGTTCGGGATCGTAATCACCCTCACCTGTCGGTCGAGCTTTGAACCGATGTTTTGAAGCAGGGCGACCATGAAATCGTAGTACTGATAGCTTGCCGTAAATGCTGAATTGTCGATGAAAAGGAATCCGCCTCGCTTTATCAAGTTCGCCAGACTCTGCACCTCAATATCGGCGAAAATCGGTTTCGACGACCCGGCGAAAAGGAATCCCACCTTGGCGTTAAGGAGTTCCGGAGATTCCGCCGGGGAGACCTTCACCACGGGGCGCACTCGGAGGCTGTCCTTCAGGAAGCTGACCAGCGATGTAAGCGCATTCGGCTTGACATTCCAGTCCTGTTGTACAAAAGCCCCCTCCTCCTCTTCGATCCGGTACCGTATCTGATGAAGCTCGAAGGTTGCGTTTCGAAGTGTGCTGGCCACAGAGCCAGCATCGCCGGAAACGAATCCTTGAGCAACAGTATCTGCGGTGGCGACGACTGGTGCGAAGCGCTCCCGCTGGAGTGGGACACGATTGAAATAGAACTGAAGGTCAAGAAACTCCCCCGGCTCGTTGTTCTCATCATATCCCGTGATGAAGCTCTTCATCACTAATTTCACCTTTTCCACAGACTCGTCGATTGGGTCATACACGACGATCCCTTCACGGCTGTCACCTTGGTAGACCGGCCGCCCGAGATAGAGGACCGTCTGGCGAACGATGCCCATCCGTCGCTCGAACACCTCATCATCAACTCCGCTGCTTCCCTTTCGCTTTCGAAAATACCCCTCAATGCTCTGATTGCGGCTTGACTTCTCCTCACGCCCGTAACCGGGTAAGACATCCCCGCGGTCGGTGATCAGGAACGAAAGCTCAGGGTCGAAGTTGAGCTTCGAAGAGGCATAGTTGAAGATACTGACCTTGAATACCGTGAAGCGGTTTGGCGTGTAACCGAGTTGGGGGTCGACCCAGTTCGCATAGGTGAACGGATTAGCGGAGAATTCCCCGTCGCGAGAATCATCAGGGAACTCAAACGCATTAAGCTGATAGTCAGAAAAGTACTTCACCTCGATTTTGAACGTCTTGCGATCGAAAGTTACAGACAGACTGTCACGGCTGAGGTAGTAGCTCGTGTCGTTGTTGAGATAGAGCAAGTCCGGATTCGGAACGAGGGTATACTCAGTCCGGTCCGGGGGAAAGAACATGTACCGGTACGCCGGGTCGCAACCAGACGCGATCATCAGGCTGACCGACAACAGGGTCCAGACATTTCTATGAAGAGGTCTCATTCGGTCTTCAGAAGAACGCTCTTGCTGTGACAACCCCTTGATAACTACCTCTGGAATTCACCGGCAATCCGTTCCTTGTTCTGATCGATGATACCGCCTTTCGCGGTGCTTGCGTAGACCATGATGTTGATGCCGAAATGCAGCTGGCGCGCGTTATCCAGCGGACCGCCATCAGCCGGCGACACATACCGCCACACCCCCCACGCGTGGGAATAGCCTTTGCTTGACATGAGGACTGCGAGCCGGCCATTGAGAAAAATGCCTTCAAGGTACGGATACCGCTCCGGAATACGCCTCGGTGTTCTACCGTCTCTTTCGAGAGGGAGGTTTGCGTCATCAAGTCCTGATGGGGGCCCTCCGAAATCCTCCCAGCAATGGTACAACCAGTGGTTGTTCGGAATGCGCTGGAATTCGGCATCGTAACCCAACGCATCCTTCAGGAGCGCGCGTACGCTCTTGTTGAACGCCGCGTACATCGCTGCATAACCGTCGTCAATGAAGAGAAAACCACCTTTTTGCAGCCACGTGCCGAGATTCTTCGCCTCCATCGGTGTGTACTGGACCGAGGCTGTATAGCCCATCATAAACAGAATCGGTACGTTCCAGAGCTGGCGGTCATCCAGTCGAATATTGCCCGCGAGCGAGACGCGCACATCCGTGCTATCCTGTGCATAGGCCTGTAGGGTCGGCAACGACTTGGGGAACACGTTCCATCCCTCTTCGCCGTTCGGCTCCGATTTCGTAGCTCTCCAGCGGAGCTGATAGAAGTTGATGAATCCCTTCACCTTCTTTTTGTTCGCGGGATCGACCTCGATGAATCCCTCGAGCCGATCAAGCAAGTTCTCTGACCCGATCAGCTCATTGCGCATCGACTGCAGTCCCGTCCCTCCGGTGCGCACGTTCACAACTTCCTCGGTGAGATCCGGCGAGAAATCCACACCTGCTGTCTGTCCTTCGCCCCACCCGAGCCGGCCACCGGTTCCCAAACTTCGTCCGAAAGCCACGGCTCCACCCGGGATGCCCCAGCTTGCTTCCGCACCGGGTCCTCCGGTGAGTGCTCCGTAGAAAATACTCCCTTCTACACGGTTGGCCTGATCGGTGGCTCGTTGTGTGACGGATGGCTGTTCGACTCGCGTCACCGTCGTCGGCTCGAACCTGATCTCCCGCGGCGTAAAGGACTGAACGTACGATGGCAATTTGGACACGGAGAACGCCTTTGCAAGCTTTGGAGCCCGAAGTTCAAACTTCACTGGCGGTTGAACGAGATCGTACTCCATCTTCTCCACCATCACCGTCACTTCAGTAGGGGGTCGTTCGGTCGCAACATGGTAGACCGACGTGATGATGAGGTGCAACAGGGCAGCAAGCAGAAAACCAATGGCGAAGTACTTTTGGTACGTCCGTTTCCATTGGCCTAGTCGCTGAGATCCTGTGGTATGCTTCCGTGTCATCGCTCTGGTGAGATTCCCGAAGTCTCGCAGTGTTCGGGAATCTTGCAAGTGTTACTTCCCGGCCTCAATCCACCGTTTGTGCATTTCAGCAAAAAACACCGCTGTCTTGGCAGCTTCGATCTCTTTCCAGTCTTTGATGATCTCATCGAACAGCGCAATGGCTTTCCTGCGCTCGCCTAGTTGTTCGTGGGCCGAGGCGATGTTGGCTTTGCAGCCGTAGACGATATCCGTGTTTGGATACTTGTCCATCACTTTGGTCAATTCTGCGATGGCGACCTTCCAGCTCTTGGCGTCGAAGAACGCCATGGCCGCCTCGTACTCGCGATAAGCCTCAACCTGACTGAGATCCTTGATAAGCAGTCTCGCCTCCTCCACGCGGGGTTCATCGGGAAACAAACTCGTGAACGTCTGGTACGCGGTGAGCGCTGCGTCGTATGATTTCTGATTATAATAGTAGTCCCCGATTGTGAACTGCGCATCTGCAGCAAACCTGCTCTTCGGGAACTTCTGAACGAGGTTGCCGAATGTCTCAAGCATCTTCTGGTTCTGTTCCAGTTGGTAGTACGACCACCCTTCGTTGAACATTGCCGTGGCAGCGTTTTCGTCCTGGGGATACTGGCGATAGACCATCTGGTATTCCCTCGCGGCCTCATCGAACCGCGTGGTATTGAAGTATGCCTCGCCGATTTGGAGCTGTGCCTTTGGCACTCGCCTGGAGTTAGGGTAGGTTCTGATGAATTCTCGCAGCGTCCTGATCGACTCGTCGGCCTGGCCAATCTGATACTGTGAAAACCCGTAGAAATACAGCGCGTCTTCCTTGAACCGGCTGTCCGGAAAGCGCTGCAGATGACTCCGGAACGCCTCTGCACTGCTTCTGAAATCGCCTCCGTTGTAATAGATCAGCCCGAGCTGGTAGAACACCTCTTCAACGTATTCATTGGCTGGGAATTTCTCAGCGGCCTCTTTCAGGGTGGCAATCGCCTGTTCATGCTGCTGGAGGTTGCCGTAGCTGTTGCTCACGGCGACGTATGTTCGAATGGTAGATATCTCATCCTTGTCAGCCATGGCCAGAACCCGCTTCCCAACCTCGATCGCTTTCGCGTATTCACCCGAACGGTAATGAAACTCACACAGCGTGGCCAGCTGTCTGGTTTTCTGGGCGCCTGTAAGCGCAGCTGCTACGAGATCCGTCAGAAGCTGCGCGCCCTCCTTCTTCTTCTCGAGAGTGATGAAACTGAATGCCAGCTTCTCTTTGGCCTGCGGGACCAAGGCGGGGAAGACCTGCTGAAATACGCCGGACGAAAGGCACGCCTGCAAATCCGTTGAAGCCTCTTTGAACTTTGTCATCTCGAAGTACACAAGCCCGCGTCCGTACAGTGCCTGAACGCGCGTATTTTCCGTTTGTGTCTTGTCGTTCACCACGCTGTCGAATTCCGCGATCGCGAGATCATACTTCTGCTGAGCCGTGTACAGCTCGGATCGGGCCAGCCGGACAAATGGCCGGAAGTCAACGCTGTCGCTTCGCGCGCTTGAAAATGCCTCCTCGAGATAGCTTGTTACGTCGTCGAAACGTTTCTGTGCAACGTATGCACGCGTAACTCGGGCGAACGTGTAGGGATAATAAGGCGACGACGGCTCGACGCGGGAAAGGTGATCAATCGCCTTCTCGTGTGCATCCAGCCCGTAGTAGCTGAGGCCGAGCAAATAATGGACTTCACTCAGGTCAAGCTTCGACCGATCCCCGGCAAGAAGCTGCTCGAATGATTCGACAGCTTTGGCACATTGGCGTTCGTCAAAGTAACTCTTGCCGATTTGCGTTCGGGCCAGCAACGCCTCATTGGATTCAGGAGCTTCCTGAACAACGGAATTGAAGTATTCTCGCGCCTGTGCGAACCGTCCCAGCCCGAGCGACGCCAGTCCCTTGTACGTCGCGATTTTGGTCGATAGCTCGCTCTCGCGAAAGAGCAGGGACGCGGTGTCGGCGTACGACAAGGTGGTCTGGAAGTTTCGGGCGTTGTAAAAATTGCTGATGGCCAAGAAATATGCCTGTTCGAGGGGGAACTTGATTGCGTTTGCCTGAGGGGCATACGCCCAGACGTAGAACAGATATTCCTGGGCCGCTTTCTCGAATATCTTTGCCTCTTGATATGTTCGCGCGATCTTGTACTGGAGCTTGGCTTGGAGGGGCTTGTTGCTGAAGTTCTCATCGATCGCTTGCCGGTAGATCTGAATTCCTTCATCGATTCCCTTGAGTTCTGCCGTGTACTCTGCCATCTTGATGTACGTTGCCTCGACGAGGGTTGGCATCAGTGCGAAGGTGGCGATGACCTTGCGGTATGTCTGTATCGCGTTCTCATACTGTCCCTTGCGCTGGTAGGCGTCTCCAATCCTGACTTGCGACTTCGCAACAAGCTCGAGAGTGTTGGCATCAACGTCTCGCCCGGCCTGCGCCTCAAACAACCTCCGATCTCGGACCGCCTTGAGTTCGACGTTCTCCCATTCGGTTGAGGCAAAGCTCTCGGGACGGTAGCGGTCGGTCAAATCGGTGAAGGCGCTGACGGCTTCATCCCAATTGCCCTGATCGAAGAGGTTCTGGCCGAGCTGGTATCGCGCTCGGGCATCGAGCTGACTCCTAGGAAAGCTCTGAACAAGTGTTTCAAACGCCAGGTTGGAGCTGTCGATCATGCTCAGTTCCCGAAACGCCCATGCGATATCATACCACGCGCGGGGAACCCTGTCATCAAGTGGATAGCGCTCGATGAGCGCTCGCGCTTCCTGAATCGCCCGTTTGTAGTCTTTGTCTGCATAGCTCATCTCGTAGATCTGGAACTGCGCAAGTGCCGAGAGGCTCGGCGAGTCGGGCCTGCGTTCGACGATGCGGTAGTTGTCAATACTCTCTTCTTTGCTCCCCAGATTCCGAAGAGCGTTTGCCTTTTGATAGAATGCTGCAGTACGCACCCCGACGTTCAGTTCATTCCCGAGCAGAGCAACGCGAACGCTGTCGGCTTCAAGAAATTTGCTGTCGGCATTGATGATCCAGTCATACTGCTCAATAGCCCGCTTGTAGTCCTTGGAAGCGTAGTAGTCCTGACCGCTTTTGAAATGCGTTCGCATCTCCTGCGGTGTCGGGATGAAGAACGCCGCAACAGAGGCAGCCACGAGGACAATGATGATCGTCTTGAAATCCATAGCTAGAAGCCCGCGTAGATCGTTACGAAAATCAATGACTCTTTCTTTTCGCGAAATCGCGGATCGGGCTGCCTCGGGAACTCGCGGCTTGTCAACTTGTAGCCCATATCAATCACGACATTATAGCCACCATAGGGGGATTTGTTGCTCAGCGTGACAGCAAACGTTGTGCGGTTTTCGTCTCGCTCCGGTGACTTAAGGTCCTTAATCTGGTAGTTGAATGAATTTCCTGTGCCCGGGATGCTGAATCCCTGTAACCCCAGCCGAAGGTCCGTGCGGTCGGTGAGGCGATAGTCAACTCTGAAAATCGGCATGATCTCCTGCACGTGGGATTTCACCGTATTGACCCGTTGGTTGAACTGATCTGTTTCACGCTGCACGATCTTCTGTGTTCGCACCTTCAGCTGAGGGATGAACTGGAGCCGGCCATCGAAAAACCGAATGGTGTAGTCAACCTTGTTGACGATCCCGAGTTTCACAATCCGTCCATCCGGCTGCTCATCCGGATTGAGCAGCGATCCTCGGACGTCTCGCAACGCTTCACCAACGGCGCTTTGAGTGTTGAATTCGTATTTGATGTTGTTCTCTATGCGTAGGCTTGGGACCTGCGAGTACACCGCGCCAAGATACAATTGATGGGCAAGGCTGTTTTTGTACTCAAGAGGATCGAACACGAAATCCGGGATGGCCGCGGAGATGGTGAGTGGACTGATGAACTGATAGCCGTTGTTTGGGATATTGTCACGAACGCGCTTGAGGACATAGAAGAGATTGATGCCGCCGAAGCGTGGGGTGCTTGCCTCATATGTCCATCGCATGTAGTCACTCTTGTTCTTGCCGCCTCGTGCAATCGCCGTCTCGCGGATTGTCCCGATCCGTAAGTTCATGGAGCGGATGATCTCAAAGTCACCAAAGAAATGATAGCCGCTAAGATCGGGGTCGTAGGCATGGTCAGGAAGAATATCATTCTCCTGCTCGTCGATGACCCCGTTATTGTTCCAGTCATCTCCGTAGTTGAAGAAGGGCGGGTCGGTGAAGTAGGTAAGGAAGTCCTGCACATAATCCGGAATACCATCGGAGTTGCGGTCGTCGTCCGGAATACCGTCACGGTCCTTGTCCTTGCCGGGGAAGATACCCGCATCCGGCCTCCGGATGATGTCACCAAGCCCAACCAGCTCATTGACATTCTGACGATAGCCGAGGAGGAAGGGGTCGCCGAAGCCCGGAAAGCCGAGCCGGTAGTTGTAGTTGAGCACGTCTCCGTTGCGTATGTCGGGCGTCGCACGAACGTTGTAGTGGTAGAAGCCGTCTTCCCATCGATCGTTATCGTCGTTGTCGTCGACGAGAGAATACACAGCGCCGCCTGCCTGGCCCGGTATGTACTCACCCGGGAGACTGGTCAGTGCCGAGGACCAGGCCGATGGGTCGAAACCGAGGAAATCCGGCGCAATCGGAGAGTTCTGGCCCCCGTAGTAGCTGTTGTCCATTGTATAGAGGTTCAACATGGAAGTGAACCGGGGGTCCAGGTGGTATCGTTCCAGGCCCAGTGTCAGTCGACCGACCTTCTTCGTCCCGCGGATGAAGAACGCTCCACCAACGTCCTCAAACAACGATCCCTTCCCGATTGGATATTTGAGGAAGTCGACGCTCCGGACGAATTCGCCTTCTATGTTGAACCCCTTCCAGTTGAACTTGAAGTTCAGGCCATACACGGCCATCCCTGTCACGAGTCCATACGAGAAGGTGACGACCCTCTTGTTGGATCCATCTTTGACGTTTCCTTCGGCGCGAGCAACCGCCCGAAAGGTCGTTGGGACTGCGAGCGAACCGATGACGACGCTGTCGGCGTGCGAGCGGAACTGGGTGTTCTCGTACTCATCAAGGTTATTGATCCAATCGTGCCCGGCATCGACCCGGTAGTCGTTGGAGAGAACGATGCTGAAATCGACAGAATTCACACCTGGCGGAATGACGAAGGCGTACGTCATATTGTAGTCAACGTCGAGGCGATCACTCTGGAGTTGGAAAGGGTACCTCGGTATAGGGGTTGGCGCCGAGCGCGCGCTGTAGTGAACGTAGTCCGTTTGACTGACGGTGTCGCGCTGCGGATACGTGGCGACATAGATCGGCTGGAAATCGCGAATGATCCAGTACTGGATTGGGTACCGCAGGTCGACCCGCAACGGGTCAGGCACCCGGGCGTTGATATTGTTCATCGGGTGCGCTTTTCCGTTGATGAAAATTTGGGGCGTGGTGAAGATGATGGGACCGGAGTTATCTCCGGGAGAATCATCGCGAACTCGAACGAAGATGACCCGGGGCACTGCGTTGGCCGGCACGCCGCGAACCGAAATATCCTTGCTGTCCAGCGAGCTCCGTCGCTGGTGCTGGTTGACGTACGTTGCTCCGATCGTGAGAAAATCACCGATATCTGTCTCGAAGTGGCCGCCCAGAAGATAGGTGGTCCATTCGCGAATTCGACGGATCTGCTGGGAAGCTGTGAGGACGATTTCCGGATTCATGCGCACGGGATCGGAAACGCGCGATGCCAGGACGGTTGCGCGGTATTTCGGCGTGGCGGCGTCCCACCGGATGCCGTTGAAGCGCGCTTTGTCGAGTGTCAGTGAGGTAAACTTTGTGCGGATCGCATCGCCGATCATCAACCGGCTTGTGAAACCGCTATAGTTGTCGTTGAGAATGACAAGGTTGGTGAAATACGAGCTGTAGAAGCGCGACTTGCTCAGGCTGCTTGTCGGGATGTCGAGCAGTTGAAGGTTTGCCGGACGCTGTTCCTCGCTCAGGCCGAAAATCGTGACCCCATCGACGAGGAAGTTCCCGAAGTTGTCGTAAAACTTCCGTCGCAGCAGGACGGAGCTGTAGTTTTCGTAGTTCCTGCCGGAGTAGTTCAGATAGGTCCCCTTTTCCTGGTCAGAGGAAATGAACTGCGGAAATGACTCTTCCGGCAGAGAGATTGTCAGAACGCTACTGAGGAAAAGAAGGGGCAACCGGAATTTCATAGGCTCTGCGAACCGGCGTGCAGTGTTCAGAATGAATACCGCAACGTCAAATGATGTGTACCCGAAACGTATGACAGCTCAGTCTGGTATGCAAATGCATAGTCAAAGGACAGGCCGGCGATGGTCAATCCCAGTCCGCCGTTCAAATCGCCCTGCTTGGCTGTTGCCTGCAGGCCACCACCCCCGCCGGCTCGAACCACCAAGTGAACAGGCTGTTCAAGGACCGATGTCTCGAGCGCGAGGATTTCCAAGCCAACGCCAAGACGTCTCATGGTCCCTGCTACTGTGTAATGAGCCGTCACGGCATAATTGTAGACACGCGAGATGTACGCGATGCCCGTGGAAAGCCTGAGGTTCAGCTTTCCCTCAGGGGCTCCGTTCTTGGCAATCGAAGGCTGCGTGATGTCGCCGACAAAGACACCGAAGCGGATGTCGTTGTCCGGCACGATGTTGTTCAATTGAGCCTGAGCGCCGGCGTCGAACGAAAGCGTAACATTGGAAAGTCCTTCTTCCGGAACGGCGAGCCGTCCGGACGGCGCGGGCGTTGACCACTGCATAAGCTTCACACTCCCGCCTATGAAGAACAGGTCGAACAGGCTCTGTGCGTAACTCCCGACGATTTCGTTCTCCTTCCAGAAATTGGAGGAGAACGACCGGATGCCCACGCCCAGGTTGCCCACGAGGCCCAAGTTCGCAACAGCGCTCCCCGAGATGTAGCTCAAGCGGTCATCGCTGATGCCGGTGAACAATTGGGTGTAGGACGTGGAGATGGAAAGCGTTTTGAGCGCTGCGATGCCGGCCGGATTGTAAAACACGACGTTCGGGTCATCGGAGAAACTGACCAGGGATCCTCCGAGTGTTACCGCGCGCGCGCTGACGGGAAGCTTCGAAAATCCGCCGGCAATTCCGCACGTCGGGAGGATGAAAAAAGCCACGCAGAGATAAAGAAGTCGCTGCTTCATACGTGCAATCTAATATGCGATGGAGACCGTCTTCGTAATGACAGACGGCGAAGGGCCGTCGACTTCGGCAATGATCTGGTAGATGTACAGCCCCGGTGGAAGGAGCCGACCGTTATCACCTCGCCCATCCCACCGGACGGCATTCTGTTCGACAAACGCCTGAGCGGTCGTCTTGATATCGAGCAGTGTTCGCACGAGTTGTCCGGAGATATCGTAGATCTTGATCTGGACCGGGCGCGCGACAACGAGATTTGAGACAAAGAACGTGAAATGCGTTACGTCGTTTCTGCCGTCGTCGTTCGGCGTAAACGGATTTGGGTCTGCTTTGGCATCGACGATCACCTGCTCCGGAACGCCTGATGCTGAGAGCGTCCAGCTCTCGACATTGTTCAACACGGTCGCATCCACCCTCTGTGGATTGGATGCGTTCGCTTTCGAAATCACCACGGAGGGAAAACTGGTCTCGTCAAGAAACGGTGTGAACTTTATTTCTACGTTAACTGTCGCGTTGAAGTTGATCGTGCTGCCGAATCCCAGTATGACGGCGCCGGGCTGAATCTGGATGCCGTATGGGATGTTGAGATCATTGACGGTGACCCCGCTGACGACGATCGGGATCTTGGTGAAGATCACAAGGGTGTCAATGCCCGTGCTGCGCGAGTCGACCTCTGCAGTGACTTGGTACTGAAACTGCGTTTGCTTCAAGATTTGCGCAGTCTGCGGCAAGATCTTCGCAACAGCGGATTTTGCCACGAGCATCGTATCGTAGGAGATGCTCACCTCGTCCACTCTTGGCGTTTCGACCGACTCGGTATACAGGTTTACCCGATACTGCATATAGCGACGCGGCTCGAACACGCTGAACAGCGAATTAGGGAGCGACACCTCCTCGCTCCAAGGACTCCACGATGATGTCACGTTGGGAGTGCTACCCGTGCGAACCTGCATCCGCACCGACGTGCCGGGGGGTGTGAGTGCTCGCCAGTTCGCACGCCCCCAATTGACAGGCTTGCCCGCGTCACGTACCCGGGACGCAAATTGTCCCTCCTGGAGGTACCCCACTCCATACACCTCAATCTCGCCGAACGTCGTTGAGAAGGGATTTGTCAGCGACGGGTCCTGCTTGTCGATGAGGAAGAGCACATACCGGCCGGTATCGGGATCGAAGAAGTCATCCGTATTTGCTCGCTCGTTGTCCACAACCTGCTTGACCTTCTTGAAGGAAAGCGTGTCGAGGCCCAGGTAGATGGAGTAGGCTCGGACGCGGAAGTTCACACTGTTGGCGGGAAAGACGCGCGTCACCACCCGGTTGACGACGCGAACCGCCTGGAGGTCGATGCGGAAATATGTTCCCTCCTGGCCCGGTAACAGTTCAAAGAAGGAAGTGGCTGAGACTTTGCCGTCGATAATGAGCCGCGGGTTCGACGCTGTGGGATGATTGGAAATCTTGATCGGATTCGGATCGGAGTAGCGAACGACGATGCCTTTGTTCAGTGCGAGGTTAGTGTTCGTGCCCGTCTGGAGGATAATCTTGTCCGGGAAGGTTGTAAGATCGACATCGCGTGTCTCTGAAGTATCCTGGATTGGGAAAAAAGTGGTATCGCGGATGACAACCTGCGCGTGGGCAAGGCCAAGGCCGGACAGGAACACCATCAGGAGTGCGAAACAGGAGAATGTGTGGTTGCGATTCATACCCGTCGTTGCATCGGTATCTTGAAAGTGGAAGCCGTTCAAAACAGGGTGGCGCTATGGAGTTCCCACTGCCTCAGTCACAATTTTTTTGTCCTGCTCGAGGAGCGGAGCAAGGCTGTACCGGGTGATGTTCGCCAGGTGCAGTTCGTCGATGATCCGTACCATGTTGGAGTACTTGCTTTTCCGATCAACCTTGATCAGCGTGATCATATTCGGATTCGAATTGACGCGATCTTGCAGGAAGCCGCGAAGCTCGTTCTGATCGAGAACTCTGGGTTTCTCCGTTCCCATATTCCAAAATATCTGTCCGTCTTCCATTACACGCAAGAGCAAAAGGCTTGCCTCGGTGACCTCGCTCTTGGTTTCGCTTGGGGGGAGCGTAATCTCCATCACTTGCGGGAGGCTGAAGGTCGTTGTCAGCATGAAGAACGTCAGAAGAAGGAAAGCAACGTCGACCAGGGGCGTCATGTCGATCCGGATGCCAATGCGGCGCTTTTTCTTTCGTTTCCCTTTCTTGCCATGTTCGCGACCCCCACCTATATCCAAAGCACCCATCGGTCACTCTGTCCTTTCAAGTTCGGTAACAAGTTCAAAGCGTGCGATGTTTGCTTTCTGCAGGGCGTTCATGACATCCTCAGCTGGACCATACATCGAGTCTCTGTCACCTTTGATCACCGCGCGGAGTTTCGGATTTGCGCTTCTTGCCTGTTGGACCAGCGCGGGGAGCTCTTCCAAGGTGATGGGGATCGAGGGCTTCAGTTTGTTCTGGTCGCCAAAGACTTGAGCCCGCAGCTGCTGGGAGTCCAGGCCGAGATACAGCTTTCCCTCGGGGCTGAACGTGACGGTGATGACGTCAGATTCGGGAAGCTTGTATTTCGAATGTGATGCAGGCAGGGATAGTGTGACCTCCTCCTGAGGCTTGAACTTCGTGGTAAGCATGAAGAACGTTAGGAGCAAGAACGCCACATCGACCAAAGGGGTCATGTCAATGCTGATGCCAACTCGTTTCTTCTTGACTTTCGGCATGGAGGCTCTGACTTATGACCGCGCCGCTTCTTCTCCACCCAGGATTTCAACAATCTCAAAGACAGCCTCATCCAGCATGAAGGTCAGGGTGTCCACCTTGTTGACGAAGACATTGTAAGCGACAATGGCTGTGACCGCCGCGAAGAGTCCGCCCGCGGTATTCACCAACGCTTCGGAAATTCCGAGCGACAACTGGATAGCGTCCGGCGCTCCTGTGGAGGCGAGCGCTCGGAACGCCCGGATCATGCCCAGAGTTGTGCCGAACAACCCGATCATCGTCGCAATAGAGGCAATCGTGGAAATTGCGATGAGGTTCTTTTCGAGCAGCGGCGTCTCGAGTGCGGTCGCTTCCTCGATGACGCGCTTTACCTCCGTGACCTGCTTGTCAAGCGGAAGCTGTCGCTTCTGCACGACGAGATATCGCTCCAGAGCGGCCCGCAGCACGTTACCGCAGGTTCCCCCTTGCCGTCTGCACATTTCAATCGCTTCCTCGAGCTTCCTGTCCTGCACTGCATCGACAACATGCCGGAGGAACCGCTGCAGAGGGCCGTTGCCCTCGGCCTTTCGAAGTGACAGCGTTCGCTCCACGATGAACGTGATTACCATGATCGAGAGTGCCAGGAGCAAGATGACAATGTAGCCCCCATCCTGGATGTACTTCGGCAGGAAGTAGAAATAAATGACCGTCGAAACGGCGGTCGCAAGGATGAGAAGGATTGTGGTGAACAAGGATTGCTTCATACCGGAAAACCCCAGAATTCAAAGAGGTGTGTTGGGCCTGCGGGATGTAGTACGCCGTCTCACATTTCGCCATTCTTGGGAATTCACACTGGCAATCGTGTGGGGGAGATGTTGCCCGGTGAAAATGATAATCCAATTTGGAAAGAAATGCAATAGGAAAACCGGCGTAAGGTGAAGAGCCGCCACACCATACGTACGTCTTCAGGAGTGTGAAATGATGATGCCGCAGCCTGTGGTGATGCGAAACGGAGTACTAGCTCTGAGAAACGGAGGGCCGTTTTCGTTCCGGCTCGATGACGCCCTGAAGGACAATGAGGCCAACAAGGAAGAATGTGCCGATGAAGAGAACGGCGAATCGCTCGCTTGTGAAGTCTGCGATGAGGCCGTACAGAGACGGACCGATCACGGCGGAAGCTTTGCCGCAGAGGCCGT